>NZ_JQNR01000005.1:3016030-3317633 GCF_000745345.1 Actinacidiphila yeochonensis CN732 | reverse complement strand
CAACCTGGAGATCCGCGGTGGTGGGTGGGACGCCGGGCCCGGGACGGGTGTTCTGGGGCTTGCGGACCGCGACACCCCGGCCCACGCGTCGAGGGCCTCTCGTTCGGATCGTGCCGGCTCGCGTCCCCTGCCGCCCCGGCCCGGCCCGGTCCGATCCGGAGGAAGGCCCTAGTCGGAGGCATCGGCACCCAAGTAGGCCTCCACGCCCGGCAGATCGTCGGAGTCCTGGAGACCTGCGTCCATCTCGTCCGCACGTGTGCGCAGCCAGCGTACAAGGGAGCGGATCATGACCGCGTGCGGGAGGGACGACTGGCGCAGCCGGGCGATGTCCTCCCGGGTTCCGGGTAGTCGGGAGAGGTGCCGGAGCGAGGACCAGGCCAGCGGCCGACCCAGCCGCTTCAGCATCCGGTGCAGCTCCTTCGGCGCGTCCGCGAGGCCGAGGCCGGCGGCGACCTGGTCGAACTCGGCCACCGTCGGCACGTACTCCACGGTGTCCGCGACGGACAGCAGACTCGCCACGTCGTGCACGCCCAGCCGCTCCCGCAGCGCGTCCAGCCGGCCGAGCATCACCCCGTCGAACCACGGCTGCACGGTGGTCCGGCCCAGCCTCGGCGGGTGGACGCCCCAGTACTCCGCCCAGTTCAGTACCGCCTGGTTGGACACCGGACCCATCGGGATGAACGGCTGGTCGTCCTCCGACTCCGAGGCGTCGGCCCGGTGGTACGCGGCGGTGGGCTGCCGGGCCGGGAAGAGCTCGTGGTAGTCGGGCAGCGGCGTGCCGTTCCGGAACGCCGCCAAGTACTCCCCCGGGGCGGGAGAGCGGTAGGACGGCGGGGGCGGGGAGAGGTAGCCGGGCGGCGGGCTGACCGGGACGAGGTCCTCGTCGTCGCCGTGGTGGAGGTCGTCGTGGTCCTGGACGTCGTCGCGCCGGCGGCCTAGGTCCGGCTCCTCCTGCTCCTCCCCCTCCTCCTCGGAGACCGGCGCATGGCCCTCCTCAGGTGGGAGGACGTCGTGCTCCTCCAGCCACTGCTCGGCGTACTCCCGCAGGTCGACGCCCTCGGGCGCGTGGAAGAGGTGCGTGTACACCTCCTGGATCAGTGCCCGGTCCGGGATCGGGCGGGGCCGGACGGTGAGGGCGGCGTAGACGGCGCCCAGCCGCTCGGTGACGGCGGTGGACTCCCTGGCCAGGGTCGGGAAGTCCAGGCCGGCGATGTCCAGGAAGGCGGCCGTGTGCGCGTAGCCGCGGCTGCCGCCGGGCAGCGGGGCGCCGGGCCCGGCGGCGGCGAAGAAGCGGTGTGTGACCTCCTCGAAGGCGGCCCAGCCCGCCGGGTCCTCCGGGTGCAGCCCCAACTGTCCCAGCTGGTCGCGCAGCAGGGCGGACCACCTGGTGAAGGTGGCGCTGTCGGGGGCCTGGTGGAGGGCTGTGAGGTCGTGCGGGAAGAGCCGCGCCAGCCGGCCCGGGTCGACCTGGAGCGCGAGAGAGGCACGCAGCAGGGTGTCCGGCCCGAACGGCGCTCCGGCGGCGAGGTGCGGGATCTCGTCGGGGATGCGGCCGAGCACAGTGCTCAGCTCCACCAGGTCCCGGGTGATCCGGCCGGCCGTCCGGGCGGGGGACGGCTGCGGATGGGGGCTCTGGAGGATGCGGTGCAGGACGCCGGCGAACCGGCCTACGGCGAAGTCGCCGCTGGTCCAGTCGCCGACCAGGGACGACCAGTGGTCGGGGCCGGCCTGCGAGGTGATCAGGGCGCCGTACCGCGCCGTGTCCGCCAGCCAGGCCCGTACCTGCGCTCGGCCCTGTTCGACGGATGCCCGGCGCAGCGCGTCCAGCGTCAGCCCGTTGCCGGTCAGGTAGGCGTGGAACGAGGCGGCCTCACCCGGCTCAAGGCGGTCGACCTGTCCGGTGAACCACGCGGAGTCGCGCGGTTCGAAGCCGAGTCCCGCCAGGTCGGAGCGGAGGCTGTGCAGCGCGGTGCGGGTGGGGTGGCGCAGGCCGGAGCCGGCCATCCAGGAGAGGTGGTCGGCGAAGAGCGCGGCGTGGTCGCGGGGCAGGCCGAGCCCCCTGGCCAGTGGGGCGAGCGGGCGCCGCGGCGGCCCATTGGGCACGACGGACGGCCCGCTGGGCCCGGCGGGTTCGCCGGGCCCACCGGCACCGCCCCGCCCCCGCTGGGTGTTCCGCGAGGAGTCGCCGTGCCGGGGCGTGCCGCCGACCGGGGCCTTGCCCCGGACCAGGCCGTACTCCCGGGCCGCCGCCCGCGCCTCCTGTTCGGCTGCGGCCGCGCGGGTGGCCTCGTCGGGGTGCGGGGCGAGCAGGACGCGGGCGACCCGGTCCACCGCGCGCCGGTGCAGGGCCCGCAGCTGGTACTGGGACGGCTCGCGGCCGATGACCGGGGGCAGCCGCAGGTAGCCGGACGCCTCGGAGATCACGTGCGGCGGCAGGTCCTCCAACTGCCGTGCGGTGTCCGGTGCGAGGTCGGGGTCCGCGTCCGGTTCGTCGTCGGACTCGCGGTCAGGTCCACGACCGGGTTCGGGCTCGGGCTCGGGCTCGGGATCGGGATCAGGGTCAGGCTCCGCATCGGGGTCCGAACCGGCTTCGGTCCTGGTGGCGCGGCTGCCCAGCCGCGGGCGCTTGGAGGTGCCGGCGACGGGCGTGTTCTCTTCGTCCCGTTCCCGGCGCGAGCTTCCGACGGGCACCGGCTGCTGCCCGGGAACGGAGCCGGAGTTCGGCGCGAGCACGGTGTAGAAGTCGAAGGCGCTCTGCGGGACCGCCCTGGACGTTGATGGCTCAGGCGACGGAGCGGTCTCGGACGAAGCGGCGTCGGGCACCGGAAGGCTCCGCGGCGCTTCGAGCCGCACCGGGACGCCGAGGTGGTGGAAGATCCGGCCGGCCCGGTCGACGGGGGACGGGCCGCCCGGCGGGAAGAGCCCGCGCTCCATGGCCAGCCGCCGTACGACCTCCGGACGGACGGTGACGGCCCGCGCGTCCAGCGCGGAGTCGCCGGTCGACGGCACGGGCACCTGGCTCTCCGCCCAGGCCAGGTCCTCGGCCGAGGGCTGCGACGGGTTCATCCGGCCGTAGATGTGGCGGCGGCCTCCCCGGTCCTCGACCCGCACGACCTGCCAGTCGAAGCCGCGGCCGATCAGCAGTTCCCGCTCCTCGTCCCCGCTCATCGAGACGCCGGCGATGTAGAGGGCCCGCGTGCCCGCCGGGACCAGCAGGTGCAGAACGGCGGGACGTTCGGTGAAGTCCGGGGCGACCGGGCCGAACGAGGTCGACATCAAACTGCCCTGGCGGATGATCTGGCCTGGCTCCAGGGGCCCCAGGTGGTCGAGCGTCTCCTGGATGAGCGCCCTCGTCACCACCACGTCCTCCGGCACCGGGAAGGTACCGATCCCCCGGTCGATCAACGTGAGTACCTGGTGGGTCGCCTGGAGCGCGCTGCGCAGGAACTGGTCGCCGGCCACCATCGGAAGAGGATCGCTGCTCTCGTGCACCATGTCGTCGTAGAGGCCGTCGCGCAGCACCTGGTGGTCCCGCCAGATCGACGTGGCGAACTCGGTGAGCGTGCCGTCGGCGCGGTCGTAGTCGTCCGCCAGGGCCTTGATCACCTCGGTGAAGGGCTGGAACGGCAGGGCGCGCCGCGACTCGTCGTCCGCGCCTCCCGAGTAGCTGCGCAGGGCCTCCCGCACCGCCTCGGGCAGCGACTCGACGTGGTTCCCCCAGACGCTCCGGCCGTACTCGACACCGTCCCGCTCGTCAACGAACGTCCGGGCGCCGGGGAAGACCTGCTGGTCCAGGGCGTGGTCGGGCACGTTCTCCGGGACGGCCTGCTGCTCGACGCCGGAGTCCTGATCGTCGGAGTCCTGATCATCCGACCGCTCGTCGTCGGACCGATCATCGTCGGACCGATCATCGTCGGACTCCGCGCTGTCGGACTGATCAGCGTCTGAATGATCAACATCTGACTGATCGACGTCTGACCGCTCGCCGGACTCCGCGAAGTCCTCCCTGGCGCTGTTGAGGGTGGCGACGACCCGGTTGACCGCGTTCGTGAGCATCCGGCGCTCTCCCCCCATGAGGGAGACCAGCGCGCTGTCCCGCCAGATGTCCTGGCGGTATCCGCGGGCCCGCGCCGACAACTCCTCGATCTGCGGGGCCTCGTCGGGTTCGAGCCCGTCCCGGTCGGCGAGGTCGGTCAGCATGTCCTCCAGCCCTTCCCGCCAGTCCTCCCACTCGTCCGGGGAGGCTTCGAAGGGCCGACGCGGGAAGGAGGACACCACCGGGAAGTGGGTGCGCTCCAGCCTGGTGAGCAGCGCCGCGAGCCGGTTGCGCAGCGCCATGCCCTGGCCTCCGTCCCCGGGGAGTTCCTGCACCAGGTCCCAACCGCGCTGCAGGAGGTGGTCGGGCGGGACGTTCCCGGGCCGGAGGTCCCCGGCGTACGGCGTCAGTTCGTCGAGGACGACGTCGAGCCGCGTGTCCCAAGACGGGGCCACGAAGGTCCGGGCCAGCGCCTCGGACGCCTCCGGCGGAACGGTGATCCCTAGGTCCTTGTCCTGCGGCGCTTCGTCGGAGTCGTCGTCGGTGTGCTCGTCGAACTCGGAGCCGGAACCAGAGCCGGAACCGGCCCCGGAGCTACGGGAGGGGCCCTCGCCGTACGGGTTGTCGTCCAGGCTGTCGTCCAGGTCGTCGTCCCGGGTGAAGTGGGCCTCCTTCTGCCCGGACGCGCCTCCGGGCGCCCACCCGGGGCGCGTTTCCAGGCCGTTGTTGAGCCAGATCTTCCGGATGGCCTCCCGCAGGCCGTCCGCGGTCTTCGGCAGGTCGGCACGGTGCAGGGCGAACTGGCGCCGGACCTCGGGAAGCAGCTCCCGCGCCCTGGCGACGTTCTCGCGGCCGATGACGAGCGGCGGCTTCACCAGTCGGGTCGCCCACTCCAGGTCCTCCGCCGACGGTTCGACCGGCTGCTCCTTCGGGGCCTTCACGGCCTTGTCCTCCGGCGCCTTCTCCACCTCGGTCCGGGGCTCCGGGAGGCCCACGGTCAGCGGGATGTGCCCGCTCTCCCGCGCGACCGCCCTGCCGCCCTTGAAGAACGTGAAGGTGAGGAGGACGTCTCCGGTGAACAAGCCCATGGGAGCCGGGGACTTGATGTTGGCGATGACCTTGCCGTCCTCGCTCTGGATGGCGCCGGCGCGGTTCATACCGCCATGTGTGCCGACGACGGAGGCGAGGACCTGCGCGGCGTCCTCGATACTCGCCTCGTCGCCGATCTGGACCTGGACGTTCTTCTGGCGGGTCGCCAGTTCGGTGGTGGTGAAGCGGTGCCCCATGTCGCTGCTGAGGGCGCTCTCAGCGCCCTTGTCGAACCGCTCGTACGTCAGCGGCCGGACCACCTTCGCGGTCACCTCGATCCGGTCGCCCCGGTTCGTCGGATCCAGGGCGATGCTCATGACCCCCGCGACGTCCTGGGCGTTCGTGTCCTTCGCACGAGGGCGGGTCAGCTCGGCTATCCGGGAGGTGAGTTTGCCGGACAGAACGGCGTCGCGAGCGATGCCCGCCATGGTCTGACCGGTGGGCTTCCCCTTGCCCTCCCAGCGCTTGGTGCCGTAGACCCTCCTCCCGACGAGGTTCAGCAGCTGGTGCACGCCGTTGACGTCGTCGAGGCTGCTCACGACGGCCTTCGGCTCCAGTCCGTTCAGGACCGGGTCCTGCTTCGGCTTCAGCATCTTCGGCTGGGAGACGACATCCTTCCGGAGTGGCGCCGGCGTCTTCGGCAGCGGGTCGGGCTTGTCCGCGGCCGCGGCCTGGGTCTGGACGGTCACGTCCAGGTCGACGGTGACCATGCCGCGCCGTTCCGTCTTCCTGGTGACGTCGAACGCCTTCTCGTCGAGTGTGTTCCGCCTCTTCAGCGTCTGGTCGGCCAGCCGCTGGACCTTTTCCTGCTGCGCGGGCGTGAGGTACCGCCGGTTCTTTCCGGAGCCGCCGTCCTGCTGCGACGTCGCCCGCAGCTCCAGCTTCTTGGCCTTCCCTTCGAGGTACGCGCTGTGCAGGTTGAGGATGGTGCGCCGCTGCTTGACGAACGCGTCGGCGATCCGTCCGGTGAAGCCCGGCGGGTCGGCGACAAACTCGAAGTGGAGGTGTGCCTCGCCCTCGAAGAACGCACCGGGCGCCTTCGTCTTGACGGCTGTGCCGGCCGAACTCTGGGTGGCGGCGACGCCGATGAGCTCCTTGCCGGTGCCGCGACCGATGGTGACGCTGCCGAACACCGAGTTGAAAGGAGCGACCGGCGCGTTCACCTGGAACTGCCCGGTCTTCACGGTGTTGCGGCCGCCACCGAGTGAGGACTCGCCATCGGTGCCGCCCTCGCCGACGCGGCGGACCGAGCCCAGGTTGAACTCGCTCTGCTTGGTGGTGCCGGTGTGCACGAGGTCCGTCACGGTGCTGGTGACGCGCACCCTGCCGCCGTGGACGTAGACGGTCATGACCTCGCCCGCGTTCATCTGCTTCAACCGCCGGGTGGCCCAGTCGAGGGTGACCTGCTGGAGGAGGTCGCGCCGGGCCCTGGGCCAGTTCTTGCCGAACACCTGCTCGCCGACGGTGTCGACGGAGGTCACGTAGGTCGTGGCCTCCGAGCCCTGTTCCCGGCTGGAGTCCTTGGTCGTGGTGATCGGCCGCTTCCGGGACATGAGGGGGCCCAGGTCCCGCGTCGTCTTCGCGGCACCCAGGCTCGCGGGCAGCCGCACCTCGTGGACCTGGTCGTCGACGCCGAGCCGGTGGGTGGACGTGATCCGCTTGGGGGGGAGGTAGGCCTCGGTGGGCGTGGGGCGCCTGCCGGTGGCGGCGTCCACCGTCTCGCGCTTGGGGACCGCGACCTTTCCGGTGACCTCGCTGACCACCTGCGGGACCGGCACGGCGCGGGAGATGCCGAACTGGTCGGTACGGGTGAGGCGGACGTCGAAGGCGAACCGGAAGGTTCCCTTGTAGAACACGGCGGGCTCGGTGGTCTTGACCTTGTTCACCGACGTGCCCGAGATGTCGTGGGAGTGCCCCGTCGACTGGTCCGAGTTGCCTGTCCAGGTGCCCCCGAGGGTGAGGGAGTGCGGGAGCTTCAAGGCACCGTTGACCGTCACCGTGTCGCGCTGCCGCTCGTCCCGCATGGCGCCGGTGGAGTTCCGGAGCTCGCCACCGGTCTCGAACTCGAAGGAGTCGACCTCACCGGCGTAGGCGTCGGCGATGAAGTCCACCTGCTTGATGTCCAGTTCGAGGTGGTTTCCCTTTCCGTCGATGACGATGGTCATCGGCTCCGGGCTGCTGCTCAGACTCCACATCTGCGGACGCAGGGCGGAGGGGCTCACCACCACGGTCAACGCCTCCTCGATCCCGTCCCAGTACTCCCCGAGGTGCGGCTCCAACGCGTCCTTGAGGGAGCTCATCAGCTTCCAGCCGTCGTGGAAGCCGAGCGGGATGTCGTTCGGGCCCAACCGGTTGAACCGGGTTATCCGCGGCGGGGGCAGCAGGGGCGCCGTCTCCAGGCTCTTCAGGCCGCCGTCGGCCGGCGGCCGCGGCAGGGGCTGCCGTACCACCGTCCGCACGGGTGGTCGGACGAGGGCCTTCTCCTGGGTGACCGCCGCCCGCTCCACCTTCTTGCCGGTGTCCGACGTAACGTCCGTCTCCACCTTCTCGCCGGTGTCCGACGTATCGTCCGTCTCCACCTTCTCGCCGGTGTCCGACGTATCGTCCGTCTCCACCTTCTCGCCGGTGTCCGGTGACTCCCCGGAGTGGACGGGATCGGACGTCGGTGCCAGGGGCGGCTCGTGCTGGACCGTGATCAGGCCGTCCCGGTCGAAGAGCATCTGCCCGGTCCTCTCGGCCACGAAGCGCGTTGCCTCGCTCTTCGGGACGGCGATGAGGAACGGCACCGGGACGGGCTCGTGGTTCGCGGCCGGGTGCTTCGAGCCGGCGCCCGCGTGCTGGACGTGGAAGCTGTAGTGCGCCTCGCCCCAGAAGAGGACCATCGGCTCGCGCCACTTGCCGTTGGCCACGGTCCTCGAACTGCTCGCCTCTCGTCCGCCCTCGCGTCGTCGGTTGGCCTGGCCGAGGCCCCCTGTACCGTTCATCGAGACGTCGGAGGCCAGCGCGCCGGTGCCTCCACCGGCGCCGTTGAACGAGGTGTCCATCCAGTCCAGCAGACGCCAGGCCTGCCCCGACGTGGACTCGTTGAGGACGTTCGGATCGGCGGCGTCGATCTCCTTGAGGTAGGCCAGCCTCCCGATGGTGGCGGTCAGCGCGATCCGGGAGCCCTTCCCCGACAGAGCCTCCGTGAGGACGGGGCTGCTGAGCTTGGCCCCCTGGCTCATCGCGGGCAGCGCGGAGACCAGGCGTTCGGTGCGGAAGCTGCTGTGCACGAGGAGCCGCGTCTTCGTCCACTCGTCCCCGTAGTGGGCCTTGCCCAGGGCGTCCAGAGTGGCCATGAAGCCCTTGCGGGCCTGATCGGGCGGCGTCACGACGACCGGCGTCCCGGTACCGCCGGTCGGTTCCACGACAGCGGCCGGCTCCGTAGTGCCGTGCTGCGTCCACGGCGCGAAAGCGATGCGCTCGTCGGTGAAGACGTTGAGGGGGATCGCCTCCTCCGTGAACCCGCGCTGGTCCCCCGTGCCCCACAGCTGAGCCGGCGGCGCCCAGAACGCCTTGCCCTTCTCCACCACCGTCGGATCGATGTACCGCGGCGGCTCTTCCCCGTCCTCGGGGGCGGGGGACGTGAAGACCTGGTGCTCGGCCGTCTTCTCGCAGTCGGCGGCCTGCGAGATGGAGCGGAACCCGAGGTCGAAGTGCGTATTTCCGCGGGACTGCCCCTCCTTGGTGAGGAAGTCGACCTTGACCTTGGCCGTGCCGTCGAAGACCGCGCCCGGAACCTTGATCTTCAGGGCCTTCCCGGAGCGGTGGGACACCGACTCGATACCGATCGCCGTCCGGCCCCGCTGGTAGGAGACACCTCCCTGCCCCTTGGCGTTCGATCCGATGAGCGGGTCTCCCAGCAGGGTGGCGGCGATCTGCTTGCTGCCGCCGGAAGCCAGGGGGTACGTGACCGTGTCGAGGATGTCGGCGCCGGCGTTGAACTCGGTCGCCTTGGTCGTGCCCACGTGCTCCATCGACGCGACCTCGGCGGTGAACCGCACCGAGCCCATGTCGCCGGGGAGAAGGATCTCCAGGGGCTCACCGGCCGTCATTCCGGCCAGGTACTCGTGGATCAGCACCAGGTCGATCCGGCTGGCCAGGTTCTCGCGGACGGTGGGCCAGCTCTTGCCGAACAGCTCCTCGCCGAGCGCGTCGACCGACTGCTCGTCCCCGTACGCCCGCCCCAGGGTCTCCCGCAGCCCGCCCTTGGTACGGCCGCCGTCGGAGTCCAGCGGGTAGACGTCCTCGGTGATGTCCGTGCCGTGCAGCGCGCGGAGGTCCATGACGGACTTCGGCGGCAGCAGGTGCTGATCGCCCGGCTTGAGCTGGTTGCCGCTCTCCGACTCCGCGTCGCCCTTGGGCACCACCACCCGGATGGGGACGTCGGCGCTGATGCTCCCCAGGGGGCCGGTCCCGTGCTGGCGACCGGCCGCCTTGGTCGGCAGGACGGTCTTGAGACCGACCTGTTCGAGGGTGGACAGATCGACGGTGAACCGGATGCTCCCCACCACCGCCAAAGCGTCCCTGACGGTCTTGCCGCGCGCGAACCGCCCACCACGCTGCTCGAAGGTCACGGCGGTGGTCCGGCTCCACGTTCTGCCCAGGGTGATCGTGCCCTTGAAGCTCTCTGCCATCGCCGTGCCGCGGGCGGAGAAGGCGAGCGTCCAGTTGTCCTGCTTGTCGCTGAACACGCCGGACCCGGAGTTCATGTCGGCACCGTTCTCGAACTCGACCTGACCGAGCTCCTCACTCACCACCTGGTCGTCGTTGAGCTCCACGGTGACCCGTACCTCACCGTGCCAGTCCGAGACGTCGATGGGAACCCACAGCTCCGAGCCCCGGGTCATCGCCGCGACACGGGGTCTGACGTGGTCTCCTGTGAGGAACACCAGCATCTGGGTGCGGGCCTCCTCCGCCACTTCGTCCCCGAGTGCCTTTCGCAGCTCCAGCATCAACGCGTCGACCAGCGCCTCCTGGTGCTCACCCACGATCTCGACGTAGTCGTAGGCGCTGAGCTGCCGGTGGGTGCTGATCCGGGTGGGCAGAGTGGGCAGGGTGGGCAACGGCGGCGGGGAGGGCTCGACGGGGTGCTGCGTCACCTGCTCGCCCTGCTGCTGCTCGTTCTGCTCGGGGGCCTTCTCCCGCTTCTGGACCTGGTCCTGCTGGTGGCCCTGCTCCTGCTCCTGGTCCTGCGTCTGGTCCCGCTCCTGGTCCCGCTCCTGCGCCTGGTCCTGCGCCTGGTTCTGCGTCTTGTCCTGGTCCCGCGTCTGGTCCCGCTCCTGCTGGTGGCCCTCGTCCTGCTTCTGGTCGTCGTCCTGCTTCCGCTCCTCCTCGGGGGAGCCCTGCTCCTTCTGCTCCACGATCGGCGTGCTCGGCTCCTTGGGAGACCCGGTCTCCTGTGGCTGGGGCAGCCGGGCGGTGGCGAGGAAGTGGTCGCCGACCCGCACCAGGGGCACAGCCATCTGGTCCCGGGTGCCGAAGGGGATGACGAGTCCGGTCTCGTTGATCAGCGTCAGGTCGACGCCGAACTCCAAGTGCGCGAGAAGAGGGGTGAGCTCGCCGCCCAGGTTGTTGTAGCTGTGGAGGGTCTTCACCTCATGGACCAGGGACTCGGCGAGTCCGTGGTCGAGGAGGGCCCGCTTCCACGCGCCCGGGTCGTTCTGCAGCACCGCGTCGAAGTGTTCCTGGACGAAGGTGTTCCGCTCCCGGGAGGTGGCCTCGGGGTACTTCTCCGAGTGCCACGCGGCGGCGTTGGCCTTGACCTGTTCCTGGAACGCCGGATCGAAGCCCATCTGACCGGCGGCGCCGGCCCGCACCCGGGAGTCGGGGTCGTTCAGCTCGGTCCGGAGCCGCCCGGAGAGCCGGTCCCTCAGGGTGGGGACGTCAAGGTGGACCAGAGGATGGTTCGGATCCGTCGCGCGGACGGTCGCCTGCAGGGCCAGGTAGAAGCAGTCGCCACCGGCTCCGGCGTCGAAGGACCGCAGCTTGAGGGCCTCCAGGGCCTTCCGGGGTGTTCCCGCGTTCCACTGCCTCTGGTCGGACCCCTCCTGGCCGTCGTCCTCCCGGTCTTGGTCCTCCCGGTCGGGCCGGACGAGGGAGCCGGGCGGGGTGTCTTCCTCTTCCTCTTCCTCTTCCTCTTCCTCTTCCTCCTTCGGTTCGGCCGGGAGGACCTTCCGAGCGTCCGGGTGCTCCTGGTCCTGCCCGTCCCCGTGCTGCACGAGGTCGCCACCGTCGAGCTCGCGGTCGGGGTCCGGGACGGGGCCGGTCTTCAGGACCTCGTCGGAAACCGGGACCAGGTCCAGGTCGTCCTGGGCTGACGGCGGCGTGACGGCGGTCAGCTGTCCGTCGTGGCCGAGGACTTCGACCACGGGGTCGATGAACTCCGGCGCGATGCCGCCGAAGAAGACCACCTCGGCCATGTCGGGATACCCGTCCCGGCCGAGGGTCTTCGTCAGGTCCAGGCCGCCGCCGACACGGATGGTGTACCGGTACATGCGCTGTCCCCGCCCGGGGATACGCAGCGCGGTCGAGCGGGTGGTGGAGACGAAGGGGGCGCGGTAGTCGCCGGCGCCGCCGGACTGGTAGCTGCGCAGGCTGCCCTGGAACGGCTCCCCCTTCCGCAGTCCGAACCCCTCCGCGAGGATCTCCTCGGGCGGTCTCGAGTCCCACCGGTAGAGCACGTCGTCGTCGGTGCGCCACTGGAAACCCTGGCCGCCGGCCGGGTCGGAGGCCCGCACGACGAGGCTGTGCACGGTCTCGGGGTCGACCTGCTCGATCGCCGACAGGTGGGCGTACGACGGCTCGTCCGGCGACACCGTCCCCGTCTGCGGGAACGCACCGTGCTGGAGGGCGTGGAAGGCGTCGCTCTCCTCCGACATGCTGAGGGCCCGGGGCCTGCGGCGGTGCTCGACGGACAGGTCCAGCGGCTTGAACCGCTCGGCGTGTTCGGACATGCGGGTACTCAGCTCGCGCATCCGCGCGGCCAGCCTGCCCGCCTCCGCCGCCCACGCCTGCCGACCGCCCTCGTAGGTGTCCGGGTCCGGGAGGCCGAACGTCTCGAAGTCCGTCGCCGTGCGGTCGTCGGTGAACGCCCGCAGCTCCGTGCCCAGCCGGCGCGCCTCGTCCAACAGCGCCCGCCACTGCGCGTGGACCTCGGACTCCAGCACCGCCTGGTCCGGGACCTCGCCCCGCTCGTCCGGGACGCGGACGTCGAGCGCCGCCCGCGCGTGCCCCAGGTACCAGTTCCGGACGCCGAGGAACCACTCGGTGTCCGCCTCGGTCCCGGATCCGCCCAGCAGGCGGGACCAGTCCGGCTCGGACAGGTCGAAGCGGCTGCCGCCGGCCTGGTTGGGCGGCGCCACCGGTGTCCGGGGCAGGTCGGAGACCAGTTGGTCCTCGTCCTCGTCCTCGTCGGCGAGGACAGGCTCCTCCCAGCTCGGTCCCCCGTCCTCCGTGTCGGGATCGTTCTCCGGTACGTCGTCGAAGAAGGGCTCCTGGAGCTCGTCGATCATCGTGTCGAGGTCGGGCAGGGTGGCGGTGTCGATCTGGTGGAGGAAGTCCTCCAGCTCCGCGCGCAGCGTGGCCGGTGTCCTCCTGGCATGCGCCACTGCCTGGTCGGGGTGGGCGCGGAGCAAGTCGATCAGGCGTCGGACCTCCTCCCGTAGCGTGACCGCGAGGCTCCGCGTCAGCTCGATCGGCGCCCGCGCCGGGAGACCGTGTGCGTCGTACTGGGCCTTCCCACCAGGGACCACGGCCTGGCGGGGGTCGTTGAACGCGTCCAGCGCCTTCATCTTGAGCGCGCCCCAGGCCGAGTACGCCAAGGCGAGACCATTCGGGGTCAGTTCCTGCTCCGGGGCGAGCTTGCCGGTGAGCCGCGCCACCTGGTTCCGGATAACGCCCTCGTACAGGGGGTGCTGGTGGACGGGTGGTTGGTCGAGCGGGCCGGACCCGTCCAGCGGCTCCGGACCGTCCGCCTCCGAACCGTCAGGCTCCAGACCGTCCGGCTCCGACTCCGGCTCGACGTGCTCGGTGGGACTGAGCGTCGAGTACACGTCGAAGGACAACGGCAGGATCTCGGAGCTCAGGTCGTGCTCCGGGACCTCCTCGACCGACGGGGACTGCGGAGTGCTGCGGGCGGTGGGGTCGTCGAGGGCCTCCTCCTGCGACGGGTGCTGCTGCGGCGCGGAGCCCTCGACAGGGGGCAGCCCGTTCTCGCCGTGCACGGGCACGGACTCAGGCACAGGCACAGGCACGGGCTCGGGCACGGACTCAGGCACAGGCACGGGCACAGGCACGGGCTCAGGCACGGGCTCAGGCTCAGGCACGAGCTCAGTGGAAGCGCCGGCCTTGCTGGCGTGCAGCGTCCGCAGGACGGTCCCGAGGAGGGTCAGACGGTCGGCCGTGTCGCGCATCCGCAGGGCGAGACGCGAGACGCGGACAGCCCACACCGAGGAGATCGTCTTGAAGCTCTCCGGGTCGTACAAGTCAAAATCGTCCAACAGGTCGATGTACATGGTGAGCTCGGAGAGCAGCCCCTGCCCCTCCTCGACGGCCTCGGCCAGTGCCTGGCCGGCCTGGTGGATCGCACGGTCCGTCTCGTCCGGGACCGCGTCCGGCCCTCCGGGGGTCTGGGCCACCGGCTTGCGGATGTCCGCCACCCCGTTCAGCAGGTCGCCGAACCACGTCCTGACCCCGGCGGTCCAGGGAAGGTCCTCGTCCAGCTTCCCCGACGGACGGTACGACCAGTCGGGCTCCCCCGGACCGGCGCCGTCCACCACCACCTGCTGCTGGTCGTCCCGGAGGGGGAGACTCACCTCGGAGTACGCCGCCTGAAGTGCCGCGAGGTGGTCGGCGTCGATGTGCGCCGCGAACCACCGCAACTCGTCACGGAGCCGGCCCGTGTCCACACCGCTGAGATCCGCCGAAGAGCGGGGGCGGTCGCGGACCAGCTCCTGCAGCCGCGAGATCTCCCTCCCCGCCATGACCGCGAGATGCAGCGTCGACGCGATCGGCCTCCGTGCGGGACGCCCCAGCGAGTCCCACTGCTCCCGCCCGCCCGGCACGACGGCGAGCTCCGGCTTCGACAGCACGGTGTCCAGCAGTTTCCGCAGATCACGCCACTGCCGCAGCGTCCACTGCCAGCGCTGGGGCGTCATCTCCTCGCCGGAGACGAGCTGATCGGCCAGCCGCGCGACCTCCTCCATCACCTGTGCGGCCGACGGATGCTCCCACCCCCGCGAACCGTCCACCCCCACGAGTGCGGATTTCGGCGACGCCGTGAACACCACGGGTTCAAGCGCGTAGCCCGGTTGGGAAGGGGTGAACCTCACCCATCCACCGGCGCTCCCGTCCGTGTTGGGGAAGACGAAGAGATGGGAGTCCGTGTAGCGCTCCCAGACGCTGATGGAACGGGTCGCCGCCCAGACGACCTTGCCCGTCTCCTCCGCCACTTGCTGGCCGAGCGGGATGCCGCCGGAGGTGGGAGTCGCACCCGCCATACACGCCACGAGGACGATCTCCGCGTCGTCCACGAGCTTCTGGAAGCTCGGCCGGCGCTTGACGCCGCGTCCGAGCACGGTCCCGCTCACTCCCGTCAACGCGACGGTACCGTCCTGCTGACGCACCGGCAGCCCGGCGGAATTGGGGTTGGCGTGCACTTGGACGGCGTACAGGTCGCGCGCCTTCGACCACGGTGTGGGCCCGGGCACGTGTTTGCCGTTCCTGGCGTAGCGAATCACGGGCCGGCGGAGGTCCAGTCCCGTCAGTGAGAACCGGAACGTCATCTGGTCCTTGGCCATGAAGAAGGCGCGCCCGTGGCTGAAGGACGTCTCCTTCGACCCCATGGTGGTGCTCACCACCTGTGACCGCAGGATGGGCCGCCCGCTCCGGTCATGGCCGAACATGTCGGCTCCCGGCTCGGAGTGTTCCTCGTGCCGGTCCTCGGACGGTCGCACCGTGAACCAGTAGCCGGGGTACGTCCCGTTGGCATCCGTGATGTCCTCCGCGACAAGGACGTTCTTGCCCGACGGGTCCTTCCGCACCTCGACGACGCCCGTGTGCGCGTGCACCACGTGGCCCGTCTTCCCCGCCAGGGCACGCGGCAGTACCGGATCGCCGGCCCCCAGGCCGCGGCCGACCAGGACGATCGGCACGTCCTTCGCCAGTGCTCGCACACCCGGGTGCCCGGCCACCGCGGCCACGAGCTCGTCGACCAGCACCGTCCCCGAGTCGGGGAGCTTCACCACGAACGGCTTCACGGCGCTGTGGTTCGCGGCCGCCAGCCCCGTCCCGTCGCCGGTTGACCCGGTCGGGGGCAGCCCGGTCACGGCATCGCCTTCGACCCCGATCTCCAGATCCACCCCCTTGTCCCCGTCACTGAACGCGCCCTCCACGAAGGAATCGGCGGACAGCGGAACGGGCACGGTCAACGGACCGGTGGCGGAACTCCCGCTGTTCCCGAAGTCGGCGCCGCTGAGGTCGATGTCCTCGTCCAACACCTCGAACCCGTCAAACCCGTCCAGGTCGTCCAGGTCGTCCAGGTCGTCCAGCTCCACGGGCTCCAACACGTCGCGCTGATCCGGGCTGAGCAGCGTGCGCACCTTCGACGACATCGACGAGCTGTCCGGCCGGCGGTCCCCGCGCAACATCGCGTCGAAGTCCTGGGCCTGGACCGGCTCCTGCTCCTGCTCCTGCTCCTGCTCCTGCTCCTGGACCTGTTCCTGGACCTGTTCCTGCTCCTGGACCTGCTGCTCGTCGGACTCCTGGCTGCCGAGGTCCGCCGGAGCCACGTCCTCCTCCTCGACAGGCGGGGACTGCGCAGTGGACTCACCGGGCGGATCGTCGGGGGATTCGCCCTGGATCGACGGCTGCTCCGGCGTGGTGCTCTCGACCGGAGCCGTCGCGCTCCCCACGGGTACGGGCACGGTGTCGGCGCCACCCGTCGCCGCGTCATGCGGGGGCGGGGGCGGGAGCACCGGCGCCAGGGGGAGTGTCGGCGGCTCGGTCTCGCCCCGCGACCGGGACGGGGAGAACTTGACCCACCGGCCCCGGGTGCCGTCCGAATGGGGGAGAACCAGGAAGCTCGCGTCCGTAAGGCCAGGGGGAGTCCCGACCGTGGTGGTCGGCGCCCAGACGTCCATTCCGGTCTCGTCCGCCAACTGCTGGCCGAAGGGAGCCCGGCCCTTCGCAGGAGTGGCGCCCGTAGCGCAGGAGAGAAGGACGATCGCCGCGTCGTCGGGGAGCTTCTGGAAGCTCGGCTGGCGCTTGAGACCGCGCCCCAGGCTGGTGCCGGTCGCCCTGACCTTCTTGATGCTCCCGTCGCGCCGTCGCACGGGGACCATCACGTGGGTGCTGGTGCCGTGCACGTCCACGACGTACAGGGAGCTCGTGCCGAGCCAGGGCGTCGGCTCGGCGAAGTTGTCCGACCGCGTGCCGTAGCGGACCATCGGTCGGTACAGGTCCAACTGCGTCAGCGTTTCCCTGAACTTCTGCAGGTCCGCGCTCGTGTGCAGGCCCCGGCCCTGGCTGATCCCCTCGGCGTTGACGAGGGTTGTGTCCAGCCAGGGGAAGGTGCCGGTGGACTTGGCGTAGGACTCCCCGGCCGGTATGTACATCCAGTAGCCGGGCAGGGGCCCGCTCGGGTCGATGAGGTCGCCGGTGAAGAGGGTGCGCGTCCCCCAGGCGTCCTCCCACACGTCGACGAAACCGGTATGGGCCAGCACGGAGTGGCCGGTCTCCCTCCCGAGGGCGCGCGGCAGCTCCGGGTTGCCGGCGGCCAGTCCGTCGCCGATCAGGACGATCACCGAACCCTTCGGCAGCGCCTGCACGCCCGGGTGTCCGGCGACGACGGCCACGAGCTCGTCCAGCGGCACCGTGCCCGGATCGGGGAGCTTGACCGCGAAGGCTCTCGCGGTGCCGTGCTTCGGACCCGTCGCAGCCGAGTCCTGAGCCTCGGGCCCGTGGGGGGCCGGGAGCGGTACGACGGCGCCGTCCTCGTCGATCTCCAGGTCGATCCGGTAGCGGTCGGTCCCCTTCTCCGCCTCCGATCCGAAAAGCCAGTCGCGGTCGGGCCGGTCGGTGACGGTCCCGTCATGGGAGATGTCCGGGCCGTCGGCCTCCCCGTAGAGCAGGCCGAACTCCGTGCCGTCTCCCTCCCATTCGGCCCAGAAGTCCTTCGCCGCGGCCACAGGCCCGTCGGTCTCCTCGGGCTCATCGGACCAGGGCGGTTCGGTGGGCTCGGTGGGCTTCTCGGACAGGGCGTCGTCCACGTGCGCGTCCTGGGACCCGGACTGCGGGACGGCAACCTCGGTCTGGGCCTCCTCGTCGGTCGCCGCCCCGGACTTGTCCTGGTGGTCCGGCTCGACGGGCTCCGGCGAGGTGGCAGGGGCGACCTGCTGCTCCTCCTCGATCTCCGCCGGGGGGCCCGGCTCGGACCGGCTCGCCACCGTGGCGGCGGAGTCGTTCTCCTTCGCCACCGTGTTCGGCGCCTCGGGCTCCTCCTCCGTCTCCACCTCCGGCGCCGCGTCGTCGCTCTCCTCCGTCACGGCGTCCGCTGACGACCTGGCGGTGAACCTGCCGCCGTGCTCCTGCTCGTGTGCGAGCCACGCGTCCTTGTCCAGGTCGCTGGGGCCCCAGCGCTCGTGGTACGCGTCCAACCAGTCGCTCTCGGTGCGGTGGCCGACAGCCGTCCGCTCGTCCGCGCCCAGCTCCAGGCCCTCGGCAGCGCTGTGGAAACCCTCGGCCCAGGAGTCCAGGCCCCGCGCGGCGCTCAGTTCGAAGTCCAGGTGGAGGCCGAGCCGGTCGGACTGGTCCTCGCGGCCACCGCGCCACGCGGCGAAGGCGTGCGGGTCGATCAGGTCGGAGCCCAGGCGTACCAGGGTGCCGGCCGAAGGGTCGCGCTCCGGCGCGCCCTCGGGCGGTTTCGCGCCCGGCCCGAAGAGCTTGTCGAAGAGGTCGCCGACGCGCTTGGCGTGGCCCTCCACGAAGCGGTCGGCCACGTCCACGGGGACCGCGTCGCCCTTCCCCTGGAGCAGCCGGGAAGCCTCGGTCCGGGCGGCGTGGACGGCGGCGTCGCGCGCGGCGGCGAGCACGATACGGCCGCGGACGAGGTCCGGCCGGGTGTACTCCAGGGCGATCTTCTCGGCCTCGACCGGGTCGGGGGACCCGCCGTGCGACCAGTTCTCCAGCCGCTTGACGAGGTCGCTCAGGATCGACGACCTGACCCGGGTGCCCGTCCCCCGGTCGACGGTCCACGCATCGAGCCCGAACTCGGCGCGGAAGTCGTCGCCGAAGGAGTCCAGGGCCGACTGCCAGTTGCCGAGACCGCGCTCGACGGCGCCGTGCACGTACGCCGCCGACGCCTCGGTGGCCTTCGCGAGTCCGATCCGCCCCTGGAGCCGCGCGGTCACCGGCCGGCGGAACTCCCGCCAGCGGGCGTTCGCCTCGTCGGAGCCGGCGGCGTCCCGATCGGGGCTTCCGGGCCGGCCGAACACCTCCACCCGGTCGCGGTCGAACAGTGCCAGCCACTCCGAGCGCAGCCAGGCGCGGCCCTTCTCCGACAGGACGTGGCCGAAGGGCTGGTGGTCCTCGTCCGGGTGGGCGCCGCCGGCGCCGAGGTGCGGTGCGACGGCGGCTTCGAACTCCAACAGCGCCCGGTGACGGGCTTGTTCGTCCGCCAGCACATGGTCGAAGAGGGTGTGCAGCTCGGACCGGGCCGACATCAGGTCGTCGACGGCGTGCCGGGCCGCCGCGGCGGGCTCCTCGGGCGGCTGCTCGTCGACGTCCTCGGTGACGTCCTCGGCGAGGTCCTCAGTGAGGTCCTCAGTGACATCCTCCGGGACCGGCCCGGTGGCCGGCTCCGTGCCCGACTCGGTTGCGGGGCGCGGGAACGTATCCGCGGTGGTGTGCGCGGACGGGCCTGCGAAGGCCGTGTCGATCGCGTCCACGAGGGCCTTCGCGCCGCCCTGCCCGGCCGCCGAGTCCGCCAGTTCCTCCATCCGCTGCCGCAGCCGGTCCCCGAAGGCGAGCTTCGCCCAGTGGCGGGCCCGCTGGGCGGGCGTCAGCTCCTGCCAGGTGGCCTGCCCGCCGACGGGCTCCAGGCCGTCGTCAGGCTCCCGCGTGATCAGCAGCGGGCCGTCGTCCTCCGGCCCGCCTTCCTTGCGGCCGGGGCTCGCCGGCCCGTGCTCGTCCAGCCACGCCTGGACCTCGCGGCTCCGCGTGCTCTTCCACTCGGTGAACGCCGCGTCCAGGAAGGACTTCTGCGCCTGCTGGACGCCGTGCTCGACCACCCACCTCCGGTCGAGGTAGTCCGACAGCCCGCCGGGCGTGTCGAACGGGTGCGCACCGCCGTCCGCCGGCCGGGTGTCGAACTCCTCGGCTGCCAGGGTGTGGAGCTGGGCCGCCATCGGGTCGGACCACGCCCGGCCCGTGTCGTCCGTGCCGGCCAGGCCCCGGTCGCGGGCCCACTCCTGGAACCGCTCCTCGAACCGCCGGGTCCGCGCGGCCTGCCGCTCGGCCTCGGCGAGTTCGGCGTGTGCCTTGGCGGCCAGGAAGCCCTGGTGGTGCTGCCAGGCGGCCGCCTGGACCTCGTCGTGCGCGGCCCAGTCCGGGGCCGGGACGAAGTGCTGCTCGGCCCCCTCCGGGATCGGGAAGGCGGCCGCGAGTTCGTGGTGGAGCCGGGTCAGGTAGTCGTCGGCGGCGATACGGGCGGCGGCCTCGTCGAAGGGCGGCGCCTCCTCGCCCCTGTCCGTGTGGGCTTGCGCGTGGGCGGCCTTGAGCCCCGACACGTGCTGGTCGATCCAGTCGCCGCGCTCCCGGTCGGTCATCGGCCGCAGCACGGAGGCGTCCAGGCCCTTGCCACCGCCGTCGTGGGACTCCTGGGACTCCTGGGACTCGTGCGGCTCCTGGACGACGTCCGACCCGGCGGCGTCCTGCTGTGCACGGAGGTGGTCGCGGACTCGGGTGAGGTGGTCGACCATGTGCTGCGGGCTGGGAACCGGTGCCGCGACTCCGTTGCCGCCCTGGTCGCTGTCGCCACCGCCCTGGCCGGAGGACGTGTCCGGCTCGTGGCCGGTCGTCGGGGTGGTGCTCTCGTGGCCGGCGATCACCACGGGGGGTTCCGTCTCCGTGGTGGGGCCGCCGACCGGATCCGTGGCGGATTCGGTGAGCGGGTCGGCGACGTCGCCGGAGGCGGGGTCGGTGAGCGGGTCCGTGCTGGGCTCGGTGGCCGAGTTCAGGTGGCTCTCACCGGAGGTCTGCGGGAGAAGGTCGCCGCCGTGCGTGCGGTCGGTGGTTTCGGTGCTGGTCGTCTGGATCGGGACCGGGTTGTCGTCGAAGGGCGACGGGGTCGCGTTCTCCGTCGTGACGGTCTGCTGCGGGTTCCTCGTCAGCTCGTCGAGCGGGACCGGGTCCGTGTTCTCCTCCGAGGAGCCGGAGGACCACGACCGTGCGGATGACGCAGACGACGTTGTCGACGTGGCGGATGTGGCGGACGTTGTCGACGTGGTGGACGTGGTGGACGCAGACGACGTGGTGGACGTGGTGGACGCCGCTTCCGGCTCGGACAGCAGGCCGCCCGGTGAGGAGGGGAGGAAGGAGGAGTACGTCGACGAGGTCTCCGGATCGCCGAGCAGCAGCGGCATCGTCTCGTCGACGTTGAGGTCCGTGTGGGCAAGGGCGGGTTTGCCGCCGAGGCTCTTGGCGAAGGTGACCGCCTTGCCGAACGCCGGGTTGACCACGTACTCGCTCAGCACCCGGGCGGCCGCGCCGGTCACCGCACCGCCGATGAAGCCGCCCAGGGTGAAGGTGAACTCGCCGTCGTAGATCTCACCGGTGATGCCGCCGGCCACGTCCTGGTTGAGGCCGTCGTTCAGGGCGCCGCCGAGCATTCCGCCGAACTTGTACCGGAAGCTGGCCGCCAGGTCCCGGTGCGGGCCGATCCACTCGCCGATGGCGTCCGGCAGGTCGTGGGCCAGCGCCTTCACTCCGGAGGCGCCGAGTTGGCCGGTGTACTTCTCCGCGACCACGTTCAGCGCGTCCTTGACCGCGATCTGGTCGGCCGCGTCCTTGGACCAGTTCCCGATGATGCCCTGGGTCATGTCGCGGCCGAGTGCCGCGGCGTTCTCCTTGCCCAGCAGGCCGCCGAGGTGCTTCTCGTAGACGGCGGCGCTCTTGTCCATGAAGCTCTTCGCGACGCTGCCGGCGACCGGCTCCGCGCCCTTGGCGAACCCGGAGAGGAAGTAGGGGCGCTGCTGGTTGACGACCTTGCCGAGGTCCTTGGCGAAGGCGTCGGAGGCCGCCTTGTCCAGCGGCAGCGCGCTCTTCCCGGTGTCGGACGCGGCGTGCCCGGCCGCGCCCTCGGCCGTGCTTTCGGCCGTGTGGTCGACGGTGGACCCGACCGTGTGGTCAGCGGCGTTCCCCACCGGGTGTCCGACCGCGCTCTTCGGCGCGGCGGCCGCGACCTCGTCGAGCACCGGTTCGGCGGTGTCATGGCTCAGCGTCTTCACGGCGCCGGCGGCGGCGTCCTTCCCGACCGCCTCTCCCGCGTCGCCGCTGAAGGCGTGGGTGATGAGGTCGCCGATCCCGCCGTTGATGTGGAACAGGCCCGGCTTGCCGACCAGCGTCTCCAGCTTGCCGCCGAACGATCCGATCATGTCGCCGATGGCCTTGCCGAACGCGGCGCCGAAGACGTCGAACGCGCCGCCCAGCACGCCGCCGATCGCGCCGCTGACCGCGCCCTCGGCCAGCAGCGACAGGTCGATGTGGTCACGGTGCCCGTCGCTCACCTGGAGGGCCTGGATGATGGCGCTCACCGCGGCGCTGAACCCGGAGCCGATCGCGGTCTGGACGGCGATGTTGAGGATCAGCGACCGCAGCAGGAGCATGATGCCCTCGCGGGTGAGGAACATCTCCCAGCTCACCATGGGGAAGAGCGCGGGGAAGAAGTACGCCAGCGCCAGCATGGCCATGATCTGGACCATCATGACCACGAGCTGGCCGATGATCATCCACTTGGTGTACTCGACCTGGGTGGCGGTCTTGTTGGCCAGGTCCTCCATCTGGCCCGCCTGGTCGGAGCCGGAGCTGAGGTAGGAGTCGTCGCCGGAGGTGAGGCGGTCGATGAGCGCGGCGAAGTTGTCCGCGGTCTGGCCGGAGAACTGGGTGCGGATGGCGTTCCCGACCTCGACGAACTGCTCCTCGAGCTTGGAGAGGTCGTCGCCCAGCTTGCCGTAGTCGGCGGCCACCTGCCGCAGCTGGTCCTCGTCGGCCTCCGGCCACTGGAGGCCGAGGTGGTTGAGGAACGCCAGAAGCGCCGGGTCGGGCATGAGGGCCACTGTCCGGGCTCCCCTCTCTCACCGCCCTCAGTCGGGCATCTCAGCTGACGATCACATCGATTGACGGGCTGTCCGTCACCCCTCGGCCCGCGCGGCCCCGCTCCCGGTCAGGACGGTGGCCACTCGTTGGCCAGCGCGGTGGACTCGTCCTCCGCCTGGTTGAAGAGCGCGTTCGCGGTCTCACCGTTGTCCCCGGTCTGGAGGGAGAGCGTCTTCAGCAGCGTCACCAGGTCGGTCAGTGCCTGGCCGCCGGGTTTCGCCTTTTCGAGGTACTGCTGGGCGACCTCGTCGTCGGTGCCGCCGGCCTTCTCGTTGAGGGTGTTGATGTCGTCGATCTGCTTGCCCGCGTCGGCCACGAGGTCGGCGAGCGTCGTGTAGTCGGCGAACAGCCTGCCCAGCTGCGAGGTGGTCTTGAGCTCCTCAGCCACCGTTCTCCCCGTCCTCGTCGTAGTCCCCGTGCCGCGGCGTCGCGGGCCCGCCCGCCGTGCCGGCCGGGCCCGTCAGCCCCGGAATACCCGGGAAGCCGCCCTGCGGCACCAGCTTGCGCAGTTCGCCGAAGAGGCTGCCGACGTCGGAGCCGCCCATCATCGACTCGCGGATCTCGTCGCCGGCGCCCATCAGCGGTCCGAAGCCCTCCCGGACCTGGTCCTGCATCTGGGTGCGGGCCCGCGCGATGAGTTCGACCAGCGACGTGCCCAGCTCCGCCGGGGCCATGGCGCGGTAGTCGTCGGTGTGGAAGGTGATCTCCCGGACCTCCGCCTGGGCTCCCACCACGACGGAGACCGACCGGTCCTTGGACCTGACCGTGACCGTCCGCCTGGCGAGCGACTGCTGGAGCTCGGTCAGCCGTTCGGCCTGCTCCCGCACCCGGGCCATCATCTGGTCCACCTGCTCCTGGTATCCCGAGGTCATCGGGCTCCCCTTTCCTGTGTGCCGGGCCGGACGGTCCACGACGGCCGTCCGGGACACCGGCGGACGGTGGTGCTCATCCCCCGATCACGCCGGGGACGGCCTCCTCGCCCGTGCCCCAGACCTCTTCCTCCTCGTCCAGCCACGTCTTGCGGCCGCGGCTCTGGTCCCCGCCGGCACCGCCCGCGCCGCCGCCGCCCATCGGCGGCATCATCGGCGTGCTTCCGCTGGTGGTGGCGGTGCGGCTCATCGCGGCGGCCTCCTCCGCGGCGGTCTCCGCGGCCAGGCCGCTGCTCGGGGAGGTCTCCTCGCCGAGCGCCCCCTCCTCCTGGACGTTCTTGCCCATGCCGCTGGTCAGCTTGCCGGTGCTGCCGATGTTCTCGGAGACGACGCCGCCCTCCTCGGGCGCGAGGTACTCGTCGTCGGCGGCGCTGGTGGTGGCCGTCCGGCGGATCGAGGAGGGAATGTAGTCGCCCGCCGACGAGGTGTACGTGCTGCCGGTCGTGCCGGTCGTGCCCGTCAGACCGCTGTAGTCGCTCTCCGCGAGGGGGTCCAGAGCGGTGAGCTTGGAGCCCTTGGGCACCGTGAGCGCCTGCCCGTCGCTGCCGGTGAGGAGTTGGCCGTCCGGGCCGGTGATGGTGCCGTCGGCGTTGATCGTCGAGCCCTCGGGCACGGTGAGTTCCTGCCCGTCCACGGTGACGGGGTTGCCGTCGGCGTCGGTGACGGTCTGGGCCGGGGTGAGCCTGGAGCCCTTGGGAACGGTCAGGTTCTTGCCGTCGCTGCCGGTCAGGAGCTTCCCGTCAGGGCCGGTGACGGTGCCGTCGGCGTTGATCGTCGAGCCCGTCGGGACGACGACCGGGTTGCCGGCCGCGTCGAGGACGACGTTCCCGTCCTTGTCGAGCACCTCGTCCGAGCCGGTGCCGGTGGTGTCGGTACCGCCGTAGAGGCCGCCGGCGGTGCCCGTGGTGGTACTGGTGGTCGGCGGGAGGGAGAAGTCGTCGCCGGTCGTCCCTGTGGGGTCGCCCGTCGTGTCACCGGTGGGTTCGCCGTCGGTGAGTTCCCCGCTCTGGCTGCCCGTGGTCGTCGTGCTCAACGTGTCCGCCGCGGGCATGTCGTCGGAGCCGAGGGGGGTGTCCGTGGTACTTCCGGGGGTGGTGTCGGTGGTGCCGGCGGGGAGGGTGTCCTCGGTCCCGGCGGGAGGGGTGTCCGTGATGGCGGGGGTCGGCGTGGCGAGTGCCTGGAGGGCAGCCGCGTACGGGTTGACGCCGCCGTCGCCCGGCTGCGGGGTGTTCGTGGTGAACGTCTCCACCGCGCTGCCGTACTGCCCGCCCAGGAGGTTGGCCTCGTTGGCGGCCGGCTGGTCCAGGAAGACGTAGACGTTGTTCATCCACATGGCCTTGGCCCGCGCCTCGACCCGCATCCAGAAGTCCTCCGTGGTCGGGTCGCCCCAGCCGGGGACGTTCACCGTGGGCGGGACGTTCTGGGTGCCGGGAAAGCTGATCGACCCGCTCTGCAGTGCCCACTGGAGTGCGTCGTGCGTGGCGTTGGCCGGCCAGGCCCAGCGGGCGCCGCGCCAGGTCTGCGAGGCCGACTCCAGGTTCCGCAGGGTGGCCTGGAGGTCGTCGTGGGACTGGTTGAGGCTCTGCACGACCGCGTCTGCGTTCATGGCCGCCTGGAGGGTGGTGACGTCGAGCTTCATGCCCAGCAGCGCGTCCTTGAACGCCTTGGCCGAGTCGCCCTGGAGGGCGGAGTCGTCGAAGTCGATGTTGTCGGTCCAGCCGTCCAGGGTGTCCGCGATGCTGGTGAGGAGCGCCTTGAAGTCGCCGACCATCGCGGCCGCGTCCTGGAAGCTCAGCAGGCTGGTGACGTTCTCCCCCGCCACCTGGGCCTGGTTGGCGAGCGGGACGAGGATGTCGTCCGGCTGGTGGACGAACTTGTAGAGCGGCGTGCCCGCGTCGTTCGTGTCCACGTCGTGTGTGAGGTTGCAGCCGACGACGTACTGGTAGTCGCCGCTGATCTGCATGACCGTCTCGTAGCCGGTCACCACCGTCGTGAGCGTGTACGGGTAGGAGAACCAGATGTCGAAGACGTCGAAGCCCTCGTAGTCCGCCGGCGCCTGCGGGATCACCGTGTGCGAGGCGATCCAGCTCGGGCTGCTGTCGGACCCGATGCCCTCCGCGGTCTGGATCTCGGACGGGTTGCTGTGGAAGGACGCCAGCATCCTGCTCCACGTCCCGTCCGAGGCCGTGCCCTCACCCCAGTTGTTCGCGGTGATGTCAGGGGTGTCAGCCATCGGGTCGGCCTTTCTCCGCTCGGCGGACGTCAGGAACACGGATCGGACGGGGGCCGGGGTCCGCCGCGGTGGTTCGGTGCGGCGCCTCCCCCGGGGCGGCGGACGTACCGGACCGCCCCGGGGATCGGCCCCGTGGGCCCTCAGCTCGTGGTGGTGGGAGTCGTCGAGGTCGGGGTCGTGGTGGTCGGGGTTGTGGAGGTCGGGGTTGTGGAGGTCGGGGTCGGGGTCGTGGTGGTCGGGGTCCCGCCGTTGAACCCGCTGAGGATCGACTCCAGGTCCGACATCAGCGTGGAGGCGAGGTAGCTGGACATGTCCTCGCCGTCGTCGAGCACGGTCTTGACCGTGAGCAGGTCCTTCTTCAGGCTCGCGAGCGACGTCTGGTAGCCCCCGACGGCGCTCAGCAGCCCGGTGCAGTAGGCCGTGAACGCCTTCTGGAGCTCCGGGGCCTTGTACTCCGACGCCGACCCCGGCAGCAACTCCCCGTATCCGCTGACACCGTTGTTCCCCAGAACGAACGGCACCCCCTCCGTGAAGCCCTGGAGCGCGATGTAGCCGGGGTCGTTGGAGATCTTGTCGGTGAGGCCGGGAATCAGCGTGTTGATGAAGTTGTCGAGCGTCTCGTCCGAAGTGGCGTAGGTGTCGCTGCCGCCGCTCTTGGCCATCGGGCCCCTCCTGCCGGGTGCTGTCTGAACACAGGTCGTCCTCCGCCCGCGGGCGGGGGTGGCGCCGTCCGGTACTCCCCCGGCGCTCGCGCCGGAGGCGCCCCCGGACCGCGAGGCGG
Source organism: Actinacidiphila yeochonensis CN732 (assembly GCF_000745345.1). Classification (NCBI taxonomy): domain Bacteria; kingdom Bacillati; phylum Actinomycetota; class Actinomycetes; order Kitasatosporales; family Streptomycetaceae; genus Actinacidiphila; species Actinacidiphila yeochonensis. The sequence goes on along the minus strand of NZ_JQNR01000005.1, from coordinate 3,291,153 downwards.
CGGGAGGGGTGCCTCCCGGGCCGCCGGCCCCGGGGTGCGCCGACGACCGGCGACGCGGCCGGGGCGCCTCCCGGGCAATGCCCGGGGGGCGGGCGTGCCGGGCACCGCCGGCCAGGCGCGATCCGCCGGACAGGGCCTACTGGAAGAGGCTGCTGCCCTGCCTGTCGTGGTCCGCCTGCGTCTGGATCATCTCCTGCAGCCGCTGCACGCCCTGGATGAAGTCGCTGTTCATGTTGTCCGAGGCGGTGTTGATCGCGGTCTGCGCGGCCGCGAACGCGGTCGCGGTGTCACCGGAGAGGTTCGCCAGCGCCTGCTGGATGGTGCTCTTCATGATGTCGAGCGCGTTGTTCATCGATGTGTGGACCCTGCTGAGGTCCTCGACGTCGTTCTGACCGCCGTTCAGGTCCAGGTAGACGTCTGCCATGTCCGCCGCCTCCGCTCTCAGCTGTTGTTGGGGCTGAGGGCGGTGTAGAACTCGCCCCCGCCGAAGGACCCGCCGGCTCCGGAGAGAGCCAGGTCCTCGCCCTTGTTCTGGATGTTCTTGGCGGCACCGAGGGTGTCCGCGAGGTTGTCGACGGCCTTCTTGACCGCGTTGTACTGCGCCACCCAGTCGTCCATCTTGCTCACGAAGAGGGTGCACGACCCGGCCTTGTAGTGGCTGAGCACGTCCGTCTTGATGGCTTCGATCTCGGCGACCGCGGAGCTCATGTTGGTCACCTGTTCGTCCAGGCCGTTGAGGGCGGTCTGAACGGAGGCGTCTGACGTCTGGTACGTCACTCCGATGTCCTTTCACCGTTGAGGGGATGGGCGGTTCGGCACACCTGGCCGGATCGGGCCTCTCCCGCCGGGGCGGGCGCCCGCTCCGTGGCGCCCCTTCGCGCCGCGTCCCGGGCGTGCCCCGCGGGCGGACCCGGCCACGGTCCGGGGGGCGTCCTGGCCTGCCGGAACTCCGGCGAGGAGATCGTCACCCCGGACGCGGGATTTATCCAGTCCCGCAGATGCCGCCAGCAGGCAAGATCCGTTCCTTATCGGACACTGGTCGTGCATCGATTCCGTCATACGGAGGACGAGTTCATCCGGCGTTGTCCTTTCTGTCACCGCTCGGGCCGCCGCCTCCGGGGCCGTTCCCGGGCGGGTGGCCCGCGCCGGGGCTCGCGGACGGGCCCGGCGTGGCGGCCCGCCCGGGGTGCCCCGCAGGCCGGGGCGCCGGCCTGCTCCCGCACCACGCCGCCGTCGGCCAGCACCGACGGGTCCAGCCGCGGCCCGGAGGGGAGCAGTTGGAGCCAGGCGGTGGGCAGCGCCACCGCGGCGGCGTCCGAGTAGCCGAGCTGCTTCGCCCCGTCCGCGGTGAGTGGGTAGGCGACCCCGGCGTCGGTCACCAGGTACTCGTAGGCGCCCCATCCGGCCGAGGAGAGTCCGCGGACGAGGGCGCCCTCGCCGGCCGGCACGGTGACGCCGTCGGCGGCCAGGCAGCCGGGCTGGACGCCGGGCTCGGTGTCCGCGACGGCGGAGGGCACCGCCGCCCGGTCGACGATGGAGACGGTGGTGGTCGGCGCCGAGCCGCCCGGGCTGACGGCCGAGCAGACGTCCTGGCCGGTGCCCGCCGTGACCAGCCGCGGCGCGGACTCCGGCAGCCCCTGGGCGAGCGCGGTGCCCGCCGACGCCGGGGCCTGGTGGGCGGCCAGGTCGGCCGCGCCGATGGTGCGGGCGGTCACCGCGCCGCCCTGGTAGGCCTGCGCCTGGGTGCGCGGATCGCCGATGACCACGTCGTACAGCAGCGGGGTGAGCGGCACCAGGCCCGCCTTGGTGAGCAGCAGGTGCTGGCCGCCGGTGGCGGTGAACACCTGGCCGTAGCGGGTCGGCGCGCCGCTGAGGGCCGGCCCGGCCGAGCCGCGTCCGGCCACCTCGGGCGGCGCGACGGACGGCCCGGCGGGCAGGGTGTCCAGGAAGGCGTCGCCGACGCGGTACGGGGCCTCGCCGGACCAGCCGAGGGCCGCCGGCACGCCGTGCGCGGTGTCCAGCGGGTAGCGCCGGCCCTGCCAGAGCATCTGCGTCCGGCCGTCGGGCGAGGAGACGAGGGCGGCCTGGCCGGCGGTGAGCCCCCGGCCGCCGGAGACCTGGCCGGCCGAGACCTGGAGGGTGCTGCGGGCGGCGCCGCCGGAGGTGTCGGCGGTGCTTCCCGCGCAGGCCCACCAGGTGCCGTCGTACAGGCCGTCGCCGCTGCCGGGCAGCATGTCCGGCGCGCCCTGGATGCCGACCGGCGCGCCGTGCGGGGTGCCGGCCAGCGAGCGGGCGCTGACGGTGTGCACCGACATCTGAGTGCCCGCGAGGAGCTTCGCCGACGCCTCGTTGAGCACCGGGTGCAGGGCGTCCCCCACGTACAGGTACCGGGAGCTGGTCCCGCTGACCAGTACCAGCGCGCCGGGGGTTCGCCACGACGAGGTGGTGCCGGGGACGATCAGCCCGTAGAGGGCCACCCCGACCGCGGCCAGCGCGGCCAGGACGACGCCGCCCATGACGCCGCGCCAGTTGCGGGACTCCGGGGCGTCGGGGGTGTCCGGGTCGCCGCGCAGCATGCTCGACGAGAGCCTGCCCATGACGAACAGGTGCGCCTGGACCTGGTCCCTTCTGGACTGCATCGGTGCCCTCTTCTCCTTCCCCGCCGGTCCGGTCCGTCAGCCCTTGAGCCCGCGAAGGTGGTGGTAGGCGCCGGCGATCAGCACCACGAGCGGCACCAGCATCACCGCGCACGTGGTCTGGAGCAGGTCGCCGATCCGCCCCCAGTACGGCACCAGCCGGCGGCCGGGCACCGTCCACGCGGCGATCGCGGCCGCGGCGGCGGCCACCGCCAGCACCGCGACCAGCAGCAGCCGTTCGGGCATGCCGCCGTGGACGGCGGCCAGCACGGCCGCCAGCAGCGGGCCGTAGCCGCCGGGCACCACCAGCGACAGGCGCTGCCACAGGCTGCCGACGTTGCGGGCGTGGAGCAGCAGCAGGGCGCTGAGCACCAGGACGAGGACCGGCACCGGCCAGCCGGCCGCCGACCCGGTGCGGTCGACCGAGAGCAGCACGGTGGCGCAGGCGGCGGTGACCAGGCCGAGCGCCGCGTACAGGGCGGTGAGGTAGCCGTCGGCGAGGGCCGCCCGGGAGGCGACGAACTGCGGGGCGTGCGGCTCGATGCCCTCCTGCAGCTGCTCCGCGTTGGACGGCAGCAGCGGCAGCCGCAGCCCGGACATCCGGAAGGCGAGGCCGGGGACGAGGCCGCCGACGACCACGGCGAGCACCGCGACCACCGCCGCGGCCTGCGGCAGCGACAGCCCGCAGGCGACCGCGACGCCGCCGGCCGCGGCCAGCAGCGCCGCGGTGAACGCGCCCAGGAACAGCGGCGCGCAGGCGGCCACCGCGGCCAGCGCCAGGACGGAGGCGCCGGCCCCGGCCGCGCCGGCGGCCAGCAGCCGGGCGCCGGTCATCGTCTCGTGGCCGGCCCCGGTGGGCGCCAGTGCCCCGGCCAGGGCCAGGTACGGCACCGCCATGACGCCGAGGGCGCCGCCGCCGCCGGCGTCGCCGACCGCACGGGAGGCCGCGGCGGCGCACAGCACGAGCAGCACCGCCATCCCCGCCGCCACCCCCGCGCGCACGGCCTCGGTGCCCGGCAGCGCCAGCGTCGCGAGCCCGCCGGCCAGGGCCGCGACGGCCAGCCCGAGCAGCACCCGGCGGGCCAGTCCGGCGTTCCAGGTGTCCCCGCGGCCGCGCAGCACCTCGGCGACGCCGGCCACGATGTCGTCGACGGCCACCTCGGGCAGCGTCTCGTTGCGGGCCCGCAGGTACAGCGTCTCGCCGTCGCGCAGGTCCAGGGAGCGCGGCGTGCCCTCCTCGTCCAGCGGGGCCTGGCCGAGCCGCTGCACGGTCCAACCGCCGTGTTCCAGGCCCTGGTCGTGCAGGTCGCCGCCGCCGTGGTCGACGAGGACGGGCAGCAGGTCGGCCAGGGTGACGTCGACGGGGACACCGAGTTCGAAGCTGGCGTCCGGGGCCTTGACGGTCAGACGGCACAGTCCGGCAACGCTGTCGCTCACTCGGGCTCACTCTCTGGCACCCGGATCAGGCCCGGGTCGACGTCGGAACGCGGCAAACACTATCGTGCAGGTGTTGTCAATTCGGCTATGGGTATTGCCTTTTCCGGACGAGAAGTCCCAGGCAGGACCGCTTGCAACGCCGTTCACCACCTGTTCACCGCGCGGTCTCACGGGAGCCGGGCGCGCTGCCGCGCGTGCCCGTTTCCGCCTGGGAAGGTCCTTCTTGAGCATCGTCACGTTCCGCCGCCCGCCCCGCCGTCCCGGCCCGCAGATGCCGCAGGGCGAACTCGCCCTCCAGGAGCCGCCGTCGCTGCCGGAGCCGCAGGGGGCGATGTCCGGGGTGATCACGTACCTTCCGATGGCGCTGAGCTCCATGGGCATGGTGCTGATCTTCCTCAAGCCCGAGTCGGGCGGCGGCGTCCTCACCTATGCGGCGATCGGGCTCATGGCCGTGTCCGCGGTGGGCATGCTGGTGAGCCAGTTCATGCGCGGCGCGCAGGACCGCAAGCGCAAACTGCGCGGGGAGCGCCGCGACTACCTGCGCTACCTCACCACCAGCCGGCGCCGGGTGCGCAAGGTCATCGCCGAGCAGCGGCAGGCGCAGGAGTGGCGCCACCCCGACCCCGGCGCGCTGTGGTCGCTGGCCCGCACCGCCCGGCTGTGGGAACGGCGGCTCACCCACGAGGACTTCGCCGAGATCCGGTTCGCCACCGGCACCCAGCAGCTGGCCACCCGCCTCGCCCCGCTGTCGACCAAGCCGGTGGAGGACCTGGAGCCGCTGTGCGCCCACGCCCTGCGCCGCTTCATCCGCGCCTACGGCACGGTGCCCGGCCTGCCGGTCGCGGTGCGGCTGCGCACGTACTCGCGGGTGCTGCTGCGCGGCGACGCCGCGACGGCCCGGGCGATGGTGCGGGCGGTGCTGGCGCAGCTCGCCACGCTGCACGCGCCCGGCGAGGTGGACATCGTCGTGGTGGCGGACGGCGAGGCGCGCGCCGGGTGGGAGTGGGCCAAGTGGCTGCCGCACGCCCAGCACCCGGTGGACACCGACGGGGCGGGCGCGGTGCGGCTGGTCGCCGAGGCCGTCTCCGAGCTGGAGCAGCTGCTCGGCGAGGAGTTCGCGGCGCGGCCGCGGTTCGAGAAGGACGCCGCGCCCAGCCGCCAGGAGCCGTACACCGTCATCGTGCTGGACACCTCGCTGGTGCCGGCCGGCTCGCGGATCGCCGAGACCGGCTACCGCAACGCCGTCGTACTGGACGTGCGCGGCCAGTTGGAGTGGAAGCACGCCAGGGACGTGCTGCGGCTGCGGGTGGAGCCGGACGGCCTGTGGATGACCTCCGCCGACCGCAGCGGCCGCGACGCCGAGACCTCCGTCGGCCGACCGGACACCCTCGGCCCGTCGGTGGCGCGGCAGTTGGCCACGACGCTGGCGCCCTACCGGCCGGAGACGGGCGCGCAGAGCGGCCAGCCGCTCCAGGAGAACATGGAGTTGACAGGGCTGCTGGGCGTGCACGACCTGCGCGGCGCCGACCTCGGGCGGTTGCAGACCCGGCCGCGCGGTGAGCACCTGCGGGTGCCGTTCGGCCTCCAGGCGGACGGCTCGCCGGTGGTGCTGGACATCAAGGAGTCGGCGCAGGGCGGCATGGGCCCGCACGGCATGCTGATCGGCGCCACCGGCTCCGGCAAGTCCGAGCTGCTGCGCACCCTGGTGCTGGCGCTGGCGCTGACCCACTCCTCGGAGGTGCTGAACTTCGTCCTGGTCGACTTCAAGGGCGGCGCGACCTTCCTGGGCCTGGACGAGCTCCCGCACACCTCCGCGGTGATCACCAACCTCGCCGACGAGAGCGCCCTGGTCGACCGCATGAAGGACGCCCTGCACGGCGAACTCGTCCGCCGCCAGGAGCTGCTGCGCCGGGCCGGCAACTACGCCTCCGCCCTGGAGTACGAGCGGGCCCGCGAGGCCGGGGCCGAACTGGCACCGCTGCCGCACCTGTTCGTGGTGGTCGACGAGTTCAGCGAACTACTGGGCGCGCACCGTGACTTCATGGAGCTGTTCGTGATGATCGGCCGGCTGGGCCGGTCGCTGGGCGTGCACCTGCTGCTGGCCTCGCAGCGCCTGGACGAGGGCCGCATGCACCAGTTGGAGTCCCACCTGTCGTACCGGATCGGTCTGCGCACGTTCTCCGCGATGGAGTCCCGCGGCGTGCTGGGGGTGCCCGACGCCTACACCCTGCCGTCGGTACCCGGCAGCGGCCTGCTGAAGAACGACGTGGGCGCGCTGACCCGCTTCAAGTCGGCCTACGTCTCCGGTGCCTACCGGCACGAGCCGGCCGCGGCCCGGCACGCCGCGGTGGCCGCGCAGGTGGTGCCGTTCAGCGCCGCGTGGGTACCGGCGCGGCACGTTCCGCAGCCCGCGCCGGAGGTGGTGACCGCGGCGGAGCCGGACCAGGACGCGCCGAGCCTGCTGACGGTCGCGGTGGACCGGCTCAAGGAGTTCGGACCGCCCGCCTACCAGGTGTGGCTGCCGCCGCTGGCCGACGCGCCGACCCTGGACGCGCTGCTGCCGCCGCTGCGGGCCACCGCCCAGCGCGGCCTGAACCCGGCCGACCCCGCCCGGGCGGCCACGCTGACGGTGCCCGTCGGCGTCGTGGACCGGCCGTTCGACCAGCGCCGCGAACCCCTGTGGGCGGACCTGTCCGGCGCCGGCGGCCATGTCGGCCTGGCGGGCGGCCCGCAGAGCGGCAAGAGCACCCTGGTGCGCACCCTGGTCACCGCGCTCGCGCTCACCCACACCCCGCGCGAGGTCCAGTTCTACTGCCTGGACTTCGGCGGCGGCTCGCTGGCCGGCCTGGCCGCGCTGCCGCACGTCGGCTCGGTCACCGGGCGGCTCGACACCGAGCGGGTGGCGCGCACGCTGGCCGAGGTCACCGGACTGATCGCCCGGCGCGAGCGGCTCTTCGCGGAGCTGGGCATCGACTCGATGGCCGAGTTCCGGCGCCGCCGGGCCGCGGGCGGCCTGGCCGAGGAGCCGCACGGCGACGTCTTCCTCGTCGTCGACGGCTGGAGCACCGTCCGGCAGGACTTCATGGACCTGGTGCCCACCTTCAACCTGATCTCCGCGCGCGGCCTCAGCTTCGGCGTGCACCTGGTGGTGGCCTCCTCCCGCTGGGGCGAGATCGGCAGCGCCCTGCGCGACCAGCTCGGCACCCGCTTCGAGCTGCGCATGGGCGACCCGATCGACTCGGTGATCAACATGCGGGCGGCGGCCGGCGTGCCGAAGGTCCCGGGGCGCGGCCTCACCGACGAGCACCTGCACTTCCTCACCGCCCTCCCCCGGCTCGACGGCGACCCGCGCGCCGAGACCCTCACCGACGGTGCCACCGCCCTGGTCGACGCGGTCCGCGAGGCGTGGGACGGGCCGTCCGCGCCGAAGGTGCGGATGCTGCCGCTGCGGCTCCCCGCCGGCACGCTCCCGGACCCCGACGGGGACCTGCGGGTGCCGCTCGGCCTGGAGGACCAGCGGCTGGAGCCCCTGGTGCACGACTTCGAACGCACCCCGCACCTGCTGGTCGTCGGCGACTCCGAGACCGGCAAGACCAACCTGCTGTCCGTGGTGTGCGCGGCTGTCGCGGCCCGCTACACCCCGGACCAGGCCCGGGTGATGCTGGTGGACTACCGGCGCGGACTGGCCAAGGCGGTGCCGGAGTCGCACCGTCTCGGCTACGCGGTGGCCCGGGACGTCCTGGACCAGATGGTGCAGGGCATCGCCCAGGCGATGAAGGACCGGCTGCCCGGCCCGGAGATCGACCCGGACCGGCTGCCGCTGCGCGACTGGTGGCAGGGACCCCAGGTGTTCCTGGTGGTGGACGACTTCGAGATGGTCGCGGGCGGCCAGTTGGGCGGGTCCAGCCCCTTCGAGCCGCTCTTCGACCACCTCGCCCAGGGCAACGAGCTGGGCCTGCACCTGATCGTCGCGCGCAGCGCGAACGGGGCCGGGCGCGCCATCGGCGACCCGCTGCTGCGCAGGCTGCTGGAGGTCAACACACCCGCGCTGATGCTGTCGTGCCCTCCGACGGAGGGCGCGTTCCTCGGCAACGTCAAGCCGCGGGCGCTGCCGCCGGGCCGCGGCCTGTACATCACCCGGCGCGGCCAGACCCAGGTGCAGACGGTGCTCGCGGGCTGAACCGTCCGCCGCGGGCGGGGCGGGAGCGGTCCGGGGCGGGCGGGGCGGTCCCGGGCCCGGGCTGGCGGCGGGCGGGCTCCGCCGTACGACGAGGCGAGGGGCGCGAACGGCCCGAAACAGCACGGACCGGCACAGCACGGCGCTGAACAGCACGCGATGATCGGCTTCTGCCCTTGGAATCCAGGGGTGCTGGCGGACGCGCCGCCACCGTGCTCAGCCGGCTCGGCCGCCGATGCCGGGCCGCCTGCGCTCAGGAGACCGCGGACGGCTCGGGGGCCTCGGCGACGAGCGGGACGGCCGTGTCGTCCGGCTCGGCCGGGGCGTCGCCGCCGAGGGCCGGTGGACCGGCCGGAGCCTCGGCCGCCGGCCCCGTACCCGGGCGCCAGCCACGCCTGCGGCCGCGCGGCACCACCACCGCGACCAGCGCGACCAGCAGGCTGAGCCCCGCCGCGCCCCCGGCCACCACCCACGCCTGCCGCATCCCCGTGTGCCGGACCGGCGCCGCCATCCGCAGCGACCGGGCCGCGCCGGACGGGCTGGACGGGCTGGACGCGCCGGACAGGCTGGACGCGCCGGACGGGCTGGAGGCGGACGTCCCGCTGCCGGGGAGCACGGCGGAGACGGCCGCGGCCGGGTCCACCGTCCCCCAGCCCACCAGCGGGTCGCTGCCCGAACCCGCCGCGTGGACGGCCGAACGCTCCAGCCGCTCGGTGAGCTCCCCGGCCGTGAGCCCCGGCTCGGCCGCGTCCACCAGGGCGGCCGTCCCCGCGACCATGGCCGAGGCGAAGTCGGCGCCGGTACCCGTGAAGTAGCCGGAGCCGCCCGGGCCGACGCTCATCACGCTCTGGCCCGGCGCCGCGAGGTCCGGCGCGGTGGCGGGGGCCTCGGCCTGGTCGGCGGCGCCGTCCGGGGTGAGCGCGGCCACCGCCAGCACCCCCGGCAGCGCGGCCGGGTAGGCGGCGGGCGCGGGCGCGGTGTCGTCGGACTGCTCGGCGTAGGCGGGGGCGACGACGAGCACGTCGTGCCGGACCGCGGCCGCCACCGCCGAGGTCAGCGCCGGGCTGCCGGCGGCGAGCGCGATCGGAACGTCCACCACCCCGGCTCCGCCGGCGACGGCCGCGTCGATGCCGGCGGCGACGTGGTCCGCGGTCGCCGCGCCCGACGCGTCGGTGACCCGTACCGCGAAGACGCGGGCCTGCGGAGCGACCCCGGCGAAGCGGTCGTCCGGGCCGGCGGGACCGGCGGCGATCAGGCCCGCGACGAAGGTGCCGTGGCCCACGCAGTCGCTCCCGGCGGCGTGCGCGCGCCCGGTGGCGGTGTCCGGTCCGGCGGTCACCCGCCCGGCGAGTTCGGGCGTCCCGGACGCGTCGACGCCGGTGTCCACGACGGCCACGGTCACTCCGGCGCCCTGGCTCACCGTCCACGCGCCGGACGGCCGCAGGGCGGTCTGCTGCCAGGGGGTCAGCGCCGTGGTCTTGGCGGACGGCCTGGTGCAGGCGGCACTCGTGAGCGTGCCGGGGATCCGCGGCAGCGTCTGGTCGTCGGCACGACTCGCCGCCGCCGACGCCAGGACGGCGGAGACCGCCATCCCCGTGGCCGCCAGCACGGACGGGACGCGCCGCGTGCCGCGACGGGCTCCGCCCACCATGATCGACAGCATGGACGGATCTTAGGCCCCTCGGCTGACAGCCGGCCCGGCGCCGGGTGAATTCCCGGTGGCGGCGGCATGGTTCACCGCGTCCGGACCGCCTGCCACCCCGTCGGCCCGGCCGCCGGCTCCGGTCCGCTCCCCCGGTTCGTCGGCGCTCTGCCCGTCACAGCCCGGCGGGCGGCAGGTCCTCCGGCAGCAGCGTCCGCAGGTCGTCGGTGAGCGCGTCCGGCATCCGGCTCAGCCGCCGCGCCTGCCCGGTGACCATAGCCTCCATCACCTTGCGCGCGTAGCGGGCGTTGCCGAAGTCGTCGCCGCGCGGCACCGTCTCGAAGTGCTCCAGCAGCCCCTTCAGCGTGCTGTCGGCGCACTCGTACCCGTCCCGCGCGCACTGGTCCCGCACGATGGCGACGAGTTCGGCCGCGCGGTAGTCCTCGAAGCGCACCGTCCGCGAGAACCGGGAGGCCAGGCCCGGATTGGAGCCGAGGAAGCGGTCCATCTCCCCCTGGTAGCCGGCCACCACGACCGCGACGTCGTCCCGGTGGTCCTCCATCAGCTTGACGAGGGTGTCCACCGCCTCCTGCCCGAAGTCGCCGGAGTTGCCGCCGCCGCGCGGGGTGAGGGTGTACGCCTCGTCGACGAACAGCACCCCGCCGCGGGCCCGGGTGAACGCCTCCTTGGTGAGCTGCGCCGTGTGGCCGACGTAGCGGCCGACCAGGTCGGCCCGTGCGACCTCCACGAGCTGCCCGCGCGGCAGCACCCCGAGGGAGCTGAGCAGTTCGCCGTAGAGCCGGGCCACCGTCGTCTTGCCGGTGCCGGGCGGGCCCGCGAAGACCAGGTGGTGGCCGACCGAGGCGACGGGGAGTCCGGCGGCGCGGCGGCGGCGGGCCGCGGCCAGCAGGTTGACCAGGTCCTCCACCTCGGCCTTCACCGCGTCGAGGCCGGTCATCGCGTGCAGCCGGGCGAGCACGTCGTCCAGCGCGCTGTCGTCGTGCGGACCGCTGCCGGCGCCGACCGCGGCGGCGGCCTGCTCCCCGACGTCCGAGGGCAGCAGCATGCTGAGGTCCGCGTCCGAGACGGACTCCATGGACGCCAGCCGCAACGCCTGCCGGTCCACCATCTCCTCGAAGACCTTGCGCGCCACGCGGGCGTTGCCGAACGACTCGTCGCGGTGCATCCGTCCGAAGTGCGCGGCGAGCGCCCGGCCGGTGTCCTGGGCCGGTACGTAGCGGTGCGCGTCGCACAACCGCTCCACGATGGTGACCAGTTCCGGCACGCTGTAGTTCTCGAACTCCAGGGTGCGGCTGAAGCGCGAGGCCAGGCCGGGGTTGGAGTCCAGGAAGCCGTTCATCCGCGCGGTGTAGCCGGCGGCGATCACCACCACGTCGTCGCGGTGGTCCTCCATCAGCTTGACGAGGGTGTCCACCGCCTCCTGCCCGAAGTCGGCACCGCGGCCGTCGCCCGTGGTCAGCGTGTAGGCCTCGTCGATGAACAGCACGCCGCCCAGGGCGCTCTCGAAGATCTCGGTGGTCCTGATCGCGGTGCCGCCGACGATCTTGGCCACCAGGTCCGCGCGGGAGACCTCGACCAGGTGGCCCGAGCGCAGCAGCCCGAGCGAGGCGAGGATGGAGCCGTAGAGCCGGGCCACGGTCGTCTTCCCGGTGCCGGGTGCCCCGGCGAAGACCAGGTGCCGGGAGTTGGTCGGCACCGGCAGCCCTGCCTGGCGCCGGCGGCGGGCCAGCCGGTTGAGGTTGACCAGGGTGCCCACCTGCTCCTTGACCGACTTCAGGCCCACCAGCTCGCCGAGTTCGGCCAGCGGGCCCCCCGCCGGGTCACTCTCCGCCGCCGCTCCGGCCCGCTCCCCGGCGGCCGCTGACGCGGCCGACCCCGAGCCGCCCCAGCTGTCGGGCTCCTGGTTGCCCTCGCTGGTCAGCTCCTCGACGATCAGCTCGGCGTCCGGGCCGGCCTGCCGGACGCCGGCGCCCCCGTTGCCGGTCGCCGCGCAGCCGGTGGCGCGGACCGGCTGCGGGCCCTCGACCCGCAACCCGTCGCCGGTGTTCCCGTCGAACACGCAGTCGTTGAGGGCACCGCGCGCCTCCCGGCCGACGAGCACGCCGTGGCCCCTGCTACGGCGCACCTGGGTCCGGGCGGCGGTGAGGTGCGCGCCGTCCTCCAGCACGACGCCGTCGGCGCCGCAGTCGGCTATCTCGCAGTCCGCGAGGGCGAGGGTGCCACGCGCGGCGACCAGGACGCCGTTGCCGACGGCCTCCCGGACGGTGCTGCCGTGCAGCGACAGCTGGGCCTCCGCGGCCACCCGCACGCCCGCCTGGGCGGCGCCGCCCAGCACGCACCCGTCCAGTTGGGCGCTGCCGCCGCGGAGTTCGACGGCGTGGTGGGCGGCACCGTCGACCGTCACCCGGCGCAGCACGGAGGAGCACTCCCCCGCCAGGACCAGCGCGCTGCCGCCTGCGGCCACGATGTCGAGCCGGTCCACCCGCGGCGCGCAGCCGGCGCCCACCAGCAGCCCCTCGGCGGCGGGTCGGCGTACGACGGTCCGGATCAGCGTCGGGGCGGACTCCTCCTCGACGACCGCGCCGGCGTCGCGGGAGTCGTCCACCTCGCAGTCGGTGAAGCTGCCCCGGGCGCCGCCGGCGATCAGGATGCCGTGCCCCCCGGACCGAGCCACGGCGACCCGGCGCAGGACGGGGTCGGAGCGGCCGGCGACGGTGACGCCGTGGGTGGCGCTGTCCAGCGCCGCGCAGTCCTCCAGCACCACCTGGGAGGCGGAGTTGATGTGGAAGCCGATGAAGGAGTCACTGACCTCGCAGCGCACTACCCGGGGGGCGCTGTCCTGCTCGGCGGCGATGCCGGGCTTGCCGGTGCCCTGGATGCGGCAGTCCTCGACCGTGCCGCGCGCCCGGCCGTTGGTGAGGACACCGTTGCCCCGCGCGTCGCGCACCGTGCAGCCGCGTACCACGGAGGAGGCGTCCTCGCCGATCACCACGCCGGTCGTGCCGAGGTCCTCGAAGAGGCAGTCCTCGATGACACCGGGGGTGGCCGAGACGTCGACCACGCCCGCCCCGGCCGGGTTGGTGACCCGGCAGCCGCGCATGGCCAGCGAACCCTCCCCCCGGGAGAGCACGGCGGTCCACGCGGCTCCGGTGATCTCGCAGCCGTCCAGGGCGGCCTGGCCGCGCGGCACGTCCACGACGGGGAGTTCGGTGTCCTCGCTGCGCAGCCGCAACCCGGAGAGCTTCACGGCCTCGGCCATCACCCGCACGGCGCTGCCCTCGCGGGGGGCGATGTCCACGGTCTCGCCGGGCTCGTGCGCGATGACGGTGACCATCCTGGTGATGACCAGGTTCTCCTCGTAGCGCCCGGCCCGCACGCTGATCACCGATCCAGCCCGCGCGGCCTGGAGCGCCTCACTCACGGTGCGGTGGCCGTCGATCCCGTCCGGGTCCACGATCAGCAGGTGGCGCGCCAACGCCGCTCCCCCTTCGTACGTCCTTCTGCGGCACCAGGATTCGAGACGACCACCTGGTGGGGCACCATCATGCCTCCCGCACTCCGACGGCTCCCCCCGGGCCCGCCCCGGACGTCCCGCGGCGGATCGGGAACTCCCGCGGGCAGAGGGCCAGATGCGTTCCGGGGCGGCAAGTGCGCCCCGTTATGTTTTTCGTGGTCCTGCAAGAGGGCCGCTGGCCTCCGGGCCCGGTATGACTTTTGCCCCCTGTCGATCGGATGACCTGGGGGGTGGTGTCACCGGGCCCGAGGGGTGCCGTCGGAGACGCTGATGAGAGGTCCGGCCGCCGCCCGGCCCGGCGCAATGCCCGGCCATCCGCGGGCGGCAGGTCTGCATAACGTGGATGCGCGAGAACGGCCCCGATGCCCAGGCCAGCAGGCAACGAGCATGTGGGGGCACGGTGATCGACACAAGCGGTGTGGGCGTCTTCCTCGGACTGGACGTCGGCAAGAGCACCCACCACGGGCACGGCCTGACGCCGACCGGCAAGACGGTCTTCGACAAGCAGCTGCCCAACAGCGAACCGAAGCTGCGGGCGGTCTTCGGCAAGCTCGCGGCGAAGTTCGGCACCGTGCTGGTGGTCGTGGACCAGCCCGCCTCGATCGGCGCCCTGCCACTGGCCGTGGCCCGCGACGCGGGCTGCCGGGTCGCCTACCTGCCGGGCCTTGCCATGCGCCGGATCGCCGACCTCTACCCGGGCGAGGCCAAGACCGACGCCAAAGACGCCGCAGTGATCGCAGACGCCGCCCGCACCATGCCCCACACCCTGCGCTCGCTGGAACTCACCGACGAGATCACCGCCGAACTCACCGTCCTCATCGGCTTCGACCAGGACCTCGCAGCAGAGGCCACCCGCACCTCCAACCGGATACGCGGCCTGCTCACCCAGTTCCACCCCAGCCTCGAACGCGTCCTGGGCCCGCGTCTGGACCACCAGGCCGTCACCTGGCTCCTGGAACGCCACGGATCCCCGACCGCCCTACGCACAGCCGGCCGCCGCAAGCTCGTCGAACTGATCCGCCCCAAGGCCCCCCGCATGGCCACCCGACTCATCGACGACATCTTCGACGCCCTCGACGAACAGACCGTCACCGTCCCCGGCACCGGCACCCTTGACATCGTCGTCCCGTCCCTGGCCCGCTCCCTCGCGGCCGTCCACGAGCAACGCCGAGCCCTGGAAGCCCAGATCAGCGAACTCCTGGAGGCCCACCCTCTTTCCCAGGTCCTGACGTCACTGCCCGGCGTCGGCGTCAGGACCGCCGCAGTCCTCCTGGTCACCGTCGGCGACGGCAGATCCTTCCCGAGCGCCGCCCACCTCGCCTCCTACGCCGGCCTGGCACCAGCGACCAGATCCTCCGGAACCTCGATCCACGGCGAGCACGCCCCCAGAAGCGGGAACCGCCAGCTCAAACGCGCGATGTTCCTCTCCGCCTTCGCCGCCCTCCACGACCCCGCCTCCCGCACCTACTACGACAAATGCCGGACCCGCGGCAAAACCCACACCCAAGCCCTCCTCCGACTCGCCCGCCACCGCATCAGCGTCCTGTTCGCCATGCTCCGCGACGGAACCTTCTACGACCCACCCCAATCCGATGCAGCCACCGCATGACCACCCCAAACTTGACGAAAGACATAGAGGCACCCCCCCGACGCGGTGCCGGACGCCGGGCCACGCCGGAGTACCGTGCCGTCCCGTCGCCCCCTCGACCGCCCCGGGGCTTTCCGCCCCTGTCCGCCCCCTGTCCGCCCAAAAGGCTTGCTCCCCCAGCGTGACCTGGCAAAATGCCCCCTGCGGAGCGTTCACGGCGGGCCGGAGATCGGCCGCCCGTCCGCGCCAGGGGTGGGGAGACAGACGATGACGATGCTCGGACGCGACACGGCGGTCCCGGTGGCAGGCAGCGCCGCGGAGGCCGCACGAGGGAAGAACCCGCTGAACGGCGTCAGGCCGGCCGGTGTGACGATGGCGTACACCCGGGCCCGGGTGGAGGGCACGCTCCCGCCCGGCGGTGGCAGCCCCGAAGTGGAACTGGCCCCCACCGGCCGCCGGTTCGCCGCCCTGGTCCTGGACCTGGTCATCGCCGCGGTGTCCCTGGTCGTCCCCGCGATGCTCGCCCTGGTCCTGCAGAACCTGGTGAACCCCGACGGCAACGGCTACTTCATGCTGGGAACCTGGCTGATCGGCTTCGTCTGGCTGACCTTCTACGGCACCGCGTGCGTGGCGCTGTGGGGCGGCACACCGGGGCTGCTGATCGCGGGGCTGCGGGTCGCCTGCGTCTGGCAGGGCACCCAGCGCCCCACCTGGCAGCACGCCTACCGCCGCGCACGCCTGATGGCCGTCCTGGCCTGGCTGATCCCCGCCCTCAACATCACCGTGGTCCTGGTCCGCCTCGGCTCGATCCTCCGGGAACGCCCCTACCACCACGGCTTCTTCGACACCGCCGCCGGAACGGTCATCATCCGCCACCGCTGACCCGAGCCACGACGGGCGAACCCGAAGTCCCGACTACCCGGCCCTGAAGGTCGTCGAGGCAAGGTGTGAGAAGCGGAACCAGGCCAGCGGACCTCCTCAGCCTCGGCCCGAAGATCTGACACGTCGCGCCCTGGCGAACCTCCGCCTGGAACCGCGTTGGGTCGACGCCGTGCCGGCGCTGCGGGCATCAACGTCGTCATGCTCTCCGAGAGTCTCCGCCCGGCCTCCATCAACCCGTAAGCGCCGCTGGGATGTGGGATGCGATCCCGCTACCCGATCAGATCGGCGTACACAGGCCCGACGCGACCATCTACCCGCCTGTCCTTGAGAGGCTGCAACTACCGCGCGAGAAAGGCGCGATCGAGGGCACCACACGGTGAACCCGCCTCCCGCGGAATCCCTGGACATCCGCACCGTCCACCCCACCGAGGCCACACCGACGGTTGGCCCGACTCGACACGCCGCTCAACTGCGCGCGGAAGGTGCGAACCTCCGCCGTCCCGAAGGGGTACGGCCGCCCTGCCGCCCAGTCCCGATTCGACAGCCGGGTGACGTCGTGATCCTCCGCACTCGTCGGGCAGTTGGCCGTCTTCGCCCTCGTCCGCTCCGGACGGGGAACCACAGAGAACACAAGAGGCAACGGGCAACCCCGCCGAACCCCGATTCCCGAGGGGCGCCTCGTGCCAAACTCACTCTCAGATGCGAAGTGAAACGACTCCGTCACTACGGGTGTTCGCTTCCAACTTTCGCGTCGCCCAGTGAGTGTCGGGCGAAAGTCCCCGCCAGGGCACACGGCCCTCGCGGTTGCTGTTCAAGGGGAGGCTGACGGTGAGCACCAATGCGCGTTTTGGCCCTGAACTTCGTCGATTGCGACAAGAGGCGGGACTTACGCTGACCAAGTTCTCCGCAGCGCTCAACTACGACAAGGGACACCTCAGCAAGGTCGAGCGCGGGGAGCGCTCCGCCTCTCCCGAACTGGCCCGACGGTGCGACACCTTCCTCGGCGCGAACGGCGAGCTGCAGCGCCTGGTCGTCAGCCCCGGGAACGACTCGAACCCCATCGGGACCTCCACCGCCCCGAGCCGCTGGCGCGTCGCGCGCCGGACTGTCCTCGCGGCGAGCACAGGGTCGTTGATCGACATCGGTCTGAAACTCGGTGGTCAGGCATCCTCTACCGCCAACCCCCTCCTCCCCTCCTTTCTCGCGCAGTTCGACCAGCTGCGCAAGCTCGGTCAGTCCACCGCGCCGCAGGCCCTGCTTCCCCTGCTGGAGACGCAAACGCGCACAGTGGCCGGGCTGGCCGCCGATACCCCTTCTGCCACGCGGGCCCCCGTGCTCCTGCTCGCCTCGCGGTTCGCGGAGTTCACCGGCTGGATGGCTCAGGAAGCCGGGGACAGCGGCGCTGCGATCGGCTGGACCGGTGAGGCCGCAGAGTTGGCGCGCGCCGGGGGCGATCCTCACCTCGGTTCCTATGCCCTCGTGCGACGCGCCCTGGTCACGCTCTACGACGGGGACGCCGAGAGCACCGTCACCCTTGCTCGCCGTGCCCAGAGCGACAGACTCCCGCCGCGCATCCGGGGACTCGCGGCGCAGCGGGAGGCACAGGGGCACGCACTCGTCGGCGACGAACGCGAATGCCTCCGCAGCCTCGACAGGGCGCGCGAACTGCTCGCCGGCGACGACGCCCGCGGTGGCGCCGAGCCGGTGATCGGCACCACCCACGTGAGCGATCCGGCGGCTATGACGACTGGCTGGTGCCTGCACGACCTCGGTCGCCCCAAAGCCGCCGCCGAGGTCCTCGACCGGGAATGCCGCCGCCTCCCGCACCACGCGCTGCGCACCCGTGCCCGATACGGTTTCCGCAGGTCCTTGGCCCACGCCGCCTCCGGAGAGGTCGAACACGCGTGCGCGATCGCCGGTGAGCTCCTGGGTGTGATGCCGGCCGTGCCCTCGGCGACGGTGAACAGCGACATCCGGCGTCTCGCGCGAGAACTCTCCCGGTTCCGGAGCAGCAGAGCCGTACGCGATCTGCAACCGGCGCTGGCACGGGCGCTCGCCCCCGCACACGACTGACGTCGGCTCGATCCGCCCGGCTCGACGTACTACCCGGCTCTCCCGCTCGCGTATCCCGCGACTGCCGGCGGGACCCTCTGCCCCCGCCTGACGCCTCACATCGTGCGCCCGGCTTCTTCGGGCTGCCCCTGACCAGTGACGCGCCAGGCGACGCACCTTTCCCCGTACACCCTCCTGTGGACGCGCCATGCCGCCGCACAGTCGCGACCTCGCAGCCCGGCTGACCGTGCCTCGGAGCTGCGGCTCCACAACCCCGCGCCAGCAGGCGCCCGCCCCGTCCTCCTCTCACGAAGGAAACCTCCATGCCCGACGTCTTCGTCAACTACCGCACCGGCGACGAGGAATCCGCCGCGACCATGATCGCCCGGGAGCTCACCCGGCGGTTCGGCGAAGACCGGGTCTTCTTCGCCAGCAGCTCGATCGAGGCCGGGCGCCGATTCCCGGCTGAACTGGTCAGGGCGGTGGACGAGTGCGAGGCGCTCCTCGCCGTGATCGGCCCGCGTTGGGCGGAGGTGCGGGGACCCGACGGCCGCCCCGCCCTCGAAGCCGAGCAGGACTGGACCCGCCGTGAGATCCAGACCGCGCTCGACCGCGGGATCCTGGTGATCCCGGTGCTCGTGGGAAAGGCCACGCGGATCGACCTCGCGGTCGTCCCGGACGACCTGCGGGAGCTGGCGGACTGCCAGTACCGGCGGTTCGACCACCGCAACGCCGAATCGGACCTGACGGCGCTCGGCGACACCCTTGCCCGGCTGCTGCCCGAGTTGGGCACGGCGGACCACGACGCCCGTGCGGCGCGGGAGCGGGCGGAGGCTGAGTCCGTCAAGAAGTCGGCCCGAGACGCCGGGCACACCAGGATGCGGACGCGCGACGTCGAGCAGCGGGTCCGCGGCGGCATCGGAAACCTGAACGGAGACCTGTCCGGCACCTTCGTCAACGAGCCGCAGGGGCCCGTGAACACCGGTCGAGGCCACCAGTACAACGCGCCCCACTTCCAGGGTGACAACACCGGGATCCAGTTCACGGCCGGCGACAACAGCGGCACGGTCCACCAGCGCTTCGAGCGTGAGCGCCGGCGCTCGGACGATGACCGATGAGCGAGCAGGATCGTGTCACCGTCAACGATCCGCGCGGCCCGGTGAACAACGGCGAGGGACACCAGTACGTCTTCTACGTCGCCGGCGCGGACTGGATGAGACGCAAGGGAGTGGAGTCCCTTCGGATCGCCCGCGAGGACCGGGAACACCTGGCTGACCGGTTCGTTCCGCCGGTGGGATTCCGCGTCGCCGCCGACCGCCTGGAGAAGCCCGGATCTGTGCTGCTGCTGAAGGCTCCGTCCGGCAGCGGCCGCCGTGCGGCGGCGATCATGCTGCTGCACGGGCTCGGTGCGGACGGGGGCACCGACGAGGAGGGGCTCCGGTTCGAGGAGCTTCCCGTCACGGACAACGAGCAGGAGGGGAACCCTCTCGCCCCCGGTGAGGGCGACCGCTTCCTCCTCGACCTCTCCGGGGTTCCCGACGAGGAGGCGTACGCCACGGCCCAGCGCCGCCTGGCCGTGTACCGGTCCCAGGTCCAGGAGGCGGGGGCCCACATGGTGGTCGTCCTGCCGTCGGGCATGGACCACGTCCACCCGCCGGACCTCGAACCGCACTCGGTGACGCTTGGGCGCCCTCGGGGAGTCGCCGTAGTCACCCGGTACCTCCGCATGGACCGGATCGCCTTCCGCCCCGCCGACCTCGGCAGCGCCGACTTCCGGAGCCTGTGCGACCGCTCCCCCATGCGGGAACTCGCGCGACTAACAGGGCTGGTGAAGACGGCTCGCGACAGCGGCCGGTTCGGCACCGACTTCGCGGAATGGCTCGACCAAGCGATGCACGCGGTGGCCGACCGTGCCGGTGAAGTGGGCCGGCAGGTGGCCGAGGTCCGTACCACGCCGGAGCGGGCCCTGCTCCTCGCAACGGGGGTGTTCGAAGAGGCCAGCGCCGACACCGTCTACGAGGCGTGGCAAAGCCTGATGACGGCGGTGGGGCATGAGGAAGAGACGACGACCGAACTCGCGCGGCCGGATTTCGGGGAGCGATTGGCGGCGCTCGGGATCGAGCGGGCCCCCGACGGACGGCTCCGCTTCGAGCGGCTGGCCTACGCCGACGCCGTACGGACGTACTTCTGGGTGAACTTCCCTAGGACGCGAAAGGACCTCAGGGACTGGATCTGCGGTGCGACCGGGCTGCGTGGTCTGACCACCGACGACCGGCTGAACGTCGTCGTCCGATTTGGTGAGCAGTCTCTGGCCGTCGGACGGCCCGAGCACCTCTTCGACCTTGTGGTGCGCTGGGCGGACAGCGCGACCGGGGCGGCCTGCGACCCGCGAGCCCTGACGGCCCTCGAACTTGGCCTCAGTCACGAGAGGTTCGGGGGATGGTTCCGCCACCGAATGTACAAGTGCGCTTTCTCCGGCCCTCTTTCGGATGGTCTTGCCCGCGTTCTGACCACCGCCTGCCTCCGGAGTCTCGGCGCGACACACCCGGATCAGGCGTTGGTGCGGCTCCACTACCTCGCCACACGAGAGGGAGAGGCGGCGTACGAAGCCCGCGACGCACTTCTCGACCTCGCCGGCAGCGACCGTCGGCTCTATCTGCGGCTGATCGGCCGCCTGCGGTACTGGGCACGTCGGGCCCCGCGCGGAGCTGAGCCCCATCTCGACCTGCTCGCCGAGCTGTTGAGGAGCAACCGGACACCGGACCCGCCGCCGTGGCCGGACCTGCTCCTGGGCTGGGAGACGGTCTTCTCCCAGCCGCCCACGAAGCTATGGGACCCGCTCGTGAGCAGCTGGCTGAACGCTGTGGCCGACGACCCTACACGCGATATGGCGCTGGACCTGATGGTCAGGTCGACACACGGCCGCGCGGCCGCACTCCACCGCCTCTACATCATCGCCTGCGAATGGGCCGGGGCCGCGCTCCACCCCTCCCGGGCGTCCGTCGCCGCCCTCTTCTGGCAGCACATCGACCACATGCAGTACGCCCGCACGAAGCGTGCGGGCGCCGGACCACGGACCACGGAAGAGGCACGATGAGACACCGCTTTCCCACTTTGCTGTTCGTCGCCCTCTGCAGCCTCACACCCGCTGTGCTCGGAGCCCTCCTGCACTGGTCTGCGTGGCTGTGGGGCTTCATGTCCATGGTCACGGCCTCGGGCTCCCTGCTGCTCGTGATGACGGCCCTCAGCGGTGGCCGCGCATCGGCCGATCCGCACGAACACAGGGAACCCGAGCCACCCGTGGCGCCGACGGAGCAGCCGTACCAGGAGACGCGGGTGGTTGACGCGGCGCTGCCGAGCGCGGCGGACGGCTACGACTTCCTCTTCTCCGCCACGGTGTGGTGGAGGCCGGCTCCCCACCGCGCCGACCGGTCCGACGGCGTCTTGCCGACCCTCGCCGCGTCCTCGATCGTCAGCAGGGCCCTTGAGGTCGTCCGGCACGAAGAGCCGGGCAGGGCGAGCTTCGCTCGGTACCTCTTGGAGGGGGAGCTGGGCGTCCCGCTCTCGGACGTCGGCGGACGGGTGACGGCCCTCGCGGCCGACGTGACGCTGACCCTCGCCCCTGCCGACCGTGAGCGCCTACGGAAGTTGAACGACCTTCGCAAGGACGAGGAGATCTGGGAGTACGAGCGTCAGCATGAGCGGAACAGGCGCCGCTATCTCGGTGAAGACGTGCTCAAGACCACCGGCAGCGCGGTGGTGTGGTGGCTGGCCCGACACGAGAACGAGATCGATAAGGCGGTCGACCTGATCGGACCGCTGGCCAAGATCGCGGCGGCGGCCAACGACGAGGAGGTGCCCGAACTCTTCCGCCATCTGCTCGTGCCGCCCGTGGGCGCGCGGAGCGAAGCGACCGTCGGGCATTCGCTGTGGGGCGGACCTGGCCAGGGAGGTGGGACCTTCGACCGCGAGGAGGAAGTAGGAGTTGCGGATCGGCTGCTTCTGCTGCTGGCAGCGGTAGGCCTGAAACCGGACATGGACGAGTACACGGTGTTCATCCACCGTGTGGTGCGGAGCCTGGAAGCCGCCGGGCTGGACGAGGCCGCCGAGGAAGTCAGGCGGGCCCTTCTCACCGCGCCCGATGCGAGCGAGAGCGAGAGCCCGGAAGGTGGGTTTTCGGGCGGGGGCAGCTCCACTGGGCCGTGGTCACGGGGCTTCCCGGCTCCCGGGGGCCCGCCGTTCACCGAAGCGGCCGAGGACCCGGACGCCGGCGCGGACAGGTTCACGCGGAGGCCGTCGGAGAGCGGCGAAGGTGAACGGCACCCAGGCTGGGCGGAGGCGGAGGAAGAAGACGAGGACGAGAGCTGATCCGGTGGGCGGTCGGCTCGGTCAGCTCTCCAAGGCCCCCTTCACGTCGCACCGTAGCGGGTGTGACCGGGGGGACCGGTCGATGCTCGGAACGGGCGACCGCGCCTAACGCTGGATCATCCTCGCCTTGCTCGACCGTTCCCGCCGTCGCATCCGTTTCGCAGGACCACCGGCATGGTGGCGTGCCGCAGTCACGGCAACGCTCCGGCCTGGGCGGCTGGTGGACAGCGCGACCCAGATCCTCAAGATCTTGCGGCATCGTTTCACCCCTCGCCGACCCGCACCGTGAGTGCGTTCGCCAACCGCGGTGGTGAGGAGCCCGAACCTTCAGAACACGTCAGCGGCGTTGAAACCCTCGGCGATCTCGTTCACCCAGACCGCCTTCTTGGTGAACCGAATGTCCATGGCCCCCGGCGGCGGGAGGGCAGGCTCGGTCGCAGCCCGGCGAGACTCCGCCGCGCCCGAGAAACGTCCCGCAGGAGCCCACCTCGCCGAGAGATCTCCGAACGCGCCGGTGTGTGACCACACAACCCGCCCGCGCAGCGCTCCCCCGCCGCTGGCACCGCGTCAGCGCGGGAGACGGGCCGCGTGCGGGTCGGCGGAGGGGCGCCGAGCCCGCACACGGGCGTCGCCGGAGGTCAGACGTCGATCTGGGCGCGATCGAGGGTGGAAGCGGAGGCGGTGATGAACTCCTTGCGGGGGGCGACCTCGTTGCCCATCAGGAGGTCGAACGCCTGCTCCGCCGCATCCAGGTCGCTGATGTTGATGCGCCGCAGCGTGCGGTGGCGGGGGTCCATCGTGGTCTCCGCGAGCTGGTCCGCGTCCATCTCGCCGAGGCCCTTGTAGCGCTGGATGCTGTCCTTGTAGCGGACGTTGCGGCGCTGGAGGTCGAGCAGCGTCTGGCGCAGCTCGTTGTCGGAGTAGGTGTACAGGTACTTCTCCTGGCCCTTCTTGGGCTGGACCAGTTCGATGCGGTGCAGCGGGGGCACCGCGGAGAAGACGCGGCCCTCTTCGACCATCGCCCGCATGTAGCGCTGGAAGAGGGTGAGCAGCAGGCAGCGGATGTGGGCGCCGTCGACGTCGGCGTCGGCGAGGAAGATCACCTTGCCGTAGCGGGCCTGGTCGATGTCGAACGTCCGGCCGGAGCCGGCTCCTATGACCTGGATGATCGCGCCGCACTCGGCGTTCTTCAGCATGTCGGAGACCGACGACTTCTGGACGTTGAGGATCTTGCCGCGGATCGGGAGCAGCGCCTGGAACTCGGAGTTGCGGGCGAGCTTGGCGGTGCCGAGGGCCGAGTCGCCCTCGACGATGAAGAGTTCGCTGCGGTCGACGTCGTCGCTGCGGCAGTCGGCGAGCTTGGCGGGCAGCGAGGACGTCTCCAGGGCCGTCTTGCGGCGCTGCGCCTCCTTGTGCTGCCGGGCCGCGATGCGGGTCCGCGCGGCCGCCACGGTCTTCTCCAGCACCGCGCGGGCCTGTGCGCGGGTGTCCCGCTTGGTGGAGGTGAGGAACTCCTTGAGCTCCCGGCTGACGACGGCGGCCACGATCCGGTTGGCCGCCGAGGTACCCAGGACCTCCTTGGTCTGCCCCTCGAACTGCGGCTCGGCCAGGCGGACGGTGACCACGGCGGTCATGCCCTCCATGGCGTCGTCCTTGACGATGTCGTCCTCGGCGACGCGCAGCAACTTGCTGGAGCGCAGGACCTCGTTGACGGTCTTGGCGACGGCGCGTTCGAAGCCGGTGACGTGGGTGCCGCCCTTGGGGGTGGCGATGATGTTGACGAAGGACCGGGCGGTGGTGTCGTACCCGGTGCCCCAGCGCAGCGCGATGTCCACGCCGAGTTCGCGGGTGACCTCGGTGGGCGTCATGTGGCCGCGCTCGTCCAGGACCGGGACGGTCTCCTTGAACGTGCCGCTGCCGGTGAGCCGCAGCACGTCGCAGAGGGGCTTGTCGGGGGCGAGGAACTCGCAGAACTCGCTGATGCCGCCGTCGTAGTGGAAGACCTCCTCGAGCGTCCCCTCGGCCTCGACGCCGCGTTCGTCGCGGACCATGATGGTCAGCCCGGGGACGAGGAAGGCGGTCTGGCGGGCGCGCTGGTGGAGGTTTTCGAGGGAGAGCTTGGCGTCCTTGAGGAAGATCTGCCGGTCCGCCCAGTACCGCACCCGGGTGCCGGTGCGGGTGCGGGGGACCTTCTTGGTCTTCCTGAGGCCGCTGGAGGGGTCGAAGGGGGCCTCGGGGCCGGGCTTGGCGAAGGCGCCGGGGACGCCGCGCCGGAAGCTGATGGCGTGCGTGCTGCCGCCGCGGTCGACCTCGACGTCCAGCCGGGAGGAGAGCGCGTTCACCACGGACGCGCCGACGCCGTGCAGGCCGCCCGAGGCCGCGTAGGAGCCGCCGCCGAACTTGCCGCCGGCGTGCAGCTTGGTCATCACGACCTCGACGCCGGACAGGCCCGTCTTGGGCTCGATGTCGACCGGGATGCCGCGGCCGTTGTCGCGGACCTCGACGGAGCCGTCCGCGCCGAGGATGACCTCGATGCGGTCGCCGTGGCCGGCGAGGGCCTCGTCGACGGCGTTGTCGATGATCTCCCACACGCAGTGCATCAGGCCGCGACTGTCCGTGGACCCGATGTACATACCGGGCCGCTTGCGCACGGCTTCGAGGCCTTCGAGGACGAGGAGGTGCCGCGCGGTGTAGTTGGAGCCGTCGCGATCTGCACCCGTCAGCAGCGCGGAGGACGGCACGGATGTTTCGGCGGTCACGCGGACAACTCCTCGATCCGGATCTTCAGCTGTTCAGCCATGTCGGTGAGAGGGTACCGAGAGGGGGCAGGTGGGAGGCGCCGCGACCCGGCATTCACCGCCACCATCCTAGCCCGGGTCGATCAGACGTTCGATCACCCGGGCGGGTGATACACATGTCACGTTCCCAAAGAGGCATGAACCATTTAGGCTCCGGGCACGTCCTCTCCAACAACCCGGCACCCAGCCGGGGGGCAAGTCGGGACAATCACTCCTATGAGCGGCACATCGCACCACCTGCCGCATATGACCACTATTCGCCGCCAATCGGTAACACCCAGTCACACCGAGATCGGTTTCCAGAAAAAGCCGCCAGCGGGAACGTTTTCGGCCTGCTTGGATGTTGACCCTGGTACGACAGCTCGTCGAGCTAGAGAAGAGGCGACGTGACTACTGTTCTGACCCCCGCTAGCCCGCTGACAGCGGGCGACCGCTGCGACCGTTGCGGCGCTCAGGCGTACCTGCGCGTCGTGCTCGCCAGCGGCGGAGAACTCCTGTTCTGCGCTCACCACGGCCGCAAGTTCGAGCCGGAGCTGAAGAAGATCGCAGCCGAGATACAGGACGAGACGGGCCGGCTCCACGCCACCGCGGCCACGGCGGGAGACGACGAGCGCTGACACATCGCTTCGGCGAACAGAGCTGACCCGCGGGCGGAGGACCCTCCACAGGGACCTCCGCCCGTGAGCCTTGGCGCCGACCACCGGGCGTGCCCGCCTTGTCGCACTCAGGTCGGCCTCATCCCCCTTGCGAGGGACGGATGGGCCGGCCTTTCGCTGTGGGCGTAGCCGCCCGTTCCACCGGCCCGGGTGATCCCCCTCGCGCGGCCGGGCCGCGGCCACGGAGCGCGGCGGGCACCCGACCGGCCACCTGTCCGGCCACCAGTCCGGGCACCCGACCGGTCACATGTGCTGGGCGATGAGGTCGGCCACCGCGGAGACGCGCGTGTACACGCCGGGGAAGCCGTCGAGGGCGCAGCCGTTGCCCCAGGACACCAGGCCCACCAGGCGCCCCGCCACCACCAGCGGCCCACCGCTGTCGCCCTGGCAGGCGTCCTTCCCGCCACCGTCCACGCCGGCGCACACCATGGACGACGCCTCGTACGTGCCCGAGGAGCCGCCCGGATACGCCGCCTCACACGCGCTGTCGGCGAGGATGCCGACCTGCGCGGTGTGCAGGGTGGAGGGGTAGCCGCCCCGGCCGGTGGTGTCGCCCCAGCCGTACACCTCGGCGGGCGTTCCCGCCTGGTAGTCCGCGGTGTCCGAGGACTGCGCCAACGGGATGGCGGAGGCGTCCTGGAGCGGCTGGGCCAGCGTGATGACGGCGACGTCGTAGGCGTTGGTGCTCTGGTCGTAGTCGGGGTCCACCCAGATCCCGGAGAGCTGCAGCTCCTCGCCGGCGCTGCCGCCGAGGTCCGTGCGGCCGGCGATCACCCGCAGGTCGGGCAGCTGGTGCCAGTCGGACACGCCGAGCGCCTCCGTACCCACGCAGTGGGCGGCGGTGACGACCGTACGGGGCCCCACCGCCACCGCGCCGCAGAACTGCCCGGAGCGGGCGCTGCCGAAGCGCGCACGGCTGGACAGCGCCACCACCCAGGGGGCCTGCTGGGTCGTGGTCAGAGTGCCCCCGACGACGACCTCGTTCGCCGCCGCGGGGCTCGCCGACAGCCCCATCGGGATCGCGAGGGCCGGCAGCAGCGCGGCTATCGCCGCGAAGAGGGTATGGACACGGAAACGCATACGGACTCCTGACGCTGTGGACATACATGCCCACTCAGCGTCATGGACCTGCCCCGGACACGCATCCGCGCGCTCTCCCGCCGTCCGGAAGCCGTCCCCCTGCGCCCGACACCTTGCCCGTCCGCGCCGCGCCCCGTACACACAACGCCGCTGACCAGCGAGTTCGCTGGTCAGCGGCGTTGTGTGACGGTCTGCTCAGTCCAGGTAGTCGCGCAGGACCTGCGAGCGTGACGGGTGACGCAGCTTCGACATCGTCTTCGACTCGATCTGCCGGATACGCTCACGCGTCACGCCGTAGACCTTGCCGATCTCGTCCAGCGTCTTCGGCTGGCCGTCGGTGAGGCCGAAGCGCATCGAGACGACGCCGGCCTCCCGCTCGGAGAGGGTGTCCAGCACGGAGTGGAGCTGTTCCTGCAGGAGCGTGAAGCTGACCGCGTCGGCCGGCACGACCGCCTCGGAGTCCTCGATGAGGTCACCGAACTCGCTGTCGCCGTCCTCGCCGAGCGGGGTGTGCAGCGAGATGGGCTCGCGGCCGTACTTCTGGACCTCGATGACCTTCTCCGGGGTCATGTCGAGCTCCTTGGCGAGCTCCTCCGGGGTGGGCTCGCGGCCCAGGTCCTGGAGCATCTGGCGCTGCACGCGCGCCAGCTTGTTGATGACCTCGACCATGTGCACCGGGATGCGGATGGTGCGCGCCTGGTCGGCCATGGCGCGGGTGATCGCCTGGCGAATCCACCAGGTGGCGTACGTGGAGAACTTGAAGCCCTTGGTGTAGTCGAACTTCTCCACGGCGCGGATCAGGCCCAGGTTGCCCTCCTGGATCAGGTCCAGGAAGAGCATGCCGCGACCGGTGTAGCGCTTGGCGAGGGAGACCACCAGGCGGAGGTTGGCCTCCAGCAGGTGGTTCTTGGCCCAGCGGCCGTCCTCGGCGATGATCTCCAGCTCGCGCTTGAGCTTCGGGGTCAGCTTGTCGGCGGCGGCGAGCTTGTCCTCGGCGAACAGGCCGGCCTCGATCCGCTTGGCGAGCTCGACCTCCTGCTCGGCGTTGAGCAGCGGGACCTTGCCGATCTGCTTGAGGTAGTCCTTGACCGGGTCGGCCGTGGCGCCGGCCACGGCCACCTGCTGGGCCGGGGCGTCGTCCTCGTCGTCGTCGGAGAGGACGAAGCTCTCGGACTCGGTCTTCTCGACGTCCTCGTCGCCGCCCTTGCCGGGCGCGCCGTCCTCGAGGAGCTCCTCCGGCTCGACGCCGGCCTCGTCCTCACCGGAGCCGGGCTTCCTGGCGGCGGTCTTCTTCGCCGGAGCCTTCTTGGCCGCCGTCTTCTTCGCCGCGGTCTTCTTCGCAGCCGCCTTCTTGGCTGGTGTCTCGCCCTCCACCATGGACTCCACCGTTGTCTCGGCCGAGGTCGCCGCCTGGGGGGCGGAGGCCGACGGCACTACGGTCTTCTTCGTCACGGGCGCCGGCTTCGTGGCGACCGTCCTGGTGGCAGTGCGCTTCGCCGGGCTCTTGGCTGCGACGCTCTTGCGGGTGCGCTTCGGCGCCTCTGCGGCTGTCACCATCAGCGTCACACCCTCCTCGTCGAGGACCTGGTTGAGGCTGCGCAGAACGTTCTTCCACTGGGTTGCCGGAATGTGGTCCGCTTCGAACGCCCGGCGCACGTCATCGCCGGCGATCTGGCCTTGGGCCTTACCCTGCTCGATGAGCGCCACCAGAGACTCGGACTCGGCGATCTCGGACGGGAGCGTACGGGATGTGCTGGCCGACACGAACAACCTCTCGGAACGATGGGAACGACTGGGTGGTACCACGCAGGAACCCGGCGTCGGTCGGACGCCGAATCTTCTGTTGAGGACTCCGCGAGCGGCAGCCACCTCTTATGTCATCGCACTGCCTCGCCAAGCGTTACGCCAAGCTTACGTGGCCCGAGTCACACACCAAACCGTCGTGATCCATCCGAAGGCGGTCATACCGCCACATGCGCGGCGCCGCCGCCGGCCCCGCCGAAGGGGCCCGCGGCGGCCGCGGGGGCGATCAGTGCTCGCGTGGGGCGGGCACGACGTGGTCGGCCGGGGCGGCCGACGGTTCGGCGGTGGACGCGAGCAGCTGCCGCATGGCCGCTTCCGCGGTCCCGCCGTCACCCTGGGCGAGCGCCTCGACGATCCGGTGGTGCAGGCCGACGGAGGTGTCGCCGGAGCGGTCGCACCCGGCGGCTGCGGCGCCGGAGACATGCAGCGCGGCGCAGACGATGCCGGACAGGTGCTCCAGCATGCGGTTGCCGGCGACCTGGAGCACCAGGCCGTGGAACTCCGCGTCCGCCCGGTTGAAGGTGAGGGCGTCGCCCTGGGCGCTGGCGTGGGCCATGATCTCGGCCATGTCGGACAGCCGCTGCTGGATGTCGTCGCGTCCGTGGCCGGCGGCCAGCCGGGCCGCGACCGGCTCGATGGTGGCGCGCAGCTCCAGCAGCTCGCGGCGCTGGTCGTCCCGCTGGGGGCCGAAGGCGCGCCACTCGATGATGTCGGGGTCCAGGAGGTTCCAGTCGCTGACCGGACGGACCCGGGTGCCCACGTTGGGCCGGGCGCTGACCAGCCCCTTGGCCTCCAGGACGCGCAGCGACTCGCGCACCACGGTGCGGGAGACCTCGAAGCGCTGCCCGATCTCCTCGGGCACCAGGGGGCGGTCGGCCCCCAGGTCTCCCGAGACGATCATCTGTCCGAGCTGCTGGACGAGCTGCCCGTGCAGCCCCCGGCCGCGGCTGCCTCCGGGGCGGCGGCCGACCCGGGCCATGTCGGAGTCGACGCCCTCCCAGGAGCCGAGCCCGGGGCGCTCGGGACCCGGGGCGTCGGTGTACGGATAGCGATCCAGCTCGCCCGGGCCGGCGATACCGGAGTCGGCGGAACGCGCCGAGGTCATCATGGAATGCGCAAGGGTACTCACGCATCCTTTGTCGGCGATGCCGATCCAAGCCTTGAGGGCTTTGCTGAAAAGCACACGAAAGGGTGAGCACTCATCACCTGATAATTGACGTTTTACGGATCAATTACCCTTTATCGCCCAAAGACCGCCCGGTGGGCCCGTCGGGCAGGGCGGCGGAGCGACGTTCGTTGCGCCGGGCGCGGAATGTACTTGCCGCGTAGGCGCAGATCAGGGCGGTCAGCGACAACGCCAGGGCGAGGAAGAGCGGTTCTCCGGCGAAGGCGAGCACCCGGGCGGCCCGTGAGTGGCCGTCCTGCGAGACCCCGCTGGCCACGGACCACAACGCACCGCCGGCTTCGACGAGTTCACGGCTGCCGTGGCCGCCGAGGAGCATCCGCACGCCGGGGAGGACCAGCAGCGGTACGGCCAGGACGGCGGACAGGCCGAGCGCGGTGGTGCGCAGCACCGCCGCCGCCAGCACTCCGGCCCAGCAGCAGGCGACGGCCAGCGCGCCCCAGGCGGCGAGGGCGGCGGGGTGCGCCGCCAGGTCCGGAAGGCGGCCGGAGCGCAGCAGGAGCAGGACCGCCGCGTCGGCCGCGGCGGCCGCGGCGGCCAGCAGCAGCGCGGTGGCCGCGCCGATCCCGAGCTTGGCGGCCAGCAGGCGCGGGCTGCGCGGCTCGGGGCCGTGGCCGGGAGCGAGTGCGGGGTAGCGGAACTCCTGCCCGTAGCTGAGAGCGCCGAGCAGTCCGGCGCCCACCGCGGCGGCGGGCAGCGGCAGTTCCGGAGCCCAGCCGGAGAGCAGTCGCAGCGGGGAGGCCCCCGATCCGCTGTCGGTGCGGGCCAGCAGCACCGTGGCCAGGACGGAGCACACCAGGGCGCCCAGCACCGTGGGCCAGGGGGTGCGCACCCCGTAGGCGCGGCGCACCTCGTACGCGACGGGCCGCACGGGACCCGGGCGGCCGCTCGACCGGCGCGGTGGGCGCACCGCCGGCCTCCGGCGCGGGTGGGGCACGGACCGGCTCTTCGCCGCCTCCGCGGCCGGCTCGGCGGCGGCCTCCGCGCCGCGCCGGGCACCCCGGCCGGCCCCGCCGCCGGGCCGCCGATCCCGCCGGCCGTCCGGTCGAGGCGCTCGGGCTCGGTGTCGGCGAGCTGGTGGAGCAGGATGCCGTGCCGGTAGGCGGTCTCCCCCACCTCCGCCGAGGTCGTGCCGTAGACGGCGATCCGGCTGCCGCTGGCGGCGACCACCTCGGCGCCACCGCCGCGCAGCACCTCGGCGAGGTGCTGCGCGTACGGGGAGCGCACCGCGACGTAAGGGCGCAGCCGGGAACGGGCGAAGTCGACGGAGCCCTCGTCGGCCACCAGGCGCCCGCATTCCAGGGCGATGACGTGGTCGGCGGTGCGGGAGAGCGCGCCGGCGTCCCGGCCGGCGAGCAGGACCGCGCCGCCGGCTGCCGCGTGCCGGCGGGCCAGTTCGTGCACCCACGCCGCCTCCCGCGGCAGCAGTCCGCGAGCGGGGTCGTCGAGCACGAGCGCCCGGGGGCTGGGCAGCAGCGCGACGGCGAAGCCGAGCCTGCGGTCCATCGCCAGCGAGAGCGTCTCCAGCCGCTCGTCGGCCACGGCGTCCAGGCCGACCAGCTCCAGCACCTCGTCGGCGCGGGACACCGGCAGCCCGTAGGCGGCGCAGAGCATGCGCAGGTGCCCGCGGACGGCGCGACGCGGGTGGCCGGGCACGTCGCCGAGGACCGCTCCGACCTCCTTGACCGGGTCCGCCGCCTCGTGCAGGGGGCGGCCGTCGACGAGCGTGACCCCGCGTCCGGCCTCCACACCCAGCAGCAGTCGCAGCGCGGTGGACTTGCCCGAGCCGGCCGGCCCGAGCAGGCCGGTCACCTCGCCCTTGCGCACCTGGAAGGTGAGGTCGCAGACGGCGGGCGGCACGTTGCGCCGGGAGGCGCTGGTCAATCCGATGGCCTCGATCACCTCAGCACCATAGCGCTGAAATCATCAACAAACGGACAAATACCAGCGAATCAGACTTCCGGTCGCAGCATGGGCGGGTTGAGCAGCGCGGCACCACCGGCCCGGAACAGCTGTGCCGGCCGGCCGCCCTGACGGGTCGTCGTACCGCCCGTCGGCACCAGGAAGCCGACCGTCCCGGTCACCTTGCGGTGGAAGTTGCGCGGGTCCAACGCCACGCCCCACACCGCCTCGTAGACCCGGCGCAGCTCGCCGACCGTGAACTCCGGCGGGCAGAACGCCGTGGCCAGCGAGGAGTACTCGATCTTCGACCGGGCACGCTCCACTCCGTCGGCCAGAATCCGCCCGTGGTCGAAGGCCAGCACCGCGCTCTCCCCCGGCGGCTCCTTCCCTCCCTCGTCCACGAGCGTGCTCACCGGCGCCCACCGGGCGCCGCGCGCGTCGCCACCGGCCCGCGGTGCCGGCAGGTCGGGCGCGAGCACCAGGTGGGCCACGCTCACCACGCGCATACGCGGATCACGACCCGGGTCGCCGTAGGTCGCCAGCTGCTCCAGATGGGCGCCGCTCTGCGCCCGCAGCCCCGTCTCCTCGACCAGCTCCCGCGCCGCGGCCTGGGAGAGGTCCTCGTCCTCCCGGACGAAGCCCCCGGCAGCGCCCACCGCCCCTGGAACGGAGGCTCGCCCCGTCGCACGGCCAGCGCACACAGCGTGTGGTGCCGCACGGTGAGCACCACCAGATCCACGGTGACGGCGAAGGGCGGGAAGGCCGACGGGTCGTAGGGAGGCATGCCCGTGATCTTAGTCGTCTCCTTGACGATAAACAGCTCGATCGACGCTCTCGGCGATCAGGCCGCCGCTTTCCGCTAAGTCGCTGGTGGGGGACCCGGCCGCCACCGGGTCGGCCCCCGTGCCCCCAGTCGGCACCGCGGTCGGCACCGCGGCCGTCCCCGACCGGAGGGCGCCCGCGCCGGCACCCGGCAGGGAGCCCGGGCCCGCGCGGGGCTACCGTTCTGCGCAGGGGAGCCCGCGCTGCCCGGCACCGCCTCGCACCTTCCGGAGAGACACCCATGCCCGTCCACCGCCAGCCCGGCACCCTCGTCAAGGACCACACCTTCGCCCTCCCCCTCGACCACGCGCAGCCGAGCGGCCCGCAGATCGAGGTGTACGCCCGGGAGGTGGTCGCGGCGGGCGCGGAGGCCGACGGGCTGCCGTGGCTGCTCTATCTCCAGGGCGGACCGGGCGGACGCTCCCCGCGTCCGATCGGCCGCGACAGCTGGCTGGACCGAGCGCTGAGGGACTTCCGCGTCCTGCTCCTCGACCAGCGCGGCACCGGCCGCTCCACCCCCGCCACCCGGCAGACGCTTCCGGCGGTGGGGGACCCCGCCGCGCAGGCCCGCTACCTGTCGCACTTCAGGGCCGACTCGATCGTCAAGGACTGTGAGGCCGTCCGGCGGACCCTGCTCGGCGAGGACGGCCGCTGGAGCGTGCTCGGGCAGAGCTTCGGCGGTTTCTGCGCCACGACCTACCTCTCGACGGCACCCGAGGGGCTGCGAGAGGTCTTCGTCACCGGCGGTCTGCCGGGACTGCGCTCCACCGCCGAGGACGTCTACCGCGCGGCCTACCCGCGCATCGAGCGCAAGAACCTCGCCCACTACGCCCGCTACCCCGAGGACGCCGAGGCCGTACGCGGGATCGTGCGCCACCTGCGCGACCGCGAGGTGGCGCTCCCCGGCGGCGGGCGGCTGACCGCCGAGGCGTTCCAGGCGCTCGGGATCATGCTCGGGTCGAGCACCGGCTCCCACACCCTCCACTACCTGATCGAGGACGCCTTCGTACCCGGCACGGCGGGGCCCGAGCTCTCCGACTCCTTCCTGTGGGACGTACAGCGGCAGCTGTCCTTCGCCGGCAACCCCCTTTACGCGGTCATGCACGAACCCATCTACGGGCAGGGCTCCCTCGCCCCGGGCGCGACCGACTGGGCCGCGGAGCGGGTGCGCGGCGACTTCCCGCAGTTCGACGCCGACGCCGCGCTCGCCGCGGACGCGCCCGTGCTCTTCACCGGCGAGACCATCCACCCGTGGATGTTCACCAACGATCCGGCGCTGGCACCGCTGCGCGAGGCGGCGGAGCTGCTGGCGCAGCGCACGGAGTGGCCGGACCTCTACGACCCCGCCCAACTGGCGCGGAACGAGGTGCCGGTGGCGGCGGCCGTCTACCACGACGACATGTACGTCGACACCGCGGACTCGCTCGCGACCGCCCGCGCGGTGCGCGGGCTGCGCACCTGGGTCACCGACGAATTCGAACACGACGGCCTCCGGGCGAGTGGTGGCGCGGTCCTCGACCGGCTGATCCGGCTGGCGCGCGGCGAACTCTGACAGCGCCCGCCACCCGCCTGCGCCGCTCGCGGCGCAGGCAGCTCCGCAGCGACTCAGGGTCCAGGCCCTCGTTCACCGAGGTGTGCAGCAGCCGGGCGAAGGTGTACCGGGGTTCGCGGTCCAGTGCCATCCGCAGCGCCACCCGCGCCTCGATCCCGTCCCCCGTGGACCAGGCGACCCAGCCGGCGAGGGAGAGCGGCGGCGCCGCGTGGTCGGTGTAGGACCCGCGGCAGCGTCGGGCCAGTGCCCGCCACAGCCGCAGGGCCGCGTCGGCGTCCAGGGGCCCGACCCACTCGGCCGCCCGGTCCCGGGCGCAGCGGTCCTGGAGGCCGAGCACGATCGCGGCCGCCTCCGCGTCCCCGAGCAGACCGTCGTCCCTGAGGTCGCAGTCGGACGGGGCGTCGATCCGCGGCGCCGCGCGAAGCCGTTCCATCACCGCCCGGGCCAGCCCGAGGGTGCGGCGGCGCAGCTCCTCCTCCCCCTGCTCGCCGAGCACGCGCGGCACCAGCTCGGCGCGGGCGATGTCGAAGGCGGCCTCCTGCGCCTCGCCACCGCCCGCGCGCGGGGTCAGCCGGGCCTCGACGGCGCGCAGCGAGCAGGGCGCGGGCAGGCCGGCGTACGCGGTGGTGGCGGCGATCGCGGTGGTGCCCGGCGGCGGCAGCGCGGTGCCCTCCTCCGGCAGCCGTTCGGAGGTCGGCGCGCAGTAGGACCAGCAGCGGCGGGCGGACACGCACAGCGCCTCGACCACCGGTACGTCCAGCGCCCCGCACGCCACCCGCAGTTGCTGCGCGAGCGGGCGCAACCGCTCCATGACGCGCGCGGGGGCCTCGCCCGCGCGCGGCTCCTGGCAGAGGTACACCACGATCCCGTCCGGCCGGGCACCACGCCGGATGCTGCCCTCGACGAGTCCGCGGGCCAGCTCCCGGGCCGCCGCCGGCCAGTCCTCCGGCTGCGGCGGCAGGCCGGCCCGCACTCTGCCGCCGAGACGGCCCTGCGCGCCGTGCAGCGCGACGAGCACCACGCTGTCCGTGCAGTGGAAGCCGAGGAGATACGGCAGGGCGTCGGCGAGCTCCGCGGGCCCGCCCAGGGTGACCTTGACCTCCGCCGGGGTCTCCGGCGCCGTTCCGTGCTGGTTCTCGTTGCTGTGAGTCATGGCTCGACGATGGCGCATCCGGCGAACCCCGCGCGGGACTCCACCCGTTCGGCTGTGGATAACCCCTCGCCGAGCCCCGAGCCGATAGCCCCCAGCCCCCAGCCCCCAGCCCCCAGCCGGATCGTCTCCGCGGGTCCCGGAGCCCCCGCTCCCTGCGTCGGCGCGGCAGGGCTCGCGCCGCGCCGCTCGGGTGCGACACCAGCGGCTCCCGGATACGCGGAGTCGTGGCCGATTCCTTTCGCTCCGCGAGAGCGGCCGGTACCGCCGGCCCGGTGCTGACGGCGTCGTCGGCTCCGTGAGCGCTGACAGAACCGACAGCGCTCACGGAGCCGACGGAGCTGCCGTGCTCGGGCAACGCCGGTGCCCGCCGCGCGTCATGGCGACCCGTCACCCCCCCCCGACGGCCTGCGCGTTCCCTCACCCGACCGCACGCGGCCGGCGGCACGACCCTGCCGCGTCACCCGCGCCCGCCACAGGCTCAGTACCGGGCAACGGGGCCTTGTACGCCCGGAAGTTGACGGCCTCGCGGTCGATGTCCCGCTGGTCACTGCTCCACCGGCGTTCACACGGAGTTGGTGTCCGGTGGCTTGTATGAGCTGGCTGCGGCGTCCGTCCGCGAATGCCCACGCCTACCTGTAAGGAGCGTCCATGGCCCCCGATCCGATCGCCACGACACCGGAGTCCGGTCCCAGCGCCACAGCAGAGAAGGCGACCGGCACCACCCGTCGCCGGTTCCTCCAGGGCACAGGTGCCGCCGCGGGGACGCTGGCGCTCGGCGCGACCGCCGGAGCGGGAAGCGCCCACGCCGCTCCGAATCCCCGGTACGTGTTGCCGAAGGGCTTCAGGGGCACCATGTCCGACCTGAGGCATGTCGTGATCCTGATGCAGGAGAACCGTTCCCTCGACCACTACTTCGGCACGTTCCCCGGTGTGCGCGGGTTCGACGACAAGCAGGCGCTGCGCTTCCAGGACGGCACCACCGTCTTCCAGCAGAAGGACGCCGCCGGCACCGTCTTCACCCCGCAGGTCGACGACGGGAGCTGGGGCAACGACCACGGGGCCTGGGGCGACGTCAACCACCGCACGTGGGACCAGTGGGTCCGGCACAACGGCGCCAGCTGCATGAACCACCACAGCGACGGCTACATGGGCTTCTACCACTCGGTCGCCGCCCAGTACACGATCGCCGACCAGTACTTCTGCTCCGAGTTCGGTCCGACCGACCCCAACCGGAAGTACCTGTGGAGCGGCACCGCCAACAGTGAGACGGGCAACACGGACGAGTCCAACTACTCCCGTTCCTGGATCACGGTGGCCGAGCAGCTCCAGCAGGCCGGAATCGACTGGCGGCTCTACTCCGACAACAGCGGCGACGGACGGCAGGGTTACGTCAGCAGCTGGGTCGGCGACTACGGCGACAACGAGCTGAAGTACTTCAAGGGGTTCGACCCGGAGGGGCTGAGCGCCGACGACCCGAAGCTGCGGCCCGGCACCGGGCTGATCTGGCGCGGCAACGCGACGTACTACTCCGGCGCCACCTCGCCGGACGACGACTCCGACGAGAACCTCGACGCGGTCCTCAAGGACCTCCGTGACGCCTGCCGCCCGGGCGCGCGGAACCCGCTGCCGGCGGTCTCGTGGATCGTGGCGCCCTACGGCTGGTCAGAGCACCCGGACGCGGACACCCTGCACGGCGAGCGCTACACCAAGAAGGTCCTCGACATCCTGCAGAGCAACTCCGACATCTGGGACCACACCCTCTTCATCCTCAACTACGACGAGAACGACGGGAAGTTCGACCACGTCCTGCCGCCGTGGCCCGAGCCCGGCACGGCGCGCGAGTACGCCGGCGACTACCCGCTCGGCTTCGGCCCGCGGGTACCGATGCTGCTGGTCTCCCCGTGGACCCGCGGCGGCTACGTCGCCTCGGAGGTCTTCGACCACACCTCCACGATCACGTTCCTGGAGAAGTGGGCGGCGCACCTGGGCAAGCCGTTCCGCTCCCCCAACATCAGCGACTGGCGGCGCTCGATCGCGGGCGACCTGACCAGCGCGCTGGACTTCGCCCACCCGCAGCCGGGGCCGGCCGCCTTCCCGGACCCGCTCGCCGAGCAGCCGGTGTCGATCGCCGCCGACCACATGAAGGCGCGTCCGCTCGGCTTCCACCCGCACGCGACGGTCTCCGAGGACCGCGCGTCGGGAACGGTCACCGCCCGGATGACCCTGACCGGCGGCCCGAAGGACAAGGCCCTGAGCTTCCAGGTGTTCCCCGACAAGTACCAGGCGTTCTCCAGCACGCCGTTCACGGTCTCCGCGCGCGAGCCGCGCGAGTACACCTGGGACACCAAGGCCACCGACGGCGGTTACGCCTTCTCGATCTACTCCAACGACGGCTTCGTGCGGTCGTTCGCCGGCCGGGTCGCGCCCGCCGGGAAGCGGGAGGGCGGCCTCCCCCGCGTGGAGGTCGACCTGCTGCAGGGCAAGGGCGGCAAGCACGAGGCCCAGGTGGAGCTCACGCTGCACAACGACGGCACCGAGCCGGTGGAGTACACCCTCACCGCCCACGACCACCTCGCCCGCACCCAGAAGGTCACGGTGGCCCACGGCACGTCGAAGGTCGCCACCTGGCCGACGCGGGCGGGCTACTACGACGTGGTCGTCACCGTCGCCGCCGACGCCGCCTGGACGCAGCGCTACGCCGGACGGATCGCCACCGCCGAAAAGGACTGATCGGAAAAGAACCGATCCGAAAGGGACAGGTCGGAAAAGATCTGTCCGGTCACGGCATCCGTGGCGTCGGCGACGAGGACGGTCGCCGACGCCACGGATGCCCACCGGCCCCGGAGGGCCGGCGAAGACGCCGTACTCCCCGTGGGCGACGCCGCTACCGCGCTACTTGACGGCCCCGACCGCGACCCCTCGGGTGAGGGTCCGCTGGAAGAGGAGAAAGAAGATGACCGCCGGAATGACGGCGAGCATCGAGGAGGCGGCCTGCATCGTGATGTCGACCATGTGCTGGCCCTGGGTGGTGGCGATCGACACCGAGACCGTCTGGTTCGCGCTGGACGGCAGCAGGACCATCGGGATGAAGAACTCGTTCCAGGTCCAGATGAAGAAGAGCGTCAGCATCACACCGATGGTCGGCCGGCTGACCGGCACGACGATCCGCCAGAGGATCCGCCACCGTCCGGCTCCGTCGAGCCGTGCGGCCTCCAGTATCTCGGTCGGAAAGGAGCTGAGCACCGAGGAGAGCAGATAGGTGCCGAACGCCCCCTGGATGACCGTGAAGACGATGATCACCGCGAGGATGTTGTCGTAGAGCCCGACCCGCTTGGCGAGGTCGTAGAGCGGGTAGACCAGGGCCTCCTGGGGCAGCAGGTTGCCGAGCAGGAAGACGCCGAGGATCCACAGCCGGCCCTTGACCCGGCCGATTCCGATCGCGTACGCGTTGAACAAGGACACGACGACGGCGAGAACGGCGACACTCGCGCCGACCACCACGCTGTTGGTCAGCACATGGGTGAATCCGACCGAGTTCCAGAAGGTGCGGAAGCTGTCGAGGTCGACGGAGGACGGCACGGACATGCCGCCGTGCGCGGCGAAATCGGTCCTGGACTTGACCGAGTTCATCGCGACGAGGACGAACGGCCCCACCATCAGTACCGCGACCGCGACGAAGCCGAGGAGGACGACGTACGGGACCGGTCCTCGGCGCCCGGACCGGACGGCTCGGACACTCATCAGTCCCGCACCTCCTGCTGGCGGCTCTGCAGCCGGAGCAGCACCAGGGTCACCACGACGGTGATCACGGTCATGACCGTCGCGATCGCCGCGCCGTAACCGACCCTGGTGGTCTCGAAGAAGTTCGCGTAGGAGTAGTAGGAGGGCACGTTCGTGGAGGTGCCCGGACCGCCCTGGGTGAGGGTGTAGATCGCCGCGAAGGACTTCAGGGCGCCGATCGTGGTCATCAGCAGGACGACGTAGGTCTCCGGCCGCATGATCGGAACGGTGATCCTGAAGAAGCGCTGCCACCAGTCGGCACCGTCCACCTCTGCCGCCTCGTGCAGGGACGGGTCTATCCGCTGCATTCCGGCCATGAAGATGACCAGGGGGAATCCGATCTGCACCCACACCATCACCGCCATGACGGTGTAGAGGGCGGTCCTGGGATCTCCCAGCCAGTCGTGCCGCAGCGATCCGAGGCCGACGTCCCCGAGCAGCCCGTTGAGGGCGCCGATCCGCGGGTTGAGAATCCAGCCCCACACCACGCCCATCACGGCCAGCGGCATGACCTGCGGCAGGTAGATGCAGGCACGCAGGAGACCGGCGGTGCGACCTCCGAACCGCGCGCCTATGTAGTCGAAGAGTCCGGCGGCCAGTACCAGTCCGACCACCGTGGGAACGACCGCCATCGCCAGGACGAGACCCACCTGGTGCTCGAACGAGGTCCAGAACGTCGAGTCGTGGAAGAGTCTGACGTAGTTCTGCAGGCCGACCCACTTCATCGGCCCGATCCCGTACCACTGGTGCAGGCTGTACCAGACGTTCATCCCCATCGGGATCAGGATCACCGCGACGAACAGCGCGGCGCCGGGGAGCAGGTAGAGGGCCAG
Organism: Actinacidiphila yeochonensis CN732; assembly: GCF_000745345.1. NCBI lineage: Bacteria > Bacillati > Actinomycetota > Actinomycetes > Kitasatosporales > Streptomycetaceae > Actinacidiphila > Actinacidiphila yeochonensis. Next base: position 3,251,274 of record NZ_JQNR01000005.1, on the reverse strand, counting down.
GGACTCGCGGCGGCGCCGGCCCCGGACGGCCGCCGCCTCGGGTGTCGTGCCGGGCGGGCGCGCCGGTTCCAGCGCTGCCTGGGACATCGTCATGTCGTCCTGTGCTTTCTACGCGATGACGCGGTCCGGCGGACAGGTGGAGCCGCCCCCGGGCCGCACGGGTTCAGTGACCGAAGCCGGAGGTGTAGGCCGACTGCAGCGAGGAGAGCACCGACTGGGGACTCTGCCCGTTCATCAGGTTCTGCGTGGCCGACGTCAACGTCGCGTAGAAGTCGGGCACCGGCCAGTCGGGGTAGAAGGCGAGACCGTCGCGGCCGACGATCGTCCGGTAGTTCTGCACCAGTTCCCTGGCCCGGGGGTCGCTGACGGCCGAGGGGTCCGCGGCGACCGGGACCTGGCCCTTGGCGGCGAGCAGGTTCTGGATCGTGGGCTGCAGGGTGAGGTTGATGAACTTCTCGGCCATGTCGGCGTGCTTGGAGTTCTTGGGCACGACCCACAGGTTTCCGCCCGAACCGGCCGCGTAGGTGCTGCCGGGGATCAGGAAGGTGCCCCAGGAGAACGCGGTGATCTCGGACTCGAAACCGCCGTACCACCAGTCGCCGGAGACCATCATCGGCGAACTGCCGGCCTCGAAGGCGTCGCCCATGTCCTGGGCCTTCTGGCTCACCGAGTTCCTGGCGATGTAGCCCCGTTTGACCCAGTCGGCGAAGGTGTCGGCGGCGTAGGTCCAGGCGGCGTCGTGGAAGTCCGCCTTGCCGGTCTCCTCGTACGCCTTGATCCAGCTCGGGTCGGCCTTGCGCAGCGCGAGCTCCCACAGGTACTGCTGCGCCGGGTACTCCGCGCCGCCGTCGGCCAGCGGGGTGACGCCCGCGGCCTTGAACGTGGCCAGCGCGGCGGTGAACTGGTCCCAGGTGGTCGGGACCGCGACGTGGTACTTCGCGAACAGGTCCTTGTTGTAGTAGACCATCGCGTACTCGGCGTAGTCCGGCACTCCGTACCAGTTGCCCGAGCCCATCACGCCGTCGCTGTAGCGGGAGGTGGCCTGGATGCCGGCCGGCAGCTTGGCGTCCCACCCGTAGCTCCGGGCGGCCGGGGAGAGGTCGGTGAGCAGCCCCTCCTTGGAGAGCAGCCCGGCGGTGGCGTTGCCCTTGTTGTACTCCATGATGTCTGGTGCCTTGGGTGAGTTGAGCAGCATCGGGGCGGTCTTCTGGATCTGCTCGAAGGACGTGTGGGAGACCTTCACCGTCCAGCCGGGGTTCTGCTGCTGGAACTCCTTGACCGCCTCCTTCCAGGCGATCCCCATGGCGCTGTCGGCGTCCTCGTAGTGCCACAGGTTCAGCACGTGGTCCTGGGCGGAACTGCCGCTCGACCCGCCGCACGCGGTGGTGCCGAGCGCGGTCAGCGCGGCGGCGGCCAGCAGAACCGACGTCTTTCCGGGGCGGTACATCGAACCTCCTGCGGGATTCCTGAACGGGCGGCTGAGCGTGTTCGGCGGGCCGCGGGCATGCGCGGCGGACGCTCGTGGCGTGTGCGGTCCGAAACGGAGGGGGGCGAGGGCGGAAGGCTGGGACGCTCGGTTGCCGGAGGGGGACGAAGGGCGGTGGCGCCGGAGAGCTGGGCGGCGGTGTCCTGGGAGGTCAGGTCGGGCAGCCGGGTAGCAGGACAGGGGCGATCAGTCGGTGGTCGGTCCGGGCGGCCACGGCCGCTGTGCTCTCGGCGGAGTGGTCGGCGACGGCCTGGAGGGCCAGCCGGGTCACCTCGGCTGCCATCTCGGCGACGGGCAGTTCGATGCGCGGCAGTTCACGACCGCCGGCATCGTCGGGAAGCTCGCCGACCGCGATGACGACCAGGTCCGCGGGCACCCGGCGGCCGGCGGCACGGCAGGCGGCGAGGATCTGCGGGAGCACCGCCACGTGCTGGACGATCAGAGTGTCGGGGGCGCCGGGGCCCGCGAGCAGGGAGGCGACCCGCCGGTCGAGTTCGGCCAGGTCACCGGTCGACGGGTGGACCGTGACGTCCGCGCCGGTCTCGGCGGCGGCACGCCGGGCGCCCGCCATACCGCGTACGGCGTAGCCGCGGCGGGCGCCGATCTCCTCCTCCGTGGCGGCGAGGTAGGCGATCCGGCGGCGGCCCGTCCCGGCCGCCTCACGTACGGCCAGGACGGCGGCGGCCTCCCAGTCGAGGTCGACCCACGGCACCCCGGCAGCCCGCGCCGGCGTACCCAGGAGGGCTGTGGGATGGTCCAGCTGGCGCATCACCCGGACCCGCGGGTCCTCGGTCTCCACCGCCATCAGGATCACGGCGTCGGCGACGCCGCTCCCCACGATCCGGCGCAGTGCGCCGACACCGTCCTGGTCGGTCACCAGCAGCACGTCGTACCCGTGTTCCCGGGCGGCGTCGCTGACCTCGATGGCGAACCTGCCGTCCACGGCCCGGTAGCCGCCGGGCACCCGGGGCACCGCGAGCGCCAGCACGTCGGTACGGGTGCTGCGGAGCGAACGCGCGCTGGCGCGGGGGTGGTAGCCGAGCTCGTCAACGGCGGCGCGGACGGCCAGCCGGGTCTCTTCCGAGGTCTTCCGCGAACCGCTGAGCACGTACGACACCGTGCTCGCCGCCACGCCGGCACGTTCGGCGACATCCTTGATGGTGACCATGGCGCTCCCTCGTGCCCACGGTGAATCGATTCGTCGAATCGATTCGCCGAGACCGTAGCCCCGCTCACCCGTCACTTCAATACCTCGGACACGACGAGTCCCAGGAGGCCCTCACGAACCGTCGGGAGCCGGAAGGCGGTACGTCCGTGACACGGGCGGGCGGCGCGACGGCGCCATGGGCGGCCCCGGGCCGGGCTGCTCAGCCCGCCGCGGCGAGCACCAGCGGCAGGACCTGTGCGGCCCCCGACCGGCGGAGGAGGCGCCCGGCGACCGCGAGGGTCCAGCCGGAGTCGGTGTAGTCGTCCACCAGCAGCACGGGCCCGGGGACTTCGGCGAGGGCGGCGGCCAGTTCCTCGGAGACGGCGAAGGCCCCGGACAGCGCCCTGAGCCGTTGTGCGGAGTTGCCGCGGCGGCCCGCGTGTACACAGCCGGACCCGGTGTACACCAGGGAGCCCAGGAACGGCAGCCGGCCGACGGCGGCGATCCCCTGGGCGAGCGAACCCACCAGTTGCGGGCGGGTCGATGACGGCACGGCGACGATCCCCACCGGGCGGGCGGCGGCGTCCGGGGCGTTCGTCGCCCAACCTCCCGCGGAGCGCGCCCAGTCGGCGAGGACCGCCACCGAGGCCCGCAGGACGTCGTCGGGGACGGGCCCGTCCGGCGCGCTCTCGGCCAGCAGCGGGCGCAGCCGGTTGCCCCAGCCGATGTCCGAGAGCCGCCCCAGGGCGCGCCCGCCGGAGCACTGCTCCCCGGCCGGAATGCGGCCCTTGAGTTCGACGCCCAGCGCGGCCATCCCCGTCGGCCACATGCGGCGGGGCTCGACCTCCACCCCGGGGCGGTCCAGCTCCTTCGCCGCCTCGGTCAGCGTCTCCGCCGAGACGGAGGAATCGGCCCAGGCGCCCGCGCAGTTGTCGCAGCGCCCGCACGGGGCGGCTCCCTCGTCGTCCAACTGGCGGCGCAGGAACTCCATCCGGCACCGCTCCGTGCTCACGTAGTCCCGCATGGCCTGCTGCTCGGCCGCCCGCTGCCTGGCCACCCAGGCGTAGCGTTCGGCGTCGTACACCCACGGCTGCCCGGTGGACGTCCAGCCGCCCTTGACCCGCTTGACCGCGCCGTCGACGTCCAGCACCTTCAGCATGGTCTCCAGCCGGCTGCGCCGGAGGTCCACCGACGCCTCCAGCGCCGGCACCGACAGCGGGCGTCCGGCCTCGGCGAGGGCCGCGAGGGTCTGCCGTACCTGCGGCTCGGGCGGGAAGGCGGTGTCGGCGAAGTAGCGCCAGATGGCCTCGTCCTCCCTGCCCGGCAGCAGCAGCACGTCGGCGTGCTCGACCCCGCGCCCCGCGCGGCCGACCTGCTGGTAGTAGGCGATCGGGGAGGACGGGGAGCCGAGGTGGACCACGAAGCCCAGGTCCGGCTTGTCGAACCCCATGCCCAGCGCCGACGTCGCGACCAGCGCCTTGACCCGGTTCTCCTGGAGGTCCACCTCGGCCTGCAACCGGTCGGCGTTCTCCGTCCGACCGGTGTAGGAGGCCACCTGGAAGCCGCGCTGCCGCAGGTAGGCGGTGGCCTCCTCGGCCGCGGCGACGGTCAGCGCGTAGACGATCCCCGAGCCCGGCAGCTCGTCCAGGTGCTCGGCGAGCCAGGCCAGGCGGTGCGCGGCGTCCGGCAACCGGACCACACCCAGCCGCAGGCTCTCCCGCTCCAGCGGGCCGCGCAGCACCAGGGCCTCGCCGGCGCCGGTGCCCAACTGCTCGGCCACGTCCGCGGTGACACGGGCGTTGGCGGTCGCGGTGGTGGCCAGCACCGGTACGCCGGGGGCGAGTTCGGCGAGCATCGCCCGCAGCCGGCGGTAGTCGGGGCGGAAGTCGTGGCCCCAGTCGGAGATGCAGTGCGCCTCGTCGACGACCAGCAGGCCGGTGGTGGCCGCGAGCCTGGGCAGCATCTGGTCGCGGAAATCGACGGAGTTGAGGCGTTCCGGGCTGACGAGGAGAACGTCGGTCTCGCCGCGCTCCACCTCCTCGTGGATGGCGTCCCACTCCTCCGGGTTGGCCGAGTTGATCGTGCGCGCCCGGATGCCGGCCCGCGCGGCCGAGTCGACCTGGTTGCGCATCAGCGCCAGCAGCGGCGAGACGATCACCGTGGGGCCCGCGCCGCGCCGCCTCAGCAGAGCGGTGGCGACGAAGTACACCGCCGACTTGCCCCAGCCGGTGCGCTGCACCACCAGAGCGCGTCGGCGCTCCCGCACCAGCGCGGCGACCGCCTGCCACTGGTCCTCGCGCAACCGCGCCGAACCCTCCCGGGCGCCTACCAGCTCGGCGAGGATGGCGTCGGCTTCGGCGCGGAGCTCCTGATCGTCCATACCTCTATGCAACCCGATGGCAGGGACAATCAGCCACCTCACACGGAGTGACGCACTGTGCGCGGAGGGCCCGTGTTCGCGTCAGCGCCCGGGAAAGCCCTGGCGGCGGCCCCGGCATTCCGGCTGGTCCGGGCCGCCAGGGGCCGCGTTCGGAGGAATCATTGCGGCGTGAGGGGCCAATTCGGGCAGGGCTTCCGATTGACCGTTGCCGCGGGGCGGAGCGACAGGAAGAATTGAGGCCGTATCCCCGAACGGCTCTCGGAGCCCTTGACCGGTGTGCCTCGCGCCCGGTCTACGGGCGTATCCGGGAAAGGAGGGAACGTGGCCATAGGTTTCGTTCCGGACGTGTCCGCCACTTCCTCCAGCCCGTCGCGCAGCGTCGAGCCGGCCGAATGGTCCGGCAGCGTGGTCCCGATGCTCGCCAACCCCCGCGACGTCGTCAAGGACCTCCACGCCCGCCACCTGCCGACCCCGGCCACCGCCGTGGTCGCCGTCTACGACCCCGACGGCAGGATCAGGGCCAGCGCCTCGTTCTCCGGCCGGGTCGGGGTGTCGGACGGATGGGAGCGGCGCAACCTCCTGCTCGCGCACCTGCGCCGGGTCATCCCGCACGACCTGCGGCTTCGGGAACCGGTGCGGACCGCCGTGCTCATGGTGTGCCGGGAGGGCCCGCCCGAGTGGACCGCCGAGGACGGGGCCTGGATGTGGGGGCTGCGGGACGCCTGCACCCTGCACGGGCTGCGCTGCGGTTCCTATGTGGCGCTCACCGACGGCGGCTGGAACGTCCTCGGCGAGGAGCGTGGCGGCCGGACGCCGAGCGCCCTGACCGCCGCGCGACGACCGTCACGGGGTGGCGGCTCCACCGCGGGGATTCCCCAGGCCAGGCGCCGGGCCGCCGCCCGCTGAAGCGGTCGGCGCCCAGCACCGGGTCAGGCGTCGATGCCCAGCAGCGTGCTGGTCCGGGCCGGGTCGCCGCAGACGATCAGCAGCACGCCCGCCTTCGCCCGGGCGCTCGACAGGCCGGCGGCCAGCGAGGTCTCGTCACCGCCGTTGACGGCGACCACGACGACCGGGCGGCCCGCGGTACGGGTGGCGGAGAGATCGGCGTAGAAGACGTCCTCGGCCGCGTCGTGCTGCGCCCAGTAGGAGTCCTCACCGAAGGTGAGTTCGTGCGCGGCCCACGGGTGCGGTTCGCCCGAGGTGAGCACGAGGACCTCGCCCGGCGCCCGGCCGGTGTCCAGCAGGAGGTCAACCGTTTCCTCGGCCGCGTCCACGGCGCCCGACACGGAGGCGGGGATCAGCTGGATCTGGGTGGCGGCGTTCTCGGCCGGCCGCTGCTGCGGCACGGACTCCGCGGCGGCCGTCGCCCCGGCCGCGGGTCCGGGCTTGGCGGCGGGCCGGTGGGGCACCGGGCGGCCGGGGCGGGCGCCGACGGCGTCCCGCTGCGGTGCGGGGCGCGGCGCCGCGGGACGCGGGGGACCGGGGACAGGACGGGGGGTCGACGCACTCCGGCCGGCGGCAGGAGCAGTGCGGGGACCCGGGACGCTCTCGTGAATCTGAGGCTCCTCGGGGGTGAGAGGCATGGGTTGATGTCTATCAAACGCGCCGGGAACGCGCAGCGGGGGGTGGGTGCCGGATCAGAAATCGAAACCGAGTTGTTCCCCCGCGTCGACGTCCGCCCGCACCCGCTTCAGATGCTGCCACCTCGGCATGGCGTCCAGGTAGGCCCAGGAGAGGCGGTGGTGAACGGTGGGGCCGAGCTCTTCGAGCGCCGCCCGGTGAACGGGAGATGGATACCCGGCGTTGTCCTGGAAGGCGAAAGGGAGGTACTCGGCGCCGAGTTCGGCCATGGCGCCGTCCCGGTGGACCTTGGCGAGCACGGACGCCGCGGCCACCGACACGCACGACTGGTCGCCCTTGATCACCGTCCGTACCGTCCAGGGGCCGCCGAGGTAGTCGTGCTTGCCGTCCAGGATCACCGCGTCCGGCCGCTCCGGCAGGCCCTCCAGGGCGCGTACCGCGGCCAGCCGCAGTGCGGCCGTCATCCCCAGGTCGTCGATCTCGTCGTTCGAGGCATGCCCGAAGGCGTAGCCGGTCACCCATCCGCTCAGCACGGCGGCCAGTTCGGAGCGGCGTTTGGGGGTGAGGAGCTTGGAGTCGGTCAGGCCCTCGGGCGGACGGCGCAACCCGGTGACGGCCGCGCATACGGTCACCGGGCCGGCCCAGGCCCCCCGGCCGACCTCGTCCACCCCGGCGACGGTGCGTACGCCGAGGGTGGCGCGCATCGACCGCTCGACGGTGTGGGTGGGTGGCACGTACGGCATGACGCTGCTCAGCCTACCTCTCGGCGCCGTGCCGCCCGCAGGGGGGCGTCAGGCCGCCACGGCCCATTCCGGGAGCGGTTCGGTCCGCCGTGTCCAAGGCGCCGGCGGACCGCCCTCGGGGGCGGCGGCGACGATCCCTCCGACGATGGCGCAGGTGGTGTCCACGTCGCCGCCGGCGCGGGCGGTGGCCCAGAACGCGCCCTCGTAGTCGCCGAGATGGCGTGCGGCGGCCCACAGCGTGAAGGGCACCGTGTCGAGCGCGCTGGTGCGCCGCCCGCAGCCCAGGACCGCCGCCACGGTGGCGACGTCGTCGTAGTCGAGCATGTCGACGGCGCGGCGGGTCCCGGCCAGCACGGCGCTGCGCGGCACCCGGTCGAGAACGGCGCCGAGGAGGGCCTCGGGGTCGCGCGGGCCGGCCGGGTCGGCCACCAGGGCGGCCGCGACGGCGACGGCCACCGTGCCCGCCACCGCCTCGACGTGCCGGTGGGTGGTGACGGCCGACAGCTCCGCCTGGCGGGCGGCCTGGTCGGGGTCCCCGGCGTACCAGGCGCCGAGCGGCGCGATCCGCATCGCCGCTCCGTTGCCCCAGGAGCCCTGGCCGTCGAAGAGCGCCGCCGAGAGCTCGCGCCAGTCCGCGTCCTCCTGCCGGACCAGCCGCAGCATGCGGCCGATGGCCGGGCCGTAGCCGCGGTCGAAGTCGTGGTGCTCGGCGAACGACGCCGCCAGCGCGTCCTGGTCGACGGCGCCGTGGCGGGCGAGGACGGCGACCACCGAGCAGGCCATCTCGGTGTCGTCGGTCCACTGCCAGGGCGCGGGCGGCAGCCGGCGCTCCCGCAGGGCCGGGTAGTGGGCGGGGACGAAGAACTGGGAGCCGAGGGCGTCGCCCACCGCGAGTCCGCGGAGGCTGGCCAGGGCACGGGCGAGTCGGTCCGCCTCGGGGCGGGGGGCTGCGGTCATGGCGACCTGAACTCTGGCATCGCGCCACACGCCGGTCAATCTCCGTGTGCCGGAACTCACGCCCGGTCCGCTCCCCGCTCCGCTCCCCCGGAAGGCGTCGGAGCTACTGGAAGCCTCCGCCGGGCGGGTTCGGGGTACCCCAGCGCTCGAAGGGCCGGTCCAGGATGTAGCGGCCCGAGGGCTGGATCAGCAGCGAGCGCGTCTCGGCGTTGGCCGGGTTGGACAGCGTCTCGAACTCCTCCACCGTCCAGTGGAACCACCGCATGCAGAACAGCCGCATGGTGAGGCCGTGGGTGACCAGCAGCACGTTCGGCGGGAAGTCGGGCTTGCCGAAGGCGCGGTAGAGGGTCTCCAGGAAGGAGCCCACCCGGTCGTAGACGTCCGCACCGCTCTCCCCCATCGCGAAGCGGTAGAAGAAGTGGCCGTAGGAGTCGCGGGCCTTGCGCTGGCGCTGGATGTCCTCCTGGTCCTGCCAGTTGCCCCAGTCCTGCTCGCGCAGCCGGGGCTCCTCCTGCGCCCGGACGAGGGCCGGGTCCAGGCCGAGTTCCTGGAAGGTGTGCCAGGTCCGCCGGTACGGGGAGACGTACGCCTGCACCCGCTCGCCGCCGAAGAGGGCCCGCAGCTCGGCACCCGCCCCCGCGGCCTGCTGCCGTCCCTTGGCGGTCAGCTCCAGGGCGTGGTCCGGCACCCTCTCGTAGATGCGGTCGTCCCTGTTGCCCTGGGACTCCCCATGGCGGATCAGCACGATACGGCGAGGGCGTCCCATGGCCGCCACCCTATGGCCCGCCGGGCGGGACGGCGACGTGTTCCGGGGGGCCGGGCCGCCTGGCCCGGAAAGGCCGCGCTCGGGACGCCGAACCGGCCGGGCGTGCCCTCCCCTGCTGGGCCGGCCGCCGCCGCGGCGGCGGGGCGGGCGCGCGGGGCGGCCCGGGCGTTCAGGGGGCGTTCAGACCGTCCACTCCGGCACCACGTCCGCCACGTCGCCCGCCACGGAGAGCACGTCGACGTCGAGCCCGGCGCGTTCGGAGAGCCGGGAGACGGCTCCGTCCCGGTACTTGCCCCGCTCCGTGGCCGAGTCCCACAGGGACAGGACGAGGAAGTCGCCGTCCCCGTCCTGGCTGACGGCGCCGCGCAGCATGCCGGGCGAGCCGGCCATGGCGGGGTTCCACACCTTCTGCTGCATCTGGGTGAAGTGCTCGGCCCGGTCCGGGTGCACCCGGCACAGGGCGACGCGCAGCAGGTCGGCGCCGGCGAAGCTCGGCTCGAAACCGACCTTGACCTCGAGCCGGTGCTCGAAGAACCGCTCGGAGAGGAGTTCGAACGTGCCCTCCTGGGCGGCGGCCAGGCCGCCGTGCGGGCCCGCCGCGAAGGCGTCGTGGGCCGGGCGGTCCTCCCAGAAGGTGAAGACGTGCGCCACCCCGGGCTGGGACCGGCTCCAGCCGCCGCCCTGCCCCCGGAAGCCCGGCCATTCCCGGGCGGCCGTCCACCCGCGCTGTCCGTGATCGAACCCGGGCCGATCGAGGACTCCGCAGCGTACCCACTTGACCAACACCGCGCCATCGTAGTGGCGCCCGACCCGCCCGCGGCACGCCGAGTTCGCGCTGAACTCCGCCGCCACGCGGCAGGACCAGGGGTACGGAGGCCTGCCCCGCCGTCCCGGCGCCCGTACCGCCCGGGGAGCGCCCGCCTCGTCCGGGCGGCAGCCGGCGCCGGGACGGCGGGGCGCGAAGCGCCGTCGGCCCTACCCGCGAAGGTGACGCCGGTGCCCCTGGACGTCATTCCATCGGTGGACACCGCCGCCCCTCACCCGGCCCCGGGAACGCCAGGAGGGTGCCGACCCCATGGGGTCGGCACCCTCCTCAGGCGCTGGACGCGTCCCTCGACGGCACCTTCTCAGGTCCGCCTCGGCCGCCTCGTGCGCCGGTGGCGCGGCTCACTCACCCGGCGGTACGGCCGGGTGGGGAGCTCAGCTGCAGCCGCTGGTCGAGCCGCAGCCCTCGCAGAGGTAGCAGCTGCCCGCACGGCGCATCTTGGTGCCGCAGGAGAAGCACAGCGGGGCGTCGGCGTTCAGGCCGAGCTGGATCTCCAGCAGCTCCGTCGAGTTGTGGGCCTCCTTCGGCGCCGGGGCGGCGGCCGGCTCGGCCACCGTCAGCGGCTTGGGCGCCTCCGGCTGCCGCGGCGCGGACTGGGCCAGGCCCTCGACGTCCATGTCCTCGTCGGACGCCTCGTAGGACCCGGTGTCCAGGTGGCGCTGGCGCTCCTCGGCGGAGTGGATGCCGAGCGCCGAGCGCGTCTCGAAGGGCAGGAAGTCCAGCGCCAGGCGACGGAAGATGTAGTCCACGATGGACTGCGCCATCCGCACGTCCGGGTCGTCCGTCAGGCCGGCCGGCTCGAAGCGCATGTTGGTGAACTTCGAGACGTACGTCTCCAGCGGCACGCCGTACTGCATGCCGACCGAGACGGCGATGGAGAAGGCGTCCATCATGCCCGCGAGGGTGGAACCCTGCTTGGACATCTTCAGGAAGACCTCGCCCAGCCCGTCGTCCGGGTAGGAGTTGGCCGTCATGTAGCCCTCGGCACCGCCGACGGTGAAGGACGTGGTGATGCCCGGGCGGCCCTTGGGCAGCCGGCGGCGGACCGGACGGTACTCGACGACCTTCTCCACCGCGGCCGCGGGGGCCTCGGCGGCCGTCTCGGCCTTCGCGTCGTCCTTCTTCTTGGCGGACAGCGGCTGGCCGACCTTGCAGTTGTCGCGGTAGATCGCCAGCGCCTTCAGGCCGAGCTTCCAGCCCTCGTAGTAGACCTCCTCGACCTCCTCGACGGTGGCCGTCTCCGGCAGGTTGACCGTCTTGGAGATCGCGCCGGACAGGAACGGCTGGATGGCCGCCATCATCCGCACGTGGCCCATCGCGGAGATCGCCCGCTCGCCCATGGCGCAGTCGAAGACCTCGTAGTGCTCCTGCTTGAGGCTCGGGGCGTCGACCACGTTGCCGTGCTCGGCGATGTGGGCGACGATCGCCTCGACCTGCTCCTGCTGGTAGCCGAGCCGCTTGAGCGCCGTGGGGACCGTGTTGTTCACGATCTGCATGGAGCCGCCGCCGACCAGCTTCTTGAACTTGACCAGGGCGAGGTCGGGCTCGACGCCCGTAGTGTCGCAGTCCATCATCAGGCCGATGGTGCCGGTCGGCGCCAGGACGGAGGCCTGCGCGTTGCGGAAGCCGTCCTTCTCGCCCAGCCGCAGGACGTCCTGCCACGCCTCGGTGGCAGCCGCCCACACCGGGGTGTCGAGGTCGTCCGCCCGCGGGGCGACGGCGTTGGCGTCGGAGTGCTGACGCATGACGCGCTGGTGCGCCTCGGCGTTGCGGGCGTAGCCGTCGTACGGGCCCACCGCGGCGGCGAGCTCGGCGGACCGGCGGTAGGAGGTGCCCGTCATCAGGGAGGTGATGGCACCGGCCAGGGCGCGGCCGCCGTCGGAGTCGTAGGCGTGGCCGGTGGCCATGAGCAGGGCGCCCAGGTTGGCGTAGCCGATGCCCAGCTGCCGGAAGGCGCGGGTGGTCTCGCCGATCTTCTCGGTCGGGAAGTCGGCGAAGCAGATGGAGATGTCCATCGCGGTGATGACCAGCTCCACCACCTTGGCGAAGCGCTCGGCGTCGAAGGACTGGACGCCGCTCTCGTCGTTCCGGAGGAACTTCAGCAGGTTCAGCGAGGCCAGGTTGCAGCTGGAGTTGTCCAGGTGCATGTACTCGCTGCACGGGTTGGAGGCGGTGATCCGGCCGGTCTCCGGCGAGGTGTGCCAGTGGTTGATCGTATCGTCGTACTGGATGCCGGGGTCGGCACAGGCCCAGGCGGCCTCGGCCAGCTTGCGGAAGAGCCCCTTGGCGTCGGTGGTCTCGATGACCTCACCGGTCATCCGGGACCGCAGCCCGAACTGGTCGCCCTTCTCGTACGCCCTCATGAACTCGTCGTTCACCCGGACGGAGTTGTTGGCGTTCTGGTACTGGACGGAGGTGATGTCGTCGCCGCCGAGGTCCATGTCGAAGCCCGCGTCGCGCAGGGCGCGGATCTTCGCCTCCTCGGTCACCTTGGTGGCGATGAACGCCTCGACGTCCGGGTGGTCGACGTCCAGGACGACCATCTTGGCGGCGCGGCGGGTGGCGCCGCCCGACTTGATGGTGCCCGCGGAGGCGTCGGCGCCGCGCATGAAGGAGACCGGCCCGGAGGCGTTGCCGCCGGAGGAGAGCAGCTCCTTGGAGGAGCGGATGCGGGAGAGGTTCAGACCCGCGCCGGAACCGCCCTTGAAGATCATCCCCTCTTCCTTGTACCAGTCGAGGATCGACTCCATGGAGTCGTCGACCGAGAGGATGAAGCAGGCGGAGACCTGCTGCGGCTGCTGCGTGCCGACGTTGAACCACACCGGGGAGTTGAAGCTGAAGATCTGGTGCAGCAGCGCGTAGGTCAGCTCGTGCTCGAAGACCTCGGCGTCCTCGGGGGAGGCGAAGTAGCCGTGCTGCTGGCCGGCCTTGCGGTAGGTGAGGACGACGCGGTCGATGAGCTGCTTGAGGCTCTTCTCACGCTGCGGGGAGCCCACGGCGCCCCGGAAGTACTTGCTGGTCACGATGTTGACCGCGTTCACCGACCAGAAGTCGGGGAACTCGACGCCACGCTGCTCGAAGTTGATCGAGCCGTCGCGCCAGTTGGTCATGACGACGTCACGGTGCTCCCAGGCAACTTCGTCGTACGGGTGCACGCCCGGGGTGGTGTGGATGCGCTCGATACGCAGGCCCTTGCTCGCCTTCGACCCCTTGGTGCGAGAACCGCGTGCCGGGCCGCTCGTCGTCTCTGTCATTCCGCCTCCCTATACGGGCGAAAACGCCCAAATGTGCCTGGTTCTTCCCGCAGCACGATGTATGTCCAGCAGCCTCGGCGCCCGTGGGCGCCGCGGCGAAATCCGTGTTCCCGGAGCCGCTCAGTCGACGGCGACGGGGGCCGGGACCCCGAGGTCCTCGTCCAGCCCGCCCGGGGTGGTGGGTGGGAGCTGCTCGCGCAGCTCCCTGATGGCCAGCTCGAAGTCCTCCAGGGAGTCGAAGGCCCGGTACACGCTTGCGAAGCGCAGGTAGGCCACGAGGTCGAGCTCCTGGAGCGGGCCGAGTATGGCCAGGCCGACGTCGTGGGTCGACAGCTCGGCGCTGCCGGTCGCCCGGACGGCCTCCTCGACGCGCTGCCCGAGCTGGGCGAGCGCGTCCTCGGTGACCGGGCGGCCCTGGCACGCCTTGCGCACACCCGCGATCACCTTGGTGCGGCTGAACGGCTCGGTGACGCCGCTCCGCTTGATCACCATCAGAGACGCCGTCTCGACGGTGGTGAAGCGCCGACCGCAGTCGGGACACTGGCGACGGCGGCGGATGGACGCCCCGTCGTCGGTGGTGCGGCTGTCCACGACCCGGCTGTCGGGGTGTCGGCAGAAGGGGCAGTGCACGGCCTTCCACTTCCCTTCCGCACCCGGCGCGGGCGCATGGCAAACACACCTCAGCGGGGTCCACTGGTCCCCGGAGAGCCACCAAGCATAGGCGATCGGTGCACCGTTGGTGCCACTCGGCCCACCTAGCGACCACAACTTGTGGTGGCCGGGTCCTATCCAACCACTAGATGTGGTGGCTTCAGACCAAGGGGGGTGGCACCGCGTGTCGCCACGACGGAGGGCGCACACGCGAAACCGGAGCGTACGCCCGGCGGGGCCGGGGCCCTGCCGCAGAGGGCAGGGTGCCACACTGGCCGGGTCGGCGCACAGGACCGCACGCCACGGCACGACCCCGGGTCGCGGACCCTCCCGGCGCCGCGGCGAGGCATCGGCCGCACCCGCGCCGCGGCCGGATCACCGAGCGCCCGCGGCCGGATCGCCGAGCCCGCGGTCTTCGCGGGGACCCGGAGGAAATGCGGCATCGGAGTGGTCGGCGAGCCGGAAAGGACACCAGGTCATTCGAACCTGCATTCGGTCAATACACCCGGTACCTTGATCACGTCAGCGGATTTACGCTAATTCACTCGAACGTGTGTTTGGCGCAACCTTTCGAAACCCACTACCGTTGTACTAACTGCCCGCGCGCGGAGACGGGCCGACCGCAGCCATGCGGTGGAGAAACATCTCGAAAGGGGCCGCTGTGACCACCACCGCAGAGAGGGCGGCTGCGATGTCGACCGCCCGCGTCGACGCCGTCGGCGCACGTGATCCGCTGGACGTCTCCGACGAGGAGAACACCCCCAAGCCCGCGCGCTCACTGCCCGGACGCCCCCCGGGAATCCGCGCCGACAGCTCCGGCCTCACCGAGCGGCAGCGCCGCGTCATCGAGGTGATCCGGGATTCCGTCCAGCGCCGTGGATACCCGCCGTCCATGCGGGAGATCGGTCAGGCGGTCGGCCTCTCCAGCACCTCTTCGGTCGCCCACCAGTTGATGGCCCTGGAGCGCAAGGGATTCCTGCGCCGCGACCCGCACCGGCCGCGCGCCTACGAGGTCCGCGCCTCGGACGCCGGCCACCCGCAGCCCACCGACACCACGGGCAAGCCCTCGGCGTCGTACGTCCCGCTCGTGGGGCGGATCGCCGCCGGCGGCCCGATCCTCGCCGAGGAGTCGGTCGAGGACGTCTTCCCGCTGCCGCGTCAGCTCGTCGGTGACGGCGAGCTGTTCGTGCTCAAGGTGGTCGGCGACTCCATGATCGAGGCGGCCATCTGCGACGGGGACTGGGTGACGGTCCGCCGCCAGCCCGTCGCCGAGAACGGCGACATCGTCGCGGCGATGCTCGACGGCGAGGCCACCGTGAAGCGCTTCAAGCGGGACAACGGCCATGTGTGGCTGCTGCCGCACAACTCCTCCTACCAGCCGATCCCCGGTGACGAGGCCACGATCCTCGGCAAGGTCGTGGCGGTCCTGCGCCGGATCTGACCGCTCCCCGCCCCCGAGGACGGCCCGCATCGCCCGCACTCCTCCGCAGGGCCGTCCCCGCCCGTTCCCGGCCCCTGGCGCCACGTGACCGTACGCGTGCGCCCGGGGCCGTACGTGTGGGCGCGGGGCCGTACGCGTGGGCGCGGGAGGCGAGCGCGCGCCAATCCGGTCATCCGACCGGCGTGCGGCTCTGTGCCGGCCCGCACGCCGCGGAGACGAGCGCAGGGGCCGCACCACTCCCCCGAGCCGCCCAGGAGCGCGCAGCGGGCGTCAGCGCCCCCTCATACGAGCCCGCCGGTCCGGGAGAGGGCGCACGAGCCTCCGGGGTACGGCAAGGCCACCCGTGCGGCCTAGCCCTTCCGGGCACGGCAAGATCACCCGTGCGGCGCCGCCACGCCCGGTCGGCGAACCGGCGGCGCGCACGTCACCCGCTACTCCTCCGCGGCGCCGGACGGGGCCTCCGACGGCGTGTCCGCCGCGGCCTGCCGCGCGCGTTCGTCGATCGCCGCGAGCGACCTGCGGACCTGGTTGCGGTCGGTGGTGTACCAGAAGTCCGGCATCGAGGCCCGCAGGAACGAGCCGTAACGGGCCGTGGCCAGCCGCGGGTCCAGCACCGCCACCACGCCCTTGTCGCCGGTCGCCCGGACCAGCCGCCCCGCGCCCTGCGCCATCAGCAGCGCGGCGTGGGTGGCGGCCACGGCCATGAACCCGTTGCCGCCGCGCTCCTCGACCGCCTTCTGACGCGCGCTCATCAGCGGGTCGTCGGGCCGCGGGAACGGAACGCGGTCCATCACCACCAGCTGGCAGTTGGGACCGGGAACGTCCACCCCCTGCCACAGCGACAGGGTGCCGAACAGGCAGGTCCGGGCGTCCTCGGCGAAGGTCCGGATCAGCTCGCCCAGCGTCTCCTCGCCCTGCAGCAGCACCGGGTGGTCCAGGCGGCCGCGCATGGCCTCGGCGGCGGCCTGCGCCCCCCGCATGGAGGAGAACAGGCCCAGCGTGCGGCCGCCCGCGGCCTCGATCAGCTCGGCCAGCTCGTCCAGCATGTCGCGGCGCTCGGAGTCCCGCCCCGGCTGGGTGAGGTGCCGGGCGACGTACAGGATGCCCTGCCGGGGGTAGTCGAAGGGCGACCCCACGTCGACGCCCTTCCAGCGCGGCAGCTCCTCCTCGCCCTCGGGGGCGGTGCTGCCCTCCGGGGCCAGGCCGAGGGACGCCCCGACACCGTTGAAGTCGCCGCCGAGCTTGAGGGTGGCGGAGGTGAGCACCACGGACCGCTCGGCGAAGAGCTTCTCCCGCAGCAGCCCCGACACGCTCAGCGGGGCGACCCTCAGCGAGGCGCCGAACCGGTCGTGCCGCTCGCACCACACCACGTCGTACTCCGAGCCCTGGACGAGGCGCTCGGCCACCTCGTGGACGTGCTCGACGGAGGCCAGGGCCTGCTTGCGCACCGCGTCCTCGTCCCCCACCGACTTGTCGCGGGTGTCGCCGAGGGCGGTGATCACCAGGCGGCTGGCGTCCCGCAGCGCGGCCAGCACGTACCCCAGATCCTCGGGGATCTCCTCCAGCCGGCCGGGAAGGGCGAGTTCCATCACCCGCTCGAAGCCCTCGGCGGCGGTCAGCAGCGCGTCCGCCGCCTTCTCGTTGACCAGCTTGGCGGCGCGCTTGACGGCCCGGTTGACGCCGAACGGGGTCAGCTCGCCGGTCGCGACCCCGGTCACCCTGGAGACGAGTTCGTGCGCCTCGTCGACGACCAGCACCTCGTGGGACGGCAGCACGGGGGCGCCCTGGATCGCGTCGATCGCGAGCAGCGCGTGGTTGGTGACGATGACGTCGGCGAGCTTGGCCCGCTCGCGCGCCGCCTCCGCGAAGCACTCGGCGCCGTAGGCGCAGCGGGAGGCGCCCAGGCACTCCCGGGAGGTGACCGACACCTGGCTCCAGGCGCGGTCCGAGACACCCGGGCTGAGCCCGTCGCGGTCGCCCGTCTCCGTCTCGTCCGCCCAGTCCCGCAGCCGCAGCAGGTCCTGCCCGAGCTTGCTGCTGGGCGCGGCCGCCTCGAAGGGGTCGAAGAGGCCCTCCTCCTCGTCCTGCGGGACACCCTCGTGCAACCGGTGCAGGCACAGGTAGTTGGAGCGGCCCTTGAGCATCGCGAACTGCGGCTCACGGCGCAGCAGCGGCCGCAGGGCGGTCACCGTGCGCGGCAGGTCGCGCTCGACGAGCTGCCGCTGGAGGGCCAGCGTGGCCGTCGCGACGACCACGGGCTCGCCGTGGGCCAGGGCGGGCACCAGGTAGCCGAGCGACTTGCCGGTGCCGGTACCGGCCTGGACGAGCAGGTGCGACCCGTCGGCGACGGCGGCCTCTACGGCCTGCGCCATGGCGAGCTGGCCTTCCCGTTCCACGCCGCCCACGGCGGTGACGGCGGCGTGCAGGAGGTCGGGGAGCGGAGGAGGGGTGGTGGCAGTCATAGCCTTCTCAGCCTACGGTGCCCCACCGACAGCCCTGGTCCGGTTCCGGAAGGTGCCGCCGGTCCGCGCCGGCCCGGCGGGCGCGGGCGGCGCGGGTGCCCGGGAGGGGCGGCCCGCGCCGCCGGGTGCCGACGGGCGTCAGAGGGCGTGCAGCGGGTTGGGGACGGTGCCGTGGACGGCGGCGTGCGGGCGGACGGCGCGGTCGCGGTAGCCGTCGAGGTGCAGCCGGTTGCGGTTGAGGCACAGCCGGGTGATGCGCGGGGTGAGCAGGTCGAAGAGGGCGAAGCGGTCCTTGAGTTCGGGGAATCGTTTTTGGTGGTGGGTGATCTCCTCGCGCACCAGGGCCCAGAAGCGGCCCTCGGGCACGCCGAGGTGCCGCTCGCACAGCGGCGCGAGGTAGCGGAAGACACCGACGAAAAGGCCCGAGTGGATGAACTGGGTGAGGAATTCGGGCGGTTCGGTGAGCAGGACCTCGCGCACCTGCGGGGGCATCGTGCGGTGCTCGGGGAGCGGGTGGGCGGAGATGTTGACGTCGTCGACGAAGTCCTTGACCGCCAGCCGTACGGGGATGTCGTGCTCGTCGAAGATCACGATGGCGTTCTCGCCGTGCGGGGAGAAGACGGTGCCGTAGCGGTAGAGGAAGTGCAGCAGGGGCGGCAGCAGGGCCGTGAAGAGGTGGCGCAGCCACACCTCGGGGGGCAGGCCGGAGCGCTCGACGAGTTCGGCGGTGAAGGCCCGGCCGGCCGGGTCGGTGTGCAGCAGCGCGGCGAGGGTGCGGGGCCGTTCCCCGGGGTCGAGGTAGGCGCCGAGGGGCTCCCGCCAGATGCAGCCGAGCAGTTCGCGGTACTGGTAGGGCGCGCTGGGCAGCCGGTCGAACTGGGGGTGGGCGACGGCCACCGACGCCACCTCGCCCAGCAGCACCACCCGGGTCTCGTCGCGCAGGAAGCGGTCGTGGTCGCGGATGCCGTGCACCCAGGCGGTGACGGCGGGGGCGGCCAGCGTGCGGTCGGTGGGCAGGCCGCGCCAGACGAGGGTGTTGAGCACCGACAGCGGCAGCTTCACGGTGTGCCGGCGCGGGTCGCTGGTGTTCAGGAAGGTCCGGATCGACTGCTGCGGCAGCCGCAGGTCACCGTCGGCGGGGAGCAGGACGATCGACCCGTCGGCGACGGCGGGCGCGAAGAGCGGGGCCACGACCTGCTCCCACTGCCAGGGGTGCACCGGCAGCAGCAGGTAGTCGCCGGGGGTGCGTCCCCTGGTGGTGAGCTCCTGCTGGAAGCCCTCCAGGACGTCCGCGTCGAGCTCCTGGCGGTACAGCGCCTCGGGGGTCTCCAGGGCGCCGGTGCCGCGGTACTCGGCGAGCGAGCGGTGGACGGCCAGCCAGGGGAGCCGGTGGCGGCGCCGCGTCTCGGGGGCCCAGACGGCCGCGTCGGTGTCCGAGAAGCCGATCCGGCCCTTGTTGGCGACCAGCCACGGGTGCCCGGTCTGGTGCCCTTCGAGCTCGGCGTAGTCCAGGTCCGCGAGGTCCGCGGCGGGCACCGCCGTGCTGTCGAGGCGGACGTCGGCGCGCAGGGTGGCGAGGAGTTCGCGTACGAGGTGCCCGGTGGTGTCACCGCCCAGGCCGAGGACGCTGTGGTGGCCGTGGACGAGGAAGTGCAGGGGATCGCCGGTGGGGGTGATGCTGTCGGCGTCGACGTACCAGCTGCCGTAGGCGCCGCGCCGGGCCCGGAAGCGGTAGACGGTGGCGGCGTCGAGGTCGAGGCGGTAGTGGTCCGGGCCGGCGGCCGGGTCGGGGCTGGGGGCGATCACCTCCTCGTACGCGAACTCGGCGAGCATCTTCGCGAGCATGCGTCTGGCCGCGCGCGACCACGCGGCGGAGTCGTTCGGGTACGGGATGGTCACGGTGGGCTCCTCCGGTGGGACGCGGTGGCGGGGAAGGTACCCGCGGCGGAGGGGGGACGGAACAGCCGCGGGGGCGGGCGGAGCGGACGGACCTGGCGGCGGGGTGCGGCGCCGGGTCAGGGGCGGACGCGCGGGGCGCGGTCGCGGACCATCAGGGCGGCCCGCTTGCCGGGGAGTTCGACCTCCGCGGACAGGCGGAAGCCCGCGGTGCGGAAGGCCGCGACGGAGGGAGCGTTGCGCACGTCCGGCTCGGCCACGATCCGGCCGCAGGCCGGACGGTGCCGGAGCACCAGGTCGGAGACGGCGCGCAGCAGGATGCCGCCGAGGCCGCGGGAGCGGTCGACGGCCCGGCCGATGAGCAGGTGGACACCGGTGTCGTGCGGCCGGGCCGGGTAGTAGCGGGCCAGCGGGTCGAGGTCGGCGCGGTAGATCTCCCAGTAGCTCATGGGGACGCCGTCGAGGACACCGAGGCAGGGCACGCTGCGGCCGTCGCCGTCGGTCTGGGCGCGCAGATGCGCCTCGGTGACCCGCGGCTCCCCGGCGAGCTCCCAGAACTCCGCCACTGCCGGATCGTTCATCCAGCCGGCGATCAGCGCGAGGTCGCGGACGGGTTCGGCGGGGACCAGCCGGAAGGAGCCCGCGGGGGTCGTGGCGGCCGCCCAGCCCGCGATCCGGTCCAGCAGACCGTCGGGGTGGCGGCGGCCGGCGCTCCTGGGGGCGGCCGGGCCCGAGCCCCCTCCCGGGGAGCCCGCTCCGCCCTCCCTGGTGCCGCCCGCGGGCGTGCCGGGTGCGAGCACGCCGCCCGGGGTGCGGGGACCCAGCACGCCGGGGCCGCTCCCGGGGACGCCGGGCAGGCCGCCCGGACCGCTCGTTCCGCCCCCCAGGACGGCAGGCGGCCCACCCAGGGTGCCCAACACGCCGCCCAGGGCACCGGGACCGCCCGCGGGGACGCCGAGCGAGCCGCCCGAGGTGTCCGACGCGCCGCCCAAGGCGCTCGATCCGCCCCCCAGGGGGTCCGACGCGCGTCCCAGGGGGCCGGCTCCGCCTCTGCTCGCGGCGGAGCTGCCAGGAGCCCGCGGGGCGTCGCCGTCACCGTCACCTCCCCCGTCGGCGGCGACGGCGTCCAGGAGGTCCGGCGGCAGTTTGAGGTCGAGGGTGTCCTCGGTGCTGGGGTCGGCGGAGGGCAACGGAGCTTCTTCCTCTCCCGGCGGGCCGCCGGGCGGTCGGGGCCGGCCGTGCGCGGCACGGCCGGCCCCGGCTGCCCGGCGCCGTTCGCTCATCGGGCCAGCGGGTTGGGCAGGATCGTGTAGACGGACTGGGTGTCGACCGGCCCGACCAGCTCGTCCATACCGTGCAGGCGGGTCAGCAGGTTGGCCTTGCACCGCAGGTGGGTGCTGTACAGCAGGCGTCCGGGGAGGCTGCTCCGGGCGTCCTGGGCGGCGAGGAACCGCCGGAACGCGGCCAGCAGGACCTCCTCGTCGGCGAGGTTCTGCGCCCCGAACGCGCCGACGAGGCCCAGGACGTTGTTGATCCCCAGGTAGTACGCGAACCGCTCGTCCGCGACCTCGTCGGCGACGAAGGTGTCACTGGCGGCGCCGATGCCGGGCAGCCGCCGTTCGAGTTCGGCGCGGCGGGACTCGCGGAAGTAGTAGCCCTGGTTGTCCCGGTAGCGGCCGCCGCAGGGCCAGCCCTCGGCGTCCAGGAGGACCAGGGTGTTCTGCTGGTGCGCCTCCAGGGCCACCCCCGCCTCCCCGTCCAGCCACAGCACCGGGCGGACCACCGCGTCGAGGTAGCGCAGGAACCACTCGGCGGCCACGGCCGACAACGGGCGTCCGGTCCGTTCGGCCAGCTGTCCCAGGACGACGGCCAGCCGGGAGCGCAGGGCGGTGGCGGGCAGCCCCGGCCAGGGCCTCAGGGAGGTGAGTCCAGCCACGCAGTGGGCCCGCACGCCGGGCCCGAAGGCGTTGTGCCGCAGGGCCACGTCCAGGCCCGTCAGCGGCTGCCCGTCCAGGCCGTCGACGCCGAGCCAGGCGGGGTCGCGGACGATGTCGAACCCGGGGTGCGCGGCGTGCAGGGCGGCGGCGAGCCCGGTACGCAGCAGCCGGTGGACCTCGGTGCCCCGCAGCAGCTCCTTGCGGAGGTTCTCGCGCCGGGAGTTGGTGATGCGCAGCGCCACGGAGAGCTTCAGCATGGCGGGCGTGTCGGCGCGGTAGACCGTGCGCACCGAGGACGTCGGGTGCCAGGGCGCGCCCAGCGGGCCGAGGTCGTGCAGCAGCCCGGCGGCCAGCAGTTCCTGGACGGCGGGGCGGTGGCGCACCTCCCGGGCCTGCCAGGGGTGCAGCGGCAGCGGGGCGGTGTCCGGCGGCAGCTCCAGCCCCGGCCCGGCCAGGGCGGCCAGCAGGTCCGGCGCCGGTACCGGGCGGCCCCGCTCCGTCCAGGCCGAGTCGGTGGCCAGCACCGAGCGGTGCACGGCCAGCCAGTGCAGGGCGAACGAGCCGCGCAGTTCGGGCGAGAAGGCGGCGGCCTCCCCGTCAGCGAGTCCGTCGCGGCTCTTGGGCGTCGGGTGCAGGGGGTGGCCCAGCAGCAGCGCCTGCTCGGAGTCGAGGAAGGGGATCTCGGGCTCGGCGCCGCCCGGGCGCAGGCGGCGGTCGGCGACGAACGCGCTGGTACGGCGGACCGAGTCGGCGACCCTGGCGACCAGGTCGGCACCCTCGGCGGGGTCGGCGCCGCTCTCGCGGACCAGCAGCGCGGCGAGTTCGACCGCGCTGAGCGGGCGCTGCTCGCCGCCCGGCGCCCCCGACGCGGGCTGCGCGGCCGGGTCCCGCACGGGCCAGGGCGGCCCGAAGCGGTGGTGGCCGGTCGGCGACCAGTGGTGGACGGCCGCCCGCACCTCCGTACCGCCCCCCGGGAGGGCGATCCGCAGCATCCCGTCGGCCGGCCGGACCAGGCTCTTCTCGCGCACCCAGCAGCGCAGCAGGGCCTCGGTCCCGGCGGTGTCGGCCACCGCGTAGGGGGACTCGCGCTCCAGGGGGTCGGGCTCCGCGGGGCGGGAGCGCTGCAGGGGGACCGATGCCGTGTCGGCGCCGCCGAGCGGGCTGTCGTGTCGGGTGGGGTCCACGCGTGTGGTCATGCCAGGGGCCTCACTTGTTCGGTACGCCGGTGCGGCGACGGGTGCGGCGACAGAGGGCGTGCGGGTGCGGCGGGACCGCCGGTACGCCGGGACGGACGCCGGGTCACCGGTTGTCCGTCCGGGAGCCCGCGGCGGGGGACGGGGGACGCGGCCCGGTGGTGCGGAGGTTCGGCTGGCGGCGCCGAGAGCGTCGGCGAGGCGGTCCAGGACCGCTTCGGCCTGCTCGTCGGTGATGGTCAGCGGCGGCAGCAGCCGGACGACGGCGCCGTGCCGGCCGCCGAGTTCGACGATGAGGCCGCGGTGCAGGGCCTCCTGCCGGACCCGCGCCGCGAGCCGGGGATCGGCCGGCAGCGCGCCGTGGTCGTCGGGTTCGGCCGAGGGGTCCACGAGTTCGACGCCCAGCATCAGGCCGCGGCCGCGGACGTCCCCGACGCAGGCGTACTGGGCGGACAGCGCGCGCAGCCGGCTCAGCATCCGCGCACCGACCGTCTCGGCCCGTTCGTGCAGGGCGTTGCGGCGCACGTACCGCAGCGTCGCGGCGCCGGCCGCCATGGCCAGCTGGTTGCCGCGGAAGGTGCCGGCGTGCGCACCCGGCTGCCAGGTGTCCAGCTCCTCGCGGTAGACGATCACCGCCAGGGGGAGGCTGCCGCCGACGGCTTTGGACAGCACCATGACGTCGGGGACCACGCCGCTGTGCTCGACCGCCCAGAAGGCGCCGGTACGGCCCACCCCGGTCTGCACCTCGTCGGCGATCAGCGGGATGCCGCGGGCCCGGGTGATCTCCCGCATCCGGCGCATCCAGCTGTCGGGGGCCGGGATCACCCCGCCCTCGCCCTGCACGGGCTCCACGAGCATGGCGGCGGGGCGCGGCACGCCGCCCTTGGGGTCGTCGAGCAGGTTCGCCGTGAGGCGGGCGGAGAGTTCGGCACCGTGCTCCCCCCCGACGCCGAACGGGCAGCGGTAGTCGTACGGGAAGGGCATCCGGGTGACGCGGGTGTCGGCCTCGACGGTGGCGCGGGTCGCGGTGTCGCCGGTGGCGGCCAGGGCGCCGGCGGTCATGCCGTGGTAGGCGCCGGAGAAGGCCAGCACCCCCGTCCGGCCGGTGGCGATCCGGGTGAGCTTGATCGCCGCCTCCACGGCGTCGGTACCGGCCGGGCCGCAGAACTGGACGCGTCCGTGCTCGGCCAGCGGCGCCGGCAGGGTCTCGAAGAGCGCGGTGGTGAAGTCGTCCTTCACCGGGGTGGCCATGTCGAGCACGTGCAGGGGGGCGCCGGAGTCCAGCACCCGGCGGATCGCCTCCAGGACGACCGGGTGGTTGTGGCCGAGGGCCAGCGTGCCCGCTCCCGAGAGGCAGTCCAGGTAGCGGGTGCCGTCCGCGCCCTCCACGGTCATGCCCCGGGCGCGGATCGGGACCACCGGCAGCGAACGGGCGTAGGTGCGGGCGGCCGACTCGCGCTGCGCCTGCCTGCGCAGGATCGCCTCCGCCGGCTCGGCGGCCTGCGGGGGTCCGAAGTCCCCTTCCGTATCCGCGAGTTGTCCCGGCGCGCTGGAAGTGGCCGCCACGCCCTCTCCTCCTGTTCGGGTTCCGTGTGCTGTCGGGCCGCGTCGGGGCCGCCGGTCCGGTGTCGTCTGCCGTCGTCCTTCAGTCCCCCGTCCGTACTAACGACGGGGTGGACGCGCGATCACGGGCGATGGCGAGATCTTTCGCGGGCGGGAACCCGCCGGGCGGGGAGTGCCGTTCGCGGACCGGACCGGCCGCCGCGGGGCACACCGGCAAGAACGGCCGCTGGTACCGGGACTCCGGCCTCGCGCCGGACCGCGCGGCCTGGGGTCCACCGAGGGCAGGGGGCTCGGCACCGCGCCCCTGGAGCGCGACACGGGCCTGAAGCGGCGGACCGTGGGCGGGCCGGGCGGCCGCCTCGGAGGGGTGGGCGCCGATCGGCTCGAAGACCGGGGTTTCCCGCCGGACGGCTCGGCAACGCCGGGGCGAGGGCGCCGGCGGCACGCCGCTCCAGCGCGACGGTGGGGGGACGGCGCCCCTTGGGGCACACCCCGGAGGCGCGGCGGACGGTGCCGGACGCACCGAGGCGCCCGGGAACTCGATCCGCTCCCGGGCGCCTCGCGCCGTACTCACCGGCCTTCACCGCCGCCTGGCCACCTGGTCGCCTGGCGACCTATGTGCCCGCACCGGCCCGGGTGGGGGCCGCCCCTCCTGGGACGGCCCGTGCGCCCGAGGTCAGTGCCTGTTGCCCGCCAGGGTGTAGGGCGCGAGCTCGGCGGCGAGCTCCTCGTGGACACGCACCCGGAGGAGCGTGCCCTCGGCGGTGTGCTCCTCCGAGAGCACCTCGCCCTCGCTGTGCGCCCGGGAGACCAGCGCCCCCTTGGTGAACGGCACCAGCACCTCGGCCTCGACGTCCGGACGCGGCAGCGTCTCGTCGACCAGCTCCAGCAGCTCGGCGATGCCCTGGCCGCTGCGCGCGGAGACCACGATGGCGTGCTTCTCGTTCCGCAGCAGCCGCTGGAGCACCAGCGGGTCGGCCGCGTCGGCCTTGTTGACCACGACGATCTCCGGCACGTCCAGGGCGCCGACCTCCCGGAAGACCTCGCGGACGGCCGCGAGCTGCTCCTCCGGCACGGGGTGCGAACCGTCGACCACGTGCAGGATCAGGTCCGCGTCGGCGACCTCCTCCATGGTGGAGCGGAACGCCTCGACCAGGTGGTGGGGCAGGTGCCGGACGAAGCCGACGGTGTCGGTGAGGGTGTGGAGCCGCCCGCTGGGGGTCTCCGCCCGCCGCACGGTCGGGTCCAGGGTGGCGAACAGGGCGTTCTCCACCAGGACGCCGGCGCCGGTGAGGCGGTTGAGCAGTGAGGACTTGCCGGCGTTGGTGTACCCGGCGATGGCCACCGACGGCACCTTGTGGCGCCTGCGCTCCTGGCGCTTGAGGTCGCGGCTGGTCTTCATGTCCGCGATCTCCCGGCGGGCCTTGGCCATCTTCTCCCGGATGCGCCGCCGGTCGGTCTCGATCTTCGTCTCACCGGGGCCACGGGTGGCCATGCCGCCGCCGGAGGAGCCGGAGCCGCCGCCGCCCATCTGGCGGGACAGCGACTGGCCCCAGCCGCGCAGCCTGGGCAGCATGTACTGCATCTGGGCCAGTGCCACCTGCGCCTTGCCCTCGCGGGACTTGGCGTGCTGGGCGAAGATGTCCAGGATCAGGGCCGTCCGGTCGACGACCTTGACCTTGACGACGTCCTCCAGGTGGATGAGCTGGCCGGGGCTCAGCTCGCCGTCGCACACCACGGTGTCGGCGCCGGTCTCCACCACGATGTCGCGCAGCTCGTGGGCCTTGCCGGAGCCGATGTAGGTGGCCGGGTCCGGCTTGTCCCGCCGCTGCACCACACCGTCGAGGACGAGGGCGCCGGCGGTCTCCGCGAGGGCGGCGAGCTCGGCCAGCGAGTTCTCGGCGTCGTCGACGGTGCCGGAGGTCCACACACCGACCAGCACCACACGCTCCAGGCGCAGCTGCCGGTACTCGACCTCGGTGACGTCCTCCAGCTCGGTGGACAGGCCCGCGACGCGGCGCAGGGAGGCGCGCTCGGAGCGGTCCAGCTGGTCGCCGTCCCGGTCGCCGTCGGTGTCCGGGGTCCAGGCCGCGTCCTCTTCCATCAGGGCCTCGGCGCGGAGGCTCTCGGAGAGGCGCCGGCTGGTGTTCGCGGTGCGGGGGTTGCGCGAGGAGGAAGAGGAGGAAGGGGAGGTCATCTGATCCTTCGGTCGCAGGACTGCGGCCCTGGTGGTGCCGCACCTTCGATGGTCGCACGCCGGGACGGCGCGGTCACGCGGGTTTCCCCAGCGGCGGAAAGCCCGTCGGCGCGGCGTAGCCGGATCGCGACCGAGGGTGGTCAGCCGCGGGTGGCCGCGACAGCCGGGCGGTCGCGGTAGACGTCGTACACGCCGGGTACGGACCGCATGGCCCGCATGAGGGCGGGAAGCGCCCCGGGGTCCGGCAGCTCGACGGTGTACGAGTGGCGGACGCAGCTCTCCTGGGGGGGCTCCACGGCAGCGGAGACGATGCCGACCCCGGCGGCGGAGATCGCCTCGGTGAGGTCGGCCAGCAGCCTGGGCCGGCTGAGCGCCTCGGCGAGGACGGTGGCGCGGTAGTGGCCGGCGGGGGTGTCGTCCCGCCAGTGGACCGGGACGGCTTCGCGGCCGGCGGCGGCCATGCGGCCGCTGGTCGGGCACTCGGCCCGGTGGACGGTGACGGTGCCGCCGCGGATCACGAACCCGGTGAGCCGGTCCGGCGGCACCGGGGTACAGCAGCGGGCCAGCCGCACCGTGGCGCCCGGCAGGTCGGCGACGGCGACGGCCTCGCCGTGCGGGGTGCTCGGGGCGGCCGGCGCGGGGCGGCCGGCGGGCGGGGCGGCGGGCTCGTCGCCCTGCCCGGCGGCCGGATGGCGGGCCAGCCAGCGGGTGATCGCGAGGCGGGCGGCGGGGGTGGCGGCGTGTTCCAGCCACTCGGGGTCGGGGCCGGAGGTGGCCGTGTCGTCCATGAGCAGCTGGAGGGTGTCGCCGTCGCGCAGCCGGGTGCTGAGGGGGGCCAGGCGCCCGTTCACACGGGCCCCGACACAGGCGTGCCCGGCCTCGCCGCGCACCGCGTACGCGGCGTCCACACAGCTGGCGCCGGCCGGCAGCCGCACGGTGCCGGAGGCGTCGGCGGCCTGGGTGGTGAAGACGGTGATCTCGCGGTCCTGCGCCAGTTCGTCGCGCAGCGCGGTCCAGAAGATGTCGGCGTCGGGCACGGCCCGCTGCCACTCCAGGAGCCGGGCCAGCCAGCCGGGCTGCGAGGGGTCGGCGGCGGGCCACTCACCCTGGGCGCCGGCCGCCTCGCCGGCTGCCGGGGCGGCGGCGGGCTGGGGGCCGCGGGCGGGGTCACGCCCGGGTCGCCGAGGGCGATCACGCCGGTCTCGGCGAGCCGGTGCATGTGGCGGGTGCGGACGAGGACTTCGGCGACCCGGCCGTGCCGGTCGGCCACCGCGGTGTGCAGCGACCGGTACAGGTTGAACTTGGGGGCGGCGATGAAGTCCTTGAACTCGGAGATGACGGGCGTGAAGCAGGTGTGCAGCTCGCCGAGCACGGCGTAGCAGTCGGCGTCCTCGTCGACGAGGACCAGCAGGCGCCCGTAGTCGCAGCCACCGGGCTCGGCGATGCCCCGTTTGATCATCAGGCGGTGGACGGAGACGGTGTGCCGGGGGCGGATGCGCACCTCGGCGGCGATGCCGGCGTCGCGCAGCACTCCGCGCATGTCGTCGGCGACCGCCGCGAGCGGGTCGGGGCGGGCCGCGGCGGCGTCGATCATGGCGCGGGTGCGGGCGTGCTCCTCGGGGTGGAGGACGGCGAAGACGAGGTCCTCCAGCTCGCTCTTGAGCGCCTGGACGCCGAGGCGCTCGGCCAGCGGGATCAGCACGTCCCGGGTGACACGGGCGATGCGCGCCTGCTTGTCCGGGCGCATCACGCCCAGGGTGCGCATGTTGTGCAGCCGGTCGGCCAGTTTGATCGACATCACCCGCACGTCGTTGCCGGTGGCGACGAGCATCTTGCGGAAGGTCTCGGGCTCCGCGGCGGCGCCGTAGTCGACCTTCTCCAGCTTGGTGACGCCGTCGACCAGGTAGCCGACCTCGGCGCCGAACTCCTCGCGGACCTGGTCGAGCGTCACCTCCGTGTCCTCGACGGTGTCGTGGAGGAGGGACGCGGTCAACGTGGTCGTCTCGGCGCCGAGTTCGGCGAGGATCAGGGTGACGGCGAGCGGATGGGTGATGTAGGGGTCGCCGCTCTTGCGGGTCTGGCCGCGGTGCGAGGACTCCGCAAGCACGTAGGCGCGCCGCAGCGTCTCGACCGCCTCGGTGCCGGCGTCCCGGTGGTTGGCGCGGTGGACCTTGATGAGGTGCTCGATGGCGTCCGGCAGCCGGCCCCGGCCGGGGCTGCCGAGGAGCGCCGCCCGCCCGAGCCGGCGCAGATCCATCCGCCGCAGGTCGATGCGGCGCAGGCCGCGCCGGAGGATTTCGGAAGCGTTCTCCGCTTCGATCGCGTTCTCCGCGCTCATCGGGGCCTCCCGGCAGCCTTGACCGGCTGCGGAGGCTCACCACGCCCCGTGGGCCGCGCCGGTGA
The DNA here is from genome assembly GCF_000745345.1 of Actinacidiphila yeochonensis CN732. Lineage (NCBI taxonomy): Bacteria > Bacillati > Actinomycetota > Actinomycetes > Kitasatosporales > Streptomycetaceae > Actinacidiphila > Actinacidiphila yeochonensis. Next base: position 3,222,391 of record NZ_JQNR01000005.1, on the reverse strand, counting down.
TTGATGCTACCGACCCCACCACGCGCAGCCGCCACCCTCTCGCCGAGAGTGATCCCCATCACCCGTTCGAGCGACTGCGTACGGGTGGGGTGACCGGATACGTCCGCTTCGGCCGCGGCCCCGAGCGGCCCGCCGTGGCTGGGCGGCCCGGGCGGGCGGAAGGGGAGCCGGTCAGCCGGCGGCGAACCAGGAGGGGTCGATGAGGCCCTCGGCGACGATCACGGCGGGGCCGGTCATCTCGATCCCGCCGTCGGGGTGCTCGGTGATGACGAGGCGGCCGCCGGGCAGGTCGACGGTGTACGTGACGGGGTCGCCGGTGGCGGCGGGGGCCAGGCCGTCGCGACGGGCGGCCGCGGCCATGACCGCGCAGGCGCCGGTGCCGCAGGAGCGGGTCTCGCCGGAGCCGCGCTCGTGGACCCGCATGGCGACGTGCCGCGGGCCGCGGTCGACGACGAACTCGACGTTGGTGCCGGCGGGGTAGGCCGCGGCCGGGGTGACGCGGGGGCGCCCAGCAGGTCGCCGGGCTCGTCGAGGGAGCCGACGAACGCCACGGCGTGCGGGTTGCCCATGCTGACGTGCACGGCCGGCCAGGTGCGACCGCCCGCCTCGACGGTGACGTCCCCGTGGGGCCCGCCGGGGAACTCCGCCGCGCCCATGGAGACGGTGACGTCCCCGGGGGTGCCGTCCTCCGCGTCCTTGGCGACGTGGACCCGCCGCACCCCGGCCCGGGTCGCCACGGCGAGGTCGCCGGCCTCGGCGAGGCCGGCCCGCCGCAGGTAGCGGGCGAACACCCGGACGCCGTTGCCGCACATCTCCGCGACGCTGCCGTCGCCGTTGCGGTAGTCCATGAACCACTCGGCCTCGCCCGCCAGGGCGGCGGCCTCCGGATGGGCGGCGCTGCGCACCACCCGCAGCAGCCCGTCGCCGCCGATGCCGGCCCGGCGGTCGCACAGCCGCGCCACCTGGGCGGGCGACAGGTCCAGGACACCCTCGGGATCGGGGATGATCACGAAGTCGTTCTCGGTGCCGTGGCCCTTGAGGAAGGCGATCGGCTCGGCGGGGCGCGCGGTCGTCATACGTCCGATCGTACGCGGTGGCGGGGGCGCGCGCGGTGCGCCTCCCGAGCCCGGCGAGGGCGTCCGCCCGCCTCTGCGGGGGGGCAGTACGGGCCTGGCGGAGCCAGGGGGCCAGGGGGATCGGGCCGGGAGCCCAGCCCCCTGGACGGCCCTTCGGCGGGCTGCTGCGGGGCCGTGCGCGCCGACGGTCCGGACGCTATCGGAGGCGGGCGACGCGCCAGACGGCGAGCACGGCCAGCAGGACCGTCACCGCGGTGTATCCGGCGACGTGGCGCCAGTCGGCGCGGGCGCCGGAGCCTCGGGGGGGCAGCCCCGGCAGGGTCTGGCCGATCCGGCGGGCGGCCGTCAGGCCCCACCCGGCGGCGCAGCAGCACACCAGCAGCCCCAGCATGGCGACCACGGGCCCGGCGTCGCCGGACTCGAACGCCAGCGGGAAGGCGAACATCAGGGACCCGCCGACCGCCAGCACCACGATGGGGGCGATCTGCCACGAGCGCAGCCGGCGCGGCGGCCGCAGTTCGCGGAAGGACTCGGCCTCCTCGATGCCGGGCAGCGGGTCGTCCCCGTCCAGGTCCAGCCCCTCCAGGGGGACGCCGGCCAGGGGCTCTCCTCCGTCGAAGGGGGTGAGCGGCTCCAGCCGGACGGGGCCCTCGTCGCCGGCGTCCAGGGCGTCGAGCGCGTCCAGTCCGTCCAGGGCGTCGGAGGTGCCGAGGGGGTCGGGGAGACCGCTCGGCGGCCGGGTCTCCGAGGGTTCCGGGGAGGCGTCGTCACCGGTCGTCCCGGCGGACTCCCCGCCGGGCTCGTCCGACGTGCCGCGGGTGTCCCGCCCTGAGGGGGTCTCGCGCGGGCCGGCTGCCATAGCCACGCGCCCTCCCATGCGTCCGACACCGTAGCTCGCCCACGATGATGGCACGGTGGGAGGGAGGTCCCGTGACGGCGGGGCGTCCCGATGCCATCACGTGATCAGGCTGTGACCGCCTTGGGGGGCTTCCCGTGCCAACACCAGGGCCTGCGTGGTGAGTTCCGAACCCCGGGAGGTGAGCCAGCACACTCTGGGGTCGCGCCGGAACCAGGACTCCTGGCGCCGCGCGAACCGCTTGGTGGCCCGGACCGTCTCGGCGCGGGCCTCCTCCTCGGTGCACTCGCCGGCCAGCGCGGCCAGCACCTGCTGGTACCCGAGGGCGCGCGAGGCTGTGAGTCCGGAGCGGAGCCCGGCCTCCTCCAAGGTCCGCACCTCGCCGACGAGTCCGGCCTCCCACATCCGGTCCACCCGGGCGGTGATCCGCTCGTCCAGTTCGGGCCGCGGCACGGACACACCGATCTGGACGGTGTCGTAGACGGCGTCAGGGCCGGGCAGGTTCGCGGTGAACGGCTCCCCGGTGATCTCCACGACCTCCAGCGCCCGGACGATCCGCCGCCCGTTGCCGGGCAGGATGGCGCGGGCCGCGTCGGGGTCCACGGCGGCCAGCCGGGCGTGCAGGGCGCCGGGGCCGCGCAGTTCGAGTTCGGCCTCCAGCCGGGCGCGTACGGCCGGGTCGGTGCCGGGGAAGCGCAGCGCGTCGATGGCCGCCCGGACGTACAGGCCGGAACCGCCGACCAGTACGGGGACCCGGCCCGCGGCGTGCAACCGGTCGATCTCTGCCCGCGCCAGCCGCTGGTACTCCGCCACGCTGGCGGCCTCGGTGACGTCCCAGATGTCCAGCAGGCGGTGCGGCACGCCCTGGCGCTCGTCCGCGGTGAGCTTGGCGGTGCCGATGTCCATGCCCCGGTACAGCTGCATCGAGTCGGCGTTGACCACCTCCCCGCCCAGCTCCTGGGCCAGGGCCACTCCGAGGTCCGACTTGCCGGCGGCCGTGGGCCCGACCACGGTGATCACGCGCTTCTCCACCAGGCCAGTCTCCCAAACTCCTCACCCCCGCCGCGAACCGTCCTCCCTCCGGGCTCCGCGCGGCCCGGCCGGCGCCGATCGGCGGGGGACGGGCGGCCCCTTCCGGGCGGCGGACACGACGCGGGGCGGAACACTCGACCGGGGGTGCGGACAGGGACGCGGACGGTGCGCCCGGAGGGGTTGCCGGCGCCCGGCGGCGGCTGGGAGGCAGCGCGGGTATGGTCGAGACAGAGGTGGCGTTTTGCGCCTTTTACCTGCATTTACGCCACCTCGGCCGGGACGCAGAGCCGTATGCGGCCGCTCCCAGGCCGCCACACGGGGTCCTCCCAGGGAAGGTGCCGCATGAGCTTCATGGACACGATCAAGGACAAGCTGGGCATGTCCAAGGGCAAGGCCGACGACATGGTCCGGGAGCACGGGGACAAGGTCGACCAGGGCCTGGACAAGGCCGGCCGCGCCGCCGATTCCAAGACCGGCGGAAAGTACGACAGTCAGATCGATTCCGGCGTCGACAAGGCGAAGGACGCCGCCCACGACTACGGGGAGCGGGGCCGGGACTCCTGAGCCCTGCCGGTCCGTCCCGGCCCCGGCCGCCACGCACGCGCGGCCGGGGCCGCCGTGCGCGCGGAGCGGCCGCCGCACGCGGAGGGCGTCGGACCTGAAGACGCCGGACCGGAGAGCGCACGACCGCCCGGTCCGGGCGCCGCCTCGGGCGCGGGGCACGGTGAACCCCGGGGGTTGGGTCAGGTCCAGACAGCCGCGAAGTAGCCCACCCCGTAGGGTGCCGCCTCCTCCAGCAGCCGGCCCGACAGCCCGGCGCCCGAGGCCGCGCCGGCCAGTACCTGCCAGGGGGCGCGTCCCGCGGCCTTCAGCGTCCGGGCGAGCTCCGGGTCCAGCTCCGCGAGGGCGGCGGTGTCCGCACGGCCCAGGGCGGCCGCCACGGCGGCGTCGAAGGGCTCGGCGCGCTCGTCGAGGTACCCGGGGGCCTTCTGGGTGCGGCAGGCGCTGCCGTCGCCCACCACCAGCATCGCCACCCGGTCCGCCCGCGCGGCCGCCTCCCGGCCCGCCGCCGCGCAGCGCCCGGGGTCCAGCTCCTCCCCCACGGCCAGCCCCTGTACGGGTGCGGCTCCCCAGCCGCGCAGCAGCCACGCGGCCACCGCGAGGGCGGCCGGCAGCCTCTCCCCCGGCCGCGCGCCGGGCGCGGAGGGGGCGGGCCGTCCGCGGCGCCGAGCCGCACGTGCGCGTCGACGCCGAAGGGTCGGAAGGTGCCGGACGCGCCCGGGGCGAACGCCTCCGGGCCTGGGCGCGTACCCGGGCCGACGACCACCAGGCACTGCGGCCGGGCCGCCGCCAGTACGCCCACGGCGTCCGCGCAGGCCGCGCGGACGCCGTCGAGTTCGGGCGCCGCACCGGCGGCCACCTCGGGGACCAGCAGCGGCGGACAGGGGCAGACGGCGGCGGCGACCAACATGCACCGAACCCTACCGGCGGCCCCGCGGCGGGCGGGCCTCCGTGCGGATCCCTGCCCGGCGGCCAGGCCGCCGTAAGCCCCCGGGAGCCCGGGAGTCCGGCGCGCGGTCCGACGGCCACGCGGCCGGGGCCCGCCGGAGGGCTGACCTGGGCTCAGCCCAGGGAGCAGCCGCTCGTCGCCACCGGACCCGCCGGCACGGCCGGGGCGCCGATCGTGGGCAGGCCGAGCATGACGCCCGCGGGCTTGGCCGGCGCCGAGGTGCGCCGCTCCCAGGCGTCGCCCGCCCTGGTACGGCGTACCGCGAGCGGGGCGTTCTCCGCGAGCAGGTGGTGCGGCGCCCCGTAGGTGACCTCCACGGTGACCATGTCGCCAGGGCGGACCGGCTCCTCAGGGCGCCGGAAGTGCACCAGGCGGTTGTCGGGCGCGCGCCCGGACAGCCGCTGCGTGGCGTCGTCCTTGCGCCCCTCGCCCTCGGCGACCAGCACCTCCAGAGTGCGGCCGACCTGCTTCTTGTTCTCCTCCCAGGAGATCTCCTCCTGGAGGGCGACCAGCCGCTCGTAGCGCTCCTGGACGACGGCCTTGGGGATCTGGCCCTCCATGTCGGCGGCCGGGGTGCCGGGGCGCTTGCTGTACTGGAACGTGAACGCCTGCGCGAAGCGGGCCTCGCGCACCACGTGCAGGGTCTGCTCGAAGTCCTCCTCGGTCTCCCCGGGGAAGCCGACGATGATGTCGGTGGTGATCGCCGCGTCCGGCATCGCGGCCCGGACCTTCTCGATGATGCCCAGGTAGCGGTCCTGCCGGTAGGAGCGGCGCATCGACCGCAGCACCTGGTCGGAGCCCGACTGGAGCGGCATGTGCAGCTGGTGCATCACGTTCGGCGTCTCGGCCATGGCGGCGATCACGTCGTCGGTGAAGTCCCGGGGGTGCGGGGAGGTGAAGCGCACCCGCTCCAGGCCCTCGACGGCGCCCGTGGCGCGCAGGAGCTTGCCGAAGGCCTCGCGGTCGCCCATGTCGCTGCCGTAGGCGTTCACGTTCTGACCGAGCAGCGTCACCTCGATCACGCCCTCGGCGACCAGGGCCTCCACCTCGGCGAGCACGTCGCCGGGGCGGCGGTCCTTCTCCTTGCCGCGCAGGGCGGGCACGATGCAGAAGGTGCAGGTGTTGTTGCAGCCCACCGAGATCGCCACCCAGGCCGCGTAGGCGGACTCCCGGCGGGAGGGCAGCGTCGAGGGGAAGGTCTCCAGCGACTCGGCGATCTCCACCTGCGCCTCGTCGGCGATCCGGGCCCGCTCCAGCAGCACCGGCAGCTGCCCGATGTTGTGTGTGCCGAAGACCACGTCGACCCAGGGCGCGCGCTTGACGATGGTGTCGCGGTCCTTCTGCGCCAGGCAGCCGCCGACCGCGATCTGCATCCCGGGGCGCTCGTTCTTCTGGGGCGCCAGGCGGCCCAGGTTGCCGTACAGCCGGTTGTCGGCGTTCTCCCGCACCGCGCAGGTGTTGAACACCACGACATCCGCGCCGTCGGAGCCCTCGGCTGCCTTGACGTAGCCCGCGTCCTCCAGCAGGCCGGCCAGGCGCTCGGAGTCGTGGACGTTCATCTGGCACCCGTAGGTGCGGATCTCGTAGCTCCGCTGGAGAGCGGTGTCCTGCGCGGTCATGCACCCAGGGTAGGCGCTGCCCCGGCGGTCCCCGAACCCGGTTTGCCTCCCGGCGGCCGCGTCGGGCCGGCCCGCCCGGGCACCGCCCGGCCCTCCATGGCAACGCCACCGGCCCACCGACCGCCGCCCGCGCCCCGCACCTTCCCCGTCCGCGGCCCGGCTGGCAGGATCGCGGGCCATGGACCGATCCCGCCTGCTCGGACTCCTGCCGGGCCGCTCCGGGCCGGCCGCGGCCGCCGGCCCGCGCGGGCCGGGCCACCGCCGCCGCGCCCTCCAGGCGCTCCTGGCCGCGGCGTCGGCGCTGGCGCTGCTGCTGTGGTGGCTGCTCCCCTCGGACGGCGCGGCGTACCCCAGGGCGCCGATCTCGCTGGCGACCGGGGTCTCCGACGGCGTGTACGAGAAGTACGGCGTCCTGCTCAAGAACGACCTGCGCACCGCCCTGCCCGGTGTGCCGGTCCGGCTGGAGCGCACGGCGGGCTCGGTGGAGAACATCGAGCAGGTGGTCTCCGGGCGGGCCGACTTCACGATCGCCGCCGCCGACGCGGTGGCCTCGTACGACGGTCCCGGCAAGAACGACCTGCGGGCCTGCGCGCGGCTGTACGACGACTACATGCAGCTTGTCGTACCGCGGGACTCCACAGTGCGCTCGGCCCGCGACCTGCGCGGGCTGCGGGTGGGCGTGGGGCAGGCCGGCTCCGGGGTCAACCTGATCGCCCGGCGGCTGCTGACCGCGGCCGGGCTGGACACCGGCAAGGACCTCACGGCGGTTCCGGTCGGTATCGACAAGGCTCCGTCGATGCTGCTCCACCACCGCCTCGACGCCTTCTTCTGGTCCGGCGGGCTGCCCACCGCGACCGTGGCCGCCATGACGGCGCCCGTGGACCACATCAAGCTGGTCCAGCTCGGTGACCTGGCGGAGCGGTTGAACGCCATGGGTCCGCAGATGCGGTACTACCGGCAGGCGGTGATGCCGGCCGACACCTACCCGACGGCCCAGGGCGGCCAGGCCGTCGCCACCATCGCCGTGGCGAACCTGCTGATCACCACCGACCACGCGAACGCCGCCCTGGTGGAACGGCTCACCAAGGCGGTCATCGACAGCCGCGACTCGATCGGCAAGGTGGTGCACGCGGCGCAGCTGGTGGACCTGCGGACCGCGGTGTTCACCGACCCGCTGCCCCTGCACGCCGGCGCCGAGCGGTACTACCGCTCCGCGAAGCCCTGACGGCCGCTCAGACGGCCTGGCCCGCGCCCGCCCTACCCGGGGAGCCCGCGACACGGCGGAAGCCCCCAGGGGGCCGCTGAGGGGCGTTCATGGGCCAACGGGCGCCGATTCCGCGCCAGATGAACCCAGACCAGGCACATCCGGGGCAGGCGTATCCGGGTGCCGCCGGACGAGGCCGAGGGGCTCCGGTGGCACCGGACGCTCTCACCCCGCGCCCGCCGGGGCCTCGCGCGGAACGGTGAGCCGTACCTCCAAACCGGTCGGCTCGCGGTGGGCGAAGCGGACGGCGCCGCCGCCCTGCCGCAGGAGGGTGCGGGCGATCGACAGGCCCAGCCCCGAGCCGCGCACGTTCTGGTGGCGGGTACTGCGCCAGAACCGGTCCCCTATCCGGGCCAGTTCCTCGTCGGTCAGGCCGGGCCCGCTGTCCGCGACCCCGACGGCCACCCGCTCCTCGTCGGCCTCGACCCGCACCGAGACGCTCCCGGACGCGGGGGTGAACTTGATGGCGTTGTCCAGGACGGCGTCCAGCGCGCTGGACAGAGCCACGGCGTCCGCCCAGCCCGCCATCCGGCCCGGCGGGGCGGCGAACTCCACCGTGACCCCCTCCCGGTCGGCCACCGGACGCCACGCGTGGGCCCGCGCCCGGGCGAGTTCGGCGACGTCGACGACGGACAGGTGCGGGCCGGAGCTCTCCGCCACGGCCAGGCCCAGCAGGTCGTCGAGGACCCGGGCGAGCCGTTTGCCCTCCTCCTGCACCAGCTCGGCCTCCGTGTGCCCCTCCGGCAGTTCGAGGCCCAGCAGCTCGATCCGCAGCAGCAGCGCCGACAGCGGATTGCGCAACTGGTGCGAGGCGTCCGCGACGAAGGCCCGCTGCTGTTCGAGGACCTCCTCCACGTTGTCGGCCATCTCGTTGAACGAACGCACCAGGCGGCGCAGTTCGGGCGGCCCGCCGGACTCCTGGACCCGGGAGGCCATCCGGCCGGTCGCGATGTCGTGGGTGGCCCGGTCCAGGGTCTCGACCGGCAGCAGCACCCACGCGGTCAGCCGCACGGCGAGCAGCACCGCGATCGCCATGGCGGCCAGCTCCCCGGCCGCCAGCAGCAGCCAGCCGTGCAGGATGCGGGAGCGCAGCGCTCCGGTGGGCGAGTCGGTGACGACCACGGCGACCACGTCGCCGTCGCGCACGATGGGCGAGGCGATGGCGAGCATGCGGCGCTGCCAGGGCCACACCTGGCGGGGGTTGTGCGCGCGCCGGCCGAACAGCGCCGACTCGTAGGCGTCGTACAGCTCCCCCCGGGCCGGGACCCGCCAGCGTTCCGGCGCGGCCGCCATGGCGGTCCGGTCGCGGTAGAAGACACCGGCCTCGATGCCGTACAGCTGCTCGTAGCGGGCGAGTTCGGTCCGCAGGGTGTACAGGCGCTCGTCGTCGTCCGGGGAGACGGCGGTCTCCTCGTCCCGCGCGGTGACGAACTGGGCGACGGCGGCGAAGCGCGTGGTGTCGTCGATCCGGTCGACCACCACCTTCTGCTGCTGGGACGCCGCCTGGCTGGCGGCCAGCGGGAAGCCGAGGGCGAGCAGCACGCCGGCCATCAACACGATGAGCAGCGGGAGCAGGCGCGCGCGCAACGGGACCGCCCCTCGCCGGTCAGCCGGCCGGGACGACGAGGCGGTAGCCCACGCCCCGTACGGTCTCGATCATCGCCGGGGTGCGCAGCTTCGCCCGCAGCGAGGCCACGTGCACCTCCAGGGTGCGGCCCGTCCCCTCCCAGGCGGTGCGCCACACCTCGCTGATGATCTGCTCCCGGCGGAAGACCACCCCGGGATGCTGGGCGAGGAGCACCAGCAGGTCGAACTCCTTGCGGGTGAGGGCGACCGCGGCGCCGTCCACGGTGACCTGGCGGGTCGGCAGGTCGACGGACAGCCGGCCCAGCAGCAGCGCCGTCCCCGCGGCGGCCCCCGCCTCCTGGAGCGCGGGCGCGCCCTGGGCGGGGGCGGTGGGGCCGGTGGCTGCCGCGGCGGCGGGGCTCAGCGGCGGACGGCGGCTGACGGCGTGGATGCGGGCCAGCAGTTCGCCGGTGTCGTAGGGCTTGACCACGTAGTCGTCCGCGCCGAGGTTCAGCCCGTGGATGCGCGAGCGGACGTCCGCCCGGGCCGTGACCATGATCACCGGGACGGCGGTACGGCGCCTTATGCGGCCGCAGACCTCGAATCCGTCCTGGTCGGGCAGGCCCAGGTCGAGGAGCACGCAGTCGAACTCCGGTCCGTCGCCGACGACCACGGCACGCACGGCCTCGTCCCCGCCGCGGGCGTGCAGCACGTCGAACCCGTGCCGGGCCAGGACGGCCGAGAGGGCCGCGGCGACCCGGTCGTCGTCCTCAACGAGCAGCAGCCGCACGGCGCCACCCCCCTTTGTCCGGTCAGTCGGAGATCCCGGTGCGGAGCGGGTTCCCCGACCGGGATCCTGTGCACCGAATCCATCCCGATGCCGACCCGGTGCGTCAAGGGTGTACCGGCTCACCGGCCGGACCGTTACCCACCCGGTACGCTCCGGCGGCGCCCCCGCACGCGCCTCGGACGCCGCCCACGTGCCCGCTCGCACCGCGCCGACGTGCGACCGTCGCTTGACGCGGGCTGGCCCGGTGGGTTGCATACGCTATGTGACCGCAATTCTTCCGGAGGCCACGGCGTGGATCCGGTGATCGTCGCGGGGGCGGGCCCGGTCGGCCTCGCCCTCGCCCTCGCGCTGGCCCGACGGGACGTGCCCGTCATCCTCGTCGACGAGGCGCAGGCGGTGGCAGGCGCGGACGGAATGCGGCAGGCCCGCACGACGGTACTGGACCCGGCCGCGGTCGCGTTCCTGGAACGCCTCGGGTACGGCGGGGTGCGGGAGGACGGCTTCACCTGGGTCGGCTGGCGCACCTTCCGGCGGCGCGTCGACCTCGGGCGGATGGACTTCGAGCCCCGGGAAGCCCCCCTGCACCTCGCGCAGGACCTCCTGGTGGAGGGGCTGCGACGGGCGGTGCTGGGCTGCGGCGCGATCCGGGTACTGCCTGGCTGCCTGGTGGACGGGGTCGAGCAGGACCCGCGCGGCGTGACCGTGCACACCCAGGGCGCCCAGGAGACGTGGTGGCGGGGCGCGTTCCTGGTCGGCTGCGACGGTGCCCGCTCCGCGGTGCGCAAGCTGCTGGGGGTGCGCTTCCCGGGCAGGACGGCTGTCGACCGGAACGCCGTGGCGGTCGTGCGCACCGAGCTGGTGGAGCCGGGCGTGGCCCTGCTCCACCGCGATCCGCCGGGTGCCCCGTCCGGCCAGGAGGTCACCGCGAGGCCGCTGCCGGACGGGCTGTGGCGGCTGGACTGGCAGCTGCCCGTGCGGGGCCGCCCGCTCACCTCGGACGCCCTGGTCGAGCGGCTCCGGTCGGTGCTCGCCGCCTGGTGCGGGCAGGTCCCCCCCTACGAGCTGGTGGGTTCCGCCGACTATCCCGTGCACCAGCGGCTGGCCCGCGGGTGGCGGGTGGGCCGGGCCTTCCTGGCCGGAGACGCCGCCCACCTGATGGGCGCCCTGGGCGCGCAGAGCGTCCAGGAGGGGCTGCGGGACGCGGAGAACCTCTCCTGGAAGCTCGCACTGGCCTACCACTCGGGTGTGTCGGAGACCCTGCTGGACAGCTTCGAGGCCGAGCGGCGGGGCGCGGTCGGCACCCGGCTGCGCGCCACCGACCAGGCGCTTCCGCTGCTGCGGGCGAACGGGGCGTGGCAGACCGTGCGCCACACCGTGCTGTCGGGCTCGGCCCGCGGCCAGGCCGAGATGCTCACCGACAGCCACCTGGGGCGCGGCGCCGCCGCGGTTCCCGTCTACTCCCGCTCCCCGCTCACGCCCGCGCCCCGGGGTGACGCCAGGTCCGGGGCGTCGCCGCTGGCCGCGGAGTGCGCGACGGCGCCGGGCGGCATGGTCGAGGACGTGGCGGTGACGGCGCTGGACGGCACGGCGGGACGGCTGCGCGACCGGCTGGGGGGCGACCTGCTGGTGGTGCTGGTGGCCCCGGGCACGGGGGTGTGGGAGTCGCGGCACTGGTTGACGGCCGGTCTGATGCCCCGGCTGGCCTCCGCGGTGACCGCGTTGCCGGTGAGCGCGGAGCTGCTGGTCACGGAGGGGTATCCGGGCGCGACGGCGCACACCGTGCTGCTGGTGCGGCCCGACGGGCACCTGGTGGCGGCGATGGTGGGGTGCCGCCCGGCGGAGCTGTACTCCTACGCCGACCTCGCCAGAGGCGGTCCGCCGATCCCGGCGGCCGGGGGCGGCGCCGAAAAGGCGGACGGGGCGGACGGCGTGGACGGGGCAGACCCGGACGCGGGCGTCGGAACGGCCGGGAGCGGCCCGCCCACGGGTGCGGGTGGCCCGGTCAGGGCAGACGCGGTGCCCCCGGGTCCGAGGGGCACGGGTGGCGGGCCCTCCGAGCACCGGACGGGCGGACGGCTCCGCTGACGGCCCTGCCGCGCCCCCGCGCGGGCCGCGGCGGGCGCACGCGGGGCGTGTGAGCCCGCGGCCGTGGCGCCCTTGACCAGCCCTCGACGGCGCGGCAGGGCCTGAGCCGACGAACGGGGGGCGGCACGCCGCGGGCGGGTACTCCGCGCGCGGGCCGAAGGTCCGGGCCGGTCCTGCGAGCGGGGTGCGGTCAGGCTTTACGGGCAGGGGGCAGGACCCGACCTGCGGGCTTTACCGCCCGCGTGCGCGCGACGATCGCGGGCTCCGGGTCCGCCCTTCGACCGGTCCGCCCCACGGTTCAACCGGCACCCCGGGCCGCGGCCGGCTCCACCTCCGCCAGGTGCTCCGGGCCCGCCCCACGGGCCTTACCGAACCCGACGGTCCTGTCGGCGCGGCGCGGGCCGACGAGCGTGCCGAGCGGGTGTCCCGGCGTCCGCGGTGCCTGCCCGCCGCTCGCCGCGAGGGCGAGAGGCCGAGCCGGGCACCGGGGCGTGCCCGCCTGCCGCGTAGCCGCCTCCCGCGTGCCTGCCTATTCGGCGTCCCACAGCCATGGCTCCTCCTCCGCGGTGTCGAGGCCGGCGGCCCGCTCCTCGTCGAGGGCTTCGCGTACCAGGCGCAGGGCCAGGCCCTCGGAGTAGCCCTTGCGTGCGAGCATGCCGGCCAGGCGCCTGACCCGCTTGGCCCGCTCCAGGCCGCGGGTACCCGGCAGCCGGCGGCGGAGCAGCTCCCGGGCTGTCGTCTCCTCCTGCTCGGCGTCGAGCAGGCCGACCGCCTCGCTGACCTGCTCGGCGTCGACCCCCCGGTTCCGTAGCTCCCGGGCGAGGGCGCGCCGGGCGAGGCCGCGGCCGTGGTGGCGTGACTCCACCCAGGCGTTGGCGAACGCGCGGTCGTCGATGAGCCCGACGTCCTCGAAGCGGGCGAGGACGTGCTCGGCCACGTCCTCGGGGATGTCCCGCTTCCGCAGTGCGTCGGCCAGTTGGCGACGGGTGCGCGGGGTCCCCGTGAGCAGGCGCAGGCACAGTGCCCGCGCCCGCTCCTCGGGGTCGAGCGGCGGCTCTCGTGAGGCCCTCGACTCGGGAGAGCCGCCGCGCTCTCGGGGCGTGCGCTCCATGGCGTCAGCCCTTGGCGGCGGTGGCCTTGGTCGCCTTCTTCGGAGCGGGGACCTCCGCCTTGGCGGGCTCGGCGGAGGTGGCGCCCCCCGAGGTCGCAGCCGCTGGCTCGGCCTCGGCCGCGGCCTCGGCCGCGGTGGACTTCGGCACGCCGACGCCGAGCTTCTCCTTGATGCGCTTCTCGATCTCGTCCGCCAGGTCCGGGTTGTCCTTGAGGAAGTTCCGGACGTTCTCCTTGCCCTGGCCGAGCTGGTCGCCCTCGTACGTGTACCAGGCGCCGGACTTGCGGACGAAGCCGTGCTCCACACCCATGTCGATCAGGCCGCCCTCGCGGCTGATGCCCTGGCCGTAGAGGATGTCGAACTCGGCCTGCTTGAAGGGCGGCGCGACCTTGTTCTTGACGACCTTGACGCGGGTGCGGTTGCCGACCGCCTCGGTGCCGTCCTTGAGCGTCTCGATCCGGCGGATGTCGAGGCGGACCGAGGCGTAGAACTTCAGGGCGCGGCCGCCGGTGGTGGTCTCCGGCGAGCCGAACATCACACCGATCTTCTCGCGCAGCTGGTTGATGAAGATGGCGGTGGTCTTCGACTGGTTGAGCGCGCTGGTGATCTTCCGGAGCGCCTGGCTCATCAGACGGGCCTGGAGACCCACGTGGGAGTCGCCCATCTCACCCTCGATCTCGGCCCGCGGCACGAGGGCCGCCACGGAGTCGATCACGATCAGGTCCAGGGCACCGGAGCGGACCAGCATGTCCACGATCTCCAGGGCCTGCTCGCCCGTGTCCGGCTGGGAGAGGATCAGGTTGTCGGTGTCGACGCCCAGCGCCTTGGCGTACTCAGGATCCAGGGCGTGCTCGGCGTCCACGAACGCGACGGTGCCGCCGGCCCGCTGGGCGTTGGCCACCGCGTGCAGCGTGAGGGTGGTCTTGCCGGAGGACTCCGGGCCGTACACCTCCACCACGCGGCCACGGGGCAGGCCGCCGACGCCGAGCGCCACGTCCAGCGCGGTGGACCCGGTGGGGATGACCTCGATGGGGTCGTTGGGCCGGTCACCCAGCCGCATGACGGCACCCTTGCCGAACTGCCGTTCAATCTGTGCGAGGGCGGCGTCGAGCGCCTTCTCGCGGTCGCTAGCTGCTGCCATGGGTTCCACCCGGGTTGTCTGGTTCGATCGCTTCACCTCCACGACGCTAGCGCCTGCCACTGACAATGCGCGCGGACGTCGCCCCGACCCTGTGGATAACTCCCGGCGGACGGCGTGCGACCAGGCCCGTTCGGGCCTTCGGCACCCACCGCCGCCGTGGGGTATCCGGCTCGGCCGGCTCCATCAGAATAGATGTTCGAATTCCGTGTCAAGCGACCCGCAGCCCGCCGGCGTGTCATCCCGGCGGCGGCTCTACCTGGTCCCGCCGGGCGTCCGGAGGGGGCTCGGCGATCTCGTAGCGGCGCACGTAGGCGCCGAAGAAGCCCTGGAGCGTGGCGGCGGCCGGGATCGCGATGAGGGCGCCGACAGCGCCGAGCAGCGCCGCCCCGGCGATGACCGAGCCGAAGGCGACAGCCGGGTGGATGTCCACCGTACGGGCGGTGATCCTCGGCTGGAGCACGTAGTTCTCGAACTGCTGGTAGACCACGACGAAGCAGAGCACCCACAGTGCCGACCAGGGGTCCTTGGTGAAGGCGATCAGCACCGGCAGCGCGCCGGCCAGGTAGGTGCCGACCGTCGGGATGAACTGCGAGACCAGGCCCACCCACACCGCCAGGGCCGGCGCGTAGGGCACCCCCAGCACCTGGAGCAGGATGTAGTGCGCGACCCCGGAGACCAGCGCCATCAGGGCGCGCGAGTACAGGTACCCGCCGGTCTTGGCCACCGCGATGTCCCAGGCCCGCAGCACCTCGGCCTGCCTGGCGGGCGGCAGCATCGAGCAGAGGGTGCGCCGCAGCCGCGGCCCGTCGGCGGACAGGTAGAAGGTGAACAGCAGCACCGTGAAGAGCTGGAAGACGGTGCCGATGACGGTGGCGGAGATCCCCCAGACGCTCGTGGCCCCGTTGGTCAGCAGGTGGCGGACCCAGCCCGAGTGCAGCACCCGGTCGCGCAGGTTGCCCGTGTCCAGACGGGTGTGGAAGGTGCGGTTGACCCACCGCACGACGTTGTCGACGTACCCCGGGAAGTCCTGCCCGATCGTGCTGATCTGATCCACCAGCAGCGAGCCCAGGGCCAGCAGGAACAGGCCGGTGGCCACCAGGACGCCGAGGATCACCAGACCGGTCGCCAGCCCGCGCCGCACGCGGTGGCGGCTGAGCCAGTCCACCGCGGGCTCGATGGCCAGCGCGCAGAAGAACGAGACCAGCACGTTGACCAGCAGTCCGATCAGCCGGGCGAAGACCCAGTGGGCGAACTGGAAGAGGGCCAGCAGCGCAAGCGCCAGGACGAACGCCCGCGGCAGCCAGCGCGGCATCCGAGGGCGTGGCGGGCCTGACCGCCCGCCGGGCGCGCCCGCCCCCGGCTCGGGGGTCGCGCCGCTGCCTGCCACAGGACAAGTCTGGCGGCAGCCGACGGCGACGTCCTGCTGTCGCAGCATTCGCGCGGTACGAGCGGGTGCGAGCGGGTGCGAGCGGGTGCGAGCGGGTACCAGCGGGTACCAGCGGGGGCGACCGAACGAGACCGCTCGCTGGTCAGCGGCGGGCCGCGGGCACCTCCATGGCCGTGCAGACCGCCCGCCACACGGCCTTGGCGTCCCAGCCCGCGTCCAGGGCCTGCCGGACCGTACGGCCGCCCAGCTCGGACATCACGTGGTCGCGCGCGAAGGAGTCGGCGTAGGCCTCGCCGAACTCCTCACGCATCCGCTGCCAGAAAATCGTCAACCGCATGAGGGCCAGTATCGCGCGGTCCGGACCGTATCCGGACCTGGAGTGCCGCCGCGGGACACGGCTGCCGCCCCGGCCGGGCGGCGGTCCGGCGGTCGGCGGCCCGCAGGTGCCAGCGGTGGTGCGATCCCTGCCCGCACCGGGGCGGTGTCGGGAGTCGGCCGTCCGCCGGCGCTGCGGGCCCGGCGGAGCACCGCGGTCGCCGCCGTTCCCACCGGCGACGGGGGCCTCGGGGCGGGCTCGGGGCGGGCTCGGGGCGGGCTCGCGCGGAGGTTTTCCACAGGCCCGGTTCCGCTCCCGGCGCGATGTCGGTGGGGCGAGGCAGGATGGGGCCATGTCCAGTACGTCCGGTCGCAGCAGCCTCGACGCCTTCTCCCCCGCCACCCGCGCGTGGTTCACGGGCGCGTTCCGCGAGCCCACCGCGGCTCAGGCCGGGGCGTGGTCGGCGATCGCCGAGGATTCGGACGTCCTGGTCGTGGCGCCCACCGGTTCGGGCAAGACCCTGGCCGCGTTCCTGGCCGCGCTCGACCGGCTGGCTGCCGTTCCCCCGCCGGCCGAGGCCAGGCGCCGCTGCCGGGTGCTGTACGTGTCGCCGTTGAAGGCCCTGGCAGTGGATGTGGAGCGCAATCTGCGCAGCCCCCTGGCCGGGCTGCGCCAGGAGTCGGTGCGGCTGGGGCTGCCGGAGCCGGACGTACGGGTCGGCATCCGCTCGGGCGACACGCCCCCGGCCGAGCGGCGCGCGTTCGCCACCCGTCCCCCGGACATCCTGATCACCACCCCGGAGTCGCTGTTCCTGCTGCTCACCTCCGCCGCGCGCGAGGCGCTGAGCGGGGTGGAGACGGTGATCCTGGACGAGGTGCACGCTGTCGCGGGCACCAAACGCGGCGCCCATCTGGCGCTGTCCCTGGAGCGGCTGGACCGGCTGCTGGACCGGCCGGCCCGTCGGATCGGACTGTCGGCCACGGTCCGGCCGGTGGACGAGGTGGCCAGGTTCCTTTCACCGCAGCGGCGGGTCTCGGTGGTCCAGCCGCCGTCGCAGAAGCGCTTCGACCTGTCGGTGGTGGTGCCGGTGAAGGATCTGGGCGAGCTCGGCGGCTCCCCGGCGGACGACGCCGCCGAGCACTCCGGCCCGGCGGCGGGCCCGGCGCAGCGCCCGTCGATCTGGCCGCACGTGGAGGAGCGGATCGCGGACCTCGTGCAGGGGCACAGCTCCACCATCGTCTTCGCGAACTCCCGCCGGCTGGCCGAGCGGCTGTGCAACCGGCTCAACGAGATCGGCCAGGAGCGGGCCGAGGGCGGGCCGCTCCCCGAGGCGCACGCCCCGGCCCAGGTGATGGCCCAGTCGGGCGCGGGCAAGGGGGCGCCCCCGGTGCTGGCCCGCGCCCACCACGGTTCGGTGTCCAAGGAGCAGCGGGCGCTGGTCGAGGAGGATCTGAAGGCCGGCCGGCTGCCCGCCGTGGTCGCCACCTCCAGCCTTGAGCTGGGCATCGACATGGGCGCGGTGGATCTGGTCGTGCAGGTGGAGTCGCCGCCGTCGGTCGCGTCGGGCCTCCAGCGGGTGGGCCGGGCCGGCCACCAGGTGGGCGCGGTCTCCACCGGCGTGGTCTTCCCGAAGTACCGGGGGGACCTGGTGCAGTCCGCGGTGGTCACCGAGCGGATGCGCGAGGGGGCCATCGAGTCGCTCAAGGTCCCCGCCAACCCGCTGGACGTGCTGGCCCAGCAGATCGTGGCGATGACGGCCATGGACACCTGGGACGTCGAGGAGCTGCTCGCGGTGGTGCGCCGGGCGGCGCCGTTCGCCGCGCTGCCCCACTCGGCCTATACCGCGGTGCTGGACATGCTGGCGGGCCGCTACCCCTCGGACGCCTTCGCCGAGCTGCGGCCGCGGCTGGTCTGGGACCGGGTGGCGGACACGGTGACGGGCCGTCCCGGCGCCCAGCGGCTGGCGGTCACCTCCGGCGGCACCATCCCGGACCGCGGCCTGTTCGGCGTGTTCCTGGCGGGCGCCGACCCCAAGAAGGGGGGAGGCCGGGTCGGCGAGCTCGACGAGGAGATGGTCTACGAGTCGCGCGTCGGCGATGTCTTCACCCTGGGCACCACGTCGTGGCGGATCGAGGACATCACCCGGGACCGGGTGCTGGTCTCCCCCGCGCCGGGGGTACCCGGCCGGCTGCCCTTCTGGAAGGGCGACCAGCTCGGCCGCCCGCTGGAGCTGGGGCGGGCCCTGGGCCGGTGGCTGCGGGAGATCGGGGCTCTGGGCGCCGAGGACGCCCGGGAGCGGCTCACGGCCGCCGGCCTCGACACCTGGGCCGCCGACAATGTGCTCGCCTATCTGGCCGAGCAGCGCCAGGCGTGCGGCCACGTCCCCGACGACCGCACGATCGTGGTCGAGAGGTTCCGCGACGAACTGGGCGACTGGCGGGTGGTGGTGCACTCCCCCTTCGGCGCGCAGGTGCACGCGCCCTGGGCGCTGGCGCTGGGCGCCCGGCTCCAGGAGCGGTACGGCCTGGACGTCCAGGCGATGCACGCCGACGACGGCATCGTGCTGCGGCTGCCCGACGCCGACCTCCTGGGCCTGGACCTGCTGGACGCCGACCCGGCGGCGCCCGCGGCCCGTGACTCCGGCGGGGACCCGGAGCAGCCCCCTGTGGGCGCCGGGGACGTCGCCTTCGACAAGGGCGAGGTCGAGCACCTGGTGACGGAGCAGGTCGGCGGATCGGCGCTGTTCGCCTCCCGCTTCCGCGAGTGCGCCGCGCGGGCGCTGCTGCTGCCGCGTCGCAGTCCCGGGCGGCGCACGCCGCTGTGGCAGCAGCGGCAGCGGGCCGCGCAGCTGCTCCAGGTGGCATCGGAGTTCGGCTCGTTCCCGATCGTGCTGGAGGCGGTGCGTGAGTGCCTCCAGGACGTCTTCGACGTTCCGGGCCTGGTGGAGCTGATGGGCGACATCGAGTCCCGGCGGGTGCGGCTGGTGGAGGTGACGACGCAGGAGCCGTCGCCGTTCGCCCGGTCGCTGCTGTTCGGGTACGTGGCGCAGTTCCTGTACGAGGGGGACTCGCCGCTGGCGGAGCGCAGGGCGGCCGCGCTGTCGCTGGACTCCCGGCTGCTGGCCGAGCTGCTGGGCCAGGCCGAGCTCCGGGAACTGCTCGATCCGGACGTGCTGGCGGATCTGGACAGCGAGTTGCAGTGGCTCACCGAGGACCGCCGGATCAAGGACGCGGAGGGCGTCGCCGACGCGCTGCGCGTGCTGGGGCCTCTGACAGGCACGGAGCTGGCCGTGCGCGGGGCCGAGCCGCGGTGGCCGGCCGAGCTGGAGGCGGCGCGGCGGGCCGTCCGGGTGCGAATCGGCGGCGAGGAGCACTGGGCGGCGGTGGAGGACTCCGGGCGGTTGCGTGACGCGCTCGGCACGGCCCTTCCGGTGGGCGTCCCGGTGGCGTTCACCGAACCGGTCAAGGACCCGCTGGGAGATCTGCTGGCCCGCTACGCCCGCACCCACGGCCCGTTCACCTCGGCCGAGGCCGCGACCCGGTTCGGCCTCGGGGGCGCGGTGGCGGACGGCGCCCTGCGCCGGCTGTCGGCCGCCGGGCGGCTGGCACAGGGCGAGTTCCGTCCCGGCGGCGCCGGCCAGGAGTGGTGCGACACGACGGTCCTGCGGCGGCTGCGGCGGCGGTCCCTGGCCGCGCTGCGGCAGGAGCTGGAGCCGGTGCCGCCGGCGACGCTGGGGGTGTTCCTGCCGCAGTGGCAGCACGTCGGCACCCACGGGCTGCGCGGAGTCGACGGTCTGGCGCGGGCGGTGGAGCAGTTGCAGGGCGCCGCCGTCCCCGCCTCGGCGCTGGAGAAGCTGGTCCTGCCGTCCAGGGTGGGCGGCTACACCCCGGCGCAGTTGGACGAGCTGACGGCATCCGGTGAGGTGCTGTGGGCCGGTGCGGGCGCGCTGCCAGGCAAGGACGGCTGGATCGCGCTGTACCCGGCGGAGGCGGCCCCCCTGCTGCTGCCGGAGCCGCAGCCGCTGGAGCTGACCGCGGTGCACAAGGCCGTGCTGGGCGCGCTGTCCGGCGGATACGGGCTGTTCTTCCGGCAGATCGCCGAACAGGTGCGAGCCGCCGGCCCGGAGGCGGCGGGCGCCTCCGAGACGCAGATCGCCGACGCGCTGTGGGACCTGGTGTGGTCGGGCCGGCTGACCAACGACACGCTGGCGCCGCTGCGTGCGCTGCTCGGCTCCGGGCGGACCGCGGGCGCCACCGCCCACCGGGCGCCGCGTTCGGCGCCGCGCGGCCGGTACAGCTCGCTGGCCGCACGGCCAGCGGCCTCCCGGTCCGGTCCGCCCACCACGGCGGGGCGCTGGTCCCTGCTGCCGCCCCGGCAGACCGATCCGACGCTGCGGGCGCACGCGCTCACCCACACCCTGCTGGACCGGCACGGGGTGGTGACCCGGGGCGCGGTGGCCGCGGAGGGCGTCACCGGCGGGTTCGCGGCGGCCTACCGGGTGCTGTCGGCCTTCGAGGAGACCGGGCAGGCGCGGCGCGGATACGTGGTGGAGGGCTTGGGTGCGGCGCAGTTCGCCATGGAAGGCGCCGTGGACCGGCTGCGGGCCCTGAACACCGCCAGGGAGCGGGAGGAGGACGGCTCCGCACGGTCCCGGGCGGTCGTGCTGGCCGCCGCCGACCCGGCGAATCCCTACGGTGCGGCGCTGCCCTGGCCGCAGCAGCCCGAGGGGGTCACGCACAAGCCGGGCCGGAAGGCGGGCGCGCTGGTCGTCCTGGTGGACGGCGAGCTGGCCCTGTACGTGGAGCGGGGCGGGAAGACCCTGCTGGTCTGGCCGCTCGACGGGATACGGGTGCAGGCCGCGGCGGACGCGCTGGCGCTCGCGGTGCGCGAGGGCGCGCTGGGGCGGCTCACCGTCGAGCGGACGAACGGCGAGTCCGCCCTGACCTCGCCGCTGGGCCGGGCCCTGGAGGAGGCCGGGTTCCACGCCACCCCGCGCGGGCTGCGGCTGCGGGACGCGCACTGAGGCCCCCCGACGCCCAGCCGCACACCCCGCGCACCCCGTTCGGGGCCTTGCGCCAGGCTGGGGGCGGGCGGTGCCCGGCGCTCGCCACGTGCCCCGGGGCGGGTGCCGTCGCGCTGCCGTCGGCCGGTCGGGGCGCGGCCGTCAGGTCGGGCGCGGCATCATGGACGGATGCCTGAGGGAGACACCGTCTGGCTGACCGCCCACCGCCTGGACGCGGCGCTCGGCGGGCGGCGGCTGCTGCGCACGGACCTGCGGGTGCCGGGACTCTCGACGGTGGATCTGTCGGGGCGGACGCTGCTGGAGGTGGCCTCCCGCGGCAAGCACCTGCTGCTTCGGGTGGAGAGCGGCGTGACGCTCCACTGCCACCTGGGGATGGAGGGGTCGTGGCACCTCTACGGCCCTCGGGAGCGTTGGCGCGGCGGGCCCGGCCACGAGGTCCGGGCGGTGCTGGAAGGGCAGGAGCGAACGGCGGTCGGCTACCGCCTGCCGGTGCTGGAGCTGCTGCCCACCGCTGAGGAGGAGACCGTTGTGGGCCACCTCGGGCCGGATCTCCTGGGCTCCGACTGGGACGCCGCCCAGGCGGTGCGGAATCTGGCGGCGCGCCCTGACCGCCCGCTCGGGGAGGCGCTGCTGGACCAGCGCACCCTGGCCGGTGTGGGCAACGTCTACGTCTCCGAGCTGTGCTTCCTGCGCGGGGTCACACCGTGGACTCCGTTCGGACGGGTGCCCGCACCCGGGAGGCTCGTGGCGCTGGCGCACCGGCTGCTGCTGGCGAACCGTACCCGGCCGGGGCATGTGACCACCGGTGACACCCGCCGGGGTCGCGCCCACTGGGTGTACGGGCGGGAGCATCAGCCGTGCCTGCGCTGCGGCACACCGGTCCGACGCGGTGTCCACGGTCCGCCGGACCAGAACCGGGTGGCCTACTGGTGCCCGCGCTGCCAGGCCGGTCCAAGCCCTTCGGATCCAGCCTCTTCGGATCCGGCCTCTTCAAGCCCCGCATCCCCGAGCCGCACACCTCCAGGTCCGGCGCCTTCAAGCCCGGGCCCCTCGCCTCAGGGACCGGGCGCCGGCTCCTGAGGCCGCCGCCCGCCTCCTGCCGCCGGGCCGGACGGCCGGCGCGCGTGTACCGGTATCAGCCCGAGGCTCCAGCCCGCCGCCACCGCTCCCTGCCAGGGGTGGGCCGCCGCGTGCAGCCCGTGGCGCAGCGTCAGGGCCGCCCACAGAGCCCCGCCCGCCAGGACGAGTACCGGCCGGGCGGCCGGACGGAGCGGAGCGCCGGACCGTCCGGGCCCGGACGTCCCCGCGTCCCGTACGCCCGTGTCGGTCGTGGACGGTCCGCCGGTGTCCCCCGGGCCCGGGCCGGCCGACCGCCGACGGCGGCCGGTCGCGGTGCCGCGCCGCCCGCGGCCGGATATGCCGCAGGCGGCGCGGCACCGGGACCTTCGCGTTCCAGAGGCGCGCACGGCCCCTCAGACGTTCTCGGCCTGGAACATCCAGTGGAACTTCTCCAGGTCCGCGGTGATGCCGATGAGGATGTCCTGGGACACCGGGTCCGGCTTGTCGGTCACCGCGATGCGTTCACGCATCCGTGCGATGACGGCGTCGAGCGCGTTGACCATGACGCTGACGACGTCGCCGTCCTTGACCCAGCCGTCCGTCACGGGGTCGATGCCGCTGGTCTTGGCGACGGTGGCGGCACGGCCGTCAGGGGTGACCCCGATCGCGGAGGCGCGCTCGGCCACGGTGTCGGAGGCGGCACGGGCGCTGTCCACCACCTCGTCGAGCTGGAGATGGATGGAGCGGAAGCGGGGGCCGATGACGTTCCAGTGCACCTGCTTGGCCAGCAGCGACAGGTCGATGAGGTCCACCAGGCTGCCCTGGAGGGCGTCACCGACGGTCTTGCGCTCCTGCTGGGGAAGAGGGCTCTTCACAACGGACATGCGCGGTTCTCCTCGCGGGTCGACACCACCGGACCTTTTTGTCCCATGCTGACTTCCTCCGCCTACCCTGCCTCGCCGCCTTACACATGGCAAAAGACAGGCACCCGGTCGGCGACCGGCACAGGATCCCCACGGGTCCGCGGCGCCCTCTCCGGGGCCTCACGGCCGGCCGCCCGCGCTCCACTCCCCCGCCCGCAGCTCCCTCCACCCGCGTCCGGCCCGGACGGCCCGTGCGCCGCCCCGAGGCAAGGCGTCCGGCCCCGGCAACGCGAAAGCCCCGCCGGGTTCGCCCGGCAGGGCTCTGACGCGTTCCGCGCGACCGCTCGGCGGTGTGCCGGACGACCCGTGGGCACTCAGGCGGCGACCACGTCCACGGCCTCGGCCGACTTCTTGGGCGCCTTGATGGTGATGCGCTCGTCCGGGGTGGACGGCACCGCGGTGACGGAGGTGACGGGCCCCAGCAGGGGTCGCATCGGCGCGGCCGCGGTCTCGTCCGCCGCCGACTGTGCCAGCTCGGCGAGGGAGAGGTCGTCGCTGACCTCGCGCATCACCTCGGACATCGGGACGTCCAGAGCGTCGCAGATCGCCGAGAGCAGCTCGGACGACGCCTCCTTCTGCCCTCGCTCGACCTCGGACAGGTATCCGAGCGAGACCCGGGCGGAGGAGGAGACCTCACGCAGGGTGCGGCCCTGGCGCTGGCGCTGCCGACGCAGCACGTCACCCAGCAGGCGACGGAGCAGGATCATCGGTGGCTCCCTCCTCGGACCGCGTAACCGCATCCCTCTCGCCCCACCGTACCGCCTCGGGCACCGGCCGTGCGGGGAGCGAAGACGTGTTCACTCAGGGCTGCAAACATCCCATCCCCCCGTGTTCTTCCCCATCCCAGCGCCCCTGATTCGTCCTGGGGCGGGTTTGCCGCCTTGCCGCGGCCGTGCCCGCACTTCGGCTGAGGCGCGGCTACGGGGCCGGTTCGGCCCCTGGACTGGCCACCGTACTCCTTCGGAGCTCGGCCGTGAGCAGTTCCAGAACAGCTTCAGCCGAACCGCCCCGGATCACGCTACGATCCCCCGCCAGCAGCAGCTCCCGCACCTCGGAGCGGTCCGGGCCGGCCACGGCGACGAAGACCGTCCCGACGGGCTGTCCGTCCTGCGGGTCGGGACCGGCGACCCCCGTGGTCGCCAGACCCCAGTCGGCTCGCAGCCGTCGGCGCACGCCCTGCGCCATCTGGCGGGCCACCTCCGGGTCGACGGCGCCGCGCGCGGCCAGCAGCCCGGCGTCGACGTCGAGCAGTTCGTGCTTCAGTTCGGTGGCGTACGCGGTGACCGAACCGCGGAAGGCGCGGGAGGCGCCGGGCACGGAGGCGAGTTCGGCGGCCACCAGGCCCCCGGTCAGGGACTCGGCCACGGCAACCGTGGCCTGCCGGTCCCACAGCAGCCGCAGGGCTGCCTCGGCGGCGCTCACGCGCGCCGCTCCGGCCGCGGACCGCCCGCTTCGCCCGCCGGGGACCCGGCGGGGGTTCCGGGGCCGTCAGGGTGGTCGCCGGCCGCCGCACGGGCCTGGGCGGCGAGGCCGGCCCGGCGCAGCACCACGGCCTGCCGGATGTAGTCCACGCCGGTCGCGACGGTGAGGATGACGGCGGCCGCCATGATCCACGCGCGGATGGAGGCCAGCGGGCCGGTGAGCACCAGGATGTACATGCCGACCCCGACGCCCTGGGTGAGCGTCTTGAGCTTCCCGCCCCTGCTGGCCGGGATCACCCCGTGCCGGATGACCCAGAACCGCATCAGCGTGATGCCCAGCTCGCGGAAGAGGATCACCGCCGTCACCCACCACGGCAGGTCGCCCAGGGCGGACAGTCCGATGAGCGCGGCTCCCATGATCGCCTTGTCGGCGATCGGGTCGGCGATCTTGCCGAAGTCCGTGACCAGGCCGTAGCGGCGGGCCAGCTCACCGTCGAA
This sequence comes from Actinacidiphila yeochonensis CN732, assembly GCF_000745345.1. Taxonomy (NCBI): domain Bacteria; kingdom Bacillati; phylum Actinomycetota; class Actinomycetes; order Kitasatosporales; family Streptomycetaceae; genus Actinacidiphila; species Actinacidiphila yeochonensis. Next base: position 3,197,714 of record NZ_JQNR01000005.1, on the reverse strand, counting down.
GAGGTCGGTGATCATGGCGACGCCGAAGGCGGCCCACGCGAAGGAGCGCCAGGCCGGGTCGTGCCCGTCGCCGTGCAGCAGCAGGACGACGAAGCCGGGCACCAGGAACAGCCTGATCATGGTGAGCAGGTTCGCGACGTTGAGCAGGTCCGCCTGGGCGGCCTTGCGCGCCCTGCCGTCCGGCACCGCCCGCACGGCTCCGCCGGCCGACCCGGCCGCGGCCGGGTCGGCGGGGGTGCCGGGCAGGAGGGTGGCCGCGGCCTCCGCCGGACGCGCGGGGCGCGCCGCCGTCCCCGGCTCGGGGGAGGGCGGCGCGTGCGACGGCGACGGCTGCGAGGACGGGGTCGGCTCGCTGGCTCCGCTCATCTGGCCGCCCCTTCGACGAGTACGCCGCCCGGCGCGGGTACGTCGGCCGCGGCCGGGCCGGTCAGCGCGCTGGCCACCAGGTCGACGCCCTCGGCGGCGACCACCTCGGCCGTCACGAACGTTCCGGGGGCGGGCGTCCAGCCGTCGGGGGCGTCCTCGGCGGGCAGCAGCCGCACCTGGCCGTCGGTCTCCGGCGCCTGGTGGTCGGCGCGGCCGGTGATCTCCCCGGTCTCCTCGTCGACGGCCTCGACCAGCACCCGCACCGTGGAGCCCACGCGCTCCTCGGCGCGCTGCGCGGTCAGCTCCTCGGCCAGCCGCGAGACCCGGGCGAGCCGGGCGGCGACGACGTCCTCGTCCACCTTGTTCTGGTAGCCCTCGGCTTCGGTGCCCTCCTCGTCGGAGTAGCCGAACACGCCGATCGCGTCGAGCCGGGCCTCGGTGAGGAAGCGCTCCAGCTCGGCGAGGTCCTCCTCGGTCTCCCCGGGGAAGCCGACGATGAAGTTGGAGCGCACGCCCGCCTCGGGGGCCTTGGCCCGGATGGTCTCCAGCAGCCCGAGGAAGCGCTCGGTGTCGCCGAAGCGGCGCATGGCGCGCAGCACGCCGGGGGCGGAGTGCTGGAAGGACAGGTCGAAATAGGGGACGACGCCGGGGGTGGAGGTGAGCACGTCGATCAGTCCGGGCCGCATCTCGGCGGGCTGGAGGTAGCTCACGCGGACCCGTTCGACGCCGTCGACGGCGGCCAGCTCGGGCAGCAGGGACTCCAGGAGGCGGATGTCGCCGAGGTCCTTGCCGTAGGAGGTGTTGTTCTCGCTGACCAGCATGACCTCCACGACGCCCTGGCCGGCCAGCCAACGGGCCTCGGCGAGCACGTCGGTGGGGCGGCGCGAGACGAAGGAGCCGCGGAAGGACGGGATGGCGCAGAAGCTGCACCGCCGGTCGCAGCCGGAGGCGAGCTTCACGGAGGCGACCGGTCCGCTGTCCAGGCGGCGGCGCAGCGGGGCCCGCGGCCCCGACGGCGGCGCGACCCCCTCGGGCAGGTCCGGGGCGGCCTCGGCGAACTCCTCGGCGGGCTGCTCCGGGCCGGCGGTGCCCTGGCCGTGGCCGGGGAGCGCCACCTCGGCGGTCTGCCGTTCGGCGGGGCTGATCGGCAGCAGCTTGCGCCGGTCGCGCGGGGTGTGCGAAGCGTGGATGCCGCCGGACAGGATGGTCTGGAGCCGGTCGGAGATGTCGGTGTAGTCGTCGAAGCCGAGCACGGCGTCCGCCTCGGGCAGCGCCTGGGCGAGCTCCTTGCCGTACCGCTCGGCCATGCAGCCCACGGCGACGACGGCCTGGGTGCGGCCGTGGGACTTGAGGTCGTTCGCCTCCAGGAGGGCGTCCACCGAGTCCTTCTTGGCGGCCTCGACGAAACCGCAGGTGTTCACCACCGCAACGTCGGCCTCGGCGGCGTCGTCGACGAGCCGCCAGCCGTCCGCCGCCAGCCGACCGGCGAGTTCCTCCGAGTCGACCTCGTTTCGGGCGCATCCGAGCGTGACAAGGGCGACGGTACGGGGTTCGGGCATGAGCACCAGCGTACCTGGTGGCCTCCCGCGCTCGGCCGACCGCGGGCGCACCGGTGACGACCCGGCGCGCGACGGGGAGCGTGCGAGCGGCGCCGGCGGCTCCCTGTCGCGCGTGAGGCCCGCAGGAGGCGGCCGGGGCGGCGGCCGGTCAGCCCTGGGTCGGGTCGCCCGGGGTGTACGTCAGGCGCACGACCTGTCCCTTGCCGCCGGCCGGGCCGAGGTCCTTGCCGTTGACGAAGAGCTGGACGGCGCCCGCGTTGCCGACGACCAGTTTGATCTTCTTGTCGTCGGTCCACGTCTGGGAGTCGCCGTCCCGGAGGGAGGACTGGAAGAGCTGCTTGCCGTTGTGGTCGGTGGCCAGGATCCAGCTGGCGCCGCCGACCGCGCTGACCTTGACGGTGACCTTGCCGGGCGGGGCGGCCGCGATGACGCTGCCGGTGTCGGTGGGGCTCGCGGTGGGGGCGTTGTTGCTCTGCGGGGACGAGGTCGTGGCCGGGTGGCCGGTGGCGGTCGCGGTCGTCGTGGCGTCGGCCTCCGAGCCGGCCTTGCCCCCGCTGCCTCCGCCGCCCACGACGGTGAAGCCGACGAAGCCCACCACCGCGACGATCGCGGCCACCATGGCGGCGGTCCAGTTGGGGCGCCGCGGCTCGGACGTGATCCTCTCCGTCTCGTAGCGGGGAGGCGCCGGAGCGACCTCGTTCTGCGGGGCGTGCTCCGCCGCGTACCGGGCCACCAGCGGCTCGGGGTCGACGCCGACCACGCGGGCGATGTTGCGGATGTGGCCGCGGGCGTAGACGTCCCCGCCGCAGCGCGAGAAGTCGTCGCGCTCGATGGCCTGGAGGATCGGGACGCGCACCCGGGTGGTGCTGCTCACCTCGTCGACGGACAGTCCTGCCGCGACGCGTGCCTGTGCGAGGGCGCGACCGACCGAGGGGTCGTCAGGGGAAGGCGAGTTGCCGATGGACACGAGGGCGCCTTTCGAGCGTGCAGCCGCCTGCTGGGGACAGTCTAGGGGGCGGGTCAAAACGCGGGGGCAAGCGGGCGGCACGGGGGCCCGGTCCACGGAACGGGGGCGGGCGGCCGTCCGGCTTGTATCAGGTTGACGCGCGAACAGGAGAAACGGTTGCCTGATTACGTGCCCCGACTCCGGTCGCATCACACGTAGCAGGACTCCACTTGTGTGACCCCTGGTACGCCGCCGCCGCCGACCGCCCCCGCCTGCGCGGCGCCCATGGGGCGGAGTCCGGGACCACCCCAGGAAGACGGGCCCCGGCCCCGCCGGTCAGGAGGCGCCGCGGGTCGGGAGGGAACCCCGGGTCAGGAGGCGCCGCCGGTCAGGACGGGGCCGCCTCGCCGCGGATGACGGCGAGCACTCCGTCGATCTCGTCGGCCTTGACCAGCACGTCGCGCGCCTTGGAGCCCTCGCTGGGGCCCACGATGCCGCGGGTCTCCATCAGGTCCATCAGGCGTCCGGCCTTGGCGAACCCGACCCGCAGCTTGCGCTGGAGCATCGAGGTCGACCCGAACTGGGTGGAGACGACCAGCTCCGCGGCCTGGCACAGCAGGTCCAGGTCGTCGCCGATCTCCTCGTCGATCTCCTTCTTGGGCCCGCCGCCCACCGTGACGTCGGCGCGGTAGGTGGGGGTCAGCTGCGCCTTGCAGTGGTCGACGATCTTGCCGACCTCGTCCTCGGTGACGTAGGCGCCCTGTATGCGGGTGGGCTTGTTCGCGCCCATCGGCAGGAAGAGTCCGTCGCCCTTCCCGATGAGCTTCTCGGCGCCGGGCTGGTCCAGGATGACCCGGCTGTCGGCGAGGGAGGAGGTGGCGAAGGCCAGCCGGGACGGCACGTTCGCCTTGATCAGACCGGTGACCACGTCGACGCTGGGCCGCTGGGTGGCGAGCACCAGGTGGATGCCGGCCGCGCGCGCCAGCTGGGTGATCCGGACGATGGAGTCCTCGACGTCGCGGGGCGCCACCATCATCAGGTCGGCCAGCTCGTCGACGATCACCAGCAGGTACGGGTAGGGGGACAGCTCGCGTTCGCTGCCCTCGGGGGTACGGGCCCGTCCGGAGCGGACCGCCGCGTTGAAGTCGTCGATGTGGCGGTACCCGTAGGCGGCCAGGTCGTCGTAGCGCAGGTCCATCTCCCGCACCACCCACTGGAGCGCCTCGGCGGCCCGCTTCGGGTTGGTGATGATCGGGGTGATCAGGTGCGGGATGCCCTCGTAGGCCGTCAGCTCGACGCGTTTGGGGTCCACCAGCACCATCCGCACCTCGTCCGGGGTGGCGCGGCACATCACCGAGGTGATGAGGCAGTTGATGCAGGAGGACTTGCCGGAGCCGGTGGCGCCGGCGACCAGGATGTGCGGCATCTTGGCGAGGTTGGCCACCACGTAGCCGCCCTCGACGTCCTTGCCCAGGGCGACGGTCATCGGATGCTCCTCGCCGGCGGCGTCCGCCGAGCGCAGGAGGTCGCCGAGGTTGACCATCTCGCGGTCGCTGTTGGGGATCTCGATGCCGACGGCGGACTTGCCCGGGATGGGGCTGATGATCCGCACGTCGGGGCTGGCCACGGAGTAGGCGATGTTCTTGGCCAGGGCGGTGATCCGCTCGACCTTCACGGCGGCGCCGAGCTCCACCTCGTAGCGGGTGACCGTGGGGCCGCGGGTGAAGCCGGTGACCACCGCGTCGACCTTGAACTCCTTGAAGACCTGGGTGAGCGAGGCGACGACCGCGTCGTTGGCGGCGCTGCGGGTGCGCCCGGGGCCGCCGCGCTCCAGCAGGTCCAGCGAGGGCAGGGCGTAGGTGATGTCCCCGGAGAGCTGGAGCTGTTCGGCTCGTGGCGGCAGCGGCTCGACCACCTCGGCGGGGGGCTTGGTGAGGTCGGGCACGCCGCCGGCCGGGGAGCCGGCGGCCTCCGCGTCGGCGCGGGCGGCTGGCACCTGCTTCGTCAGCCGCCCGGTCAGGTCCGGCACCAGCGGGGCGGGCTGGAGGCCGCCGAGCACCGCGCCGTCCAGCGCGGCCGCGGCGGCCGCCGCGATGTCCACCGGGTCCGGGCCGTCCTCGGCCGTCCCCTTCTCGGCCCGGCGGCGCGGGCGGCGGCGCGGCTTGGGCTCGTCGCCGCCGGCCGCGGCGCCGGGCCCGGACGGCGAACCGGCCGCCTCGTCGGCCTCCACGTCGTACGGGTCCCGGCCGGCGTCGGCGGGCAGCCGTCGCACCGGCGAGTCGTCCTCCGCGCCGTCCCGGTCGGAGTCGCCGTATCCGGCCTCCTCGTCGAAGAACTCCTCCAGCGGAACCGCCTCGGGGTCCGCCGGCGGCGCGTAGAAGCCCACCCGGGCGCCGGCCGCCCGCAGCCGCTGCGGGATGGCGTTGACCGGGGTGGCGGTGACCACCAGCAGCCCGAAGACGGTGAACAGCAGCAGCAGCGGTACGGCCAGGAACGCGCCCACCGTGTAGAGGAACGGCTCCGCGGCGCCCCAGCCGATCAGGCCGCCGGCCTGGCGCAGGGCGTGCGCGCCGTCCGCCCGGGAGGGCGCCCCGGAGAAGACGTGGATCAGCCCGAGCATGCCGATCACCAGTGCGGACAGGCCGATGACGATCCGGCCGTTGGCCTCGGCCTGCTCCGGATGCCGCATCAGGCGCACCGCGATCCAGCCGATCAGGAACGGCACCAGCAGGTCCAGCCGCCCGAAGGCGCCGGTGACCAGCAGGGTCACCAGGTCCCCGACCGGGCCGTGCAGGTCGGACCAGGTGCCGGCGGCCACCACCAGGGTCACCCCGAGCAGCAGCAGCGCCAGGCCGTCCTTGCGGTGGGCCGGGTCCAGGCCGCGCGCACCGCGCCCTATCCCCCGGAACACCGCGCCGACCGCGTGGGCGAAGCCGAGCCAGAGGGCGCGCACCAGGCGGTACAGGCCGCCGGTGGGCGACGGTGCCGGCTTGGGCGCGGGCTTGGCCGCCGCCTTCTTCGCGGCCGGCCGGGCGGCGGCGCTCTTGGCCGCCGGCCGCTTCGCCGCGGCCTTCTTCGCCGGCGGTTTGGCCGGAGGCTTCACCGGGGCCTTCTTGGCGGTGCCGGACGTACGGGGGGCCATGGTGCCGAGGTTACCGCCCTTGTGATCGAGGGACACGCGTGCACGGCGATACGCCCGTTCGTGTCGGAGGAGGACGGCCCTCAGATTGACATCACGTCAACATGAATCCGCCCATCACTCCTTCGAGCGAATTTGGCTCGGTGTGCGCCGCCTGGCCCCTCAGCGGCGGCGCCCACGGCGGTTCCGCGGCCTCACGCCTCTCCCGGCCCTACTCGGAACGGGGATTTCACTCCGGCCCGGACTGCCGCACCACGCTGGCTCCGCCCGGCTCCAGAGCGTCCAACGCCCGCCGCAGCCCGTTCAGTTTGCGATCCAGGTGGGCCGCGGTGGCCACCGCGGCGGCACCGGAGCCCTCGTCGAGCTGCCGGCCCAGCACCTCGGCCTGCTCCTCGACCGCCGCAAGCCGCGCGGACAGTTCGGCGACCAGCCCGAGAGGCTGCTTCGCCCCGTTGCCCGCACCGACGGGCGCGCCCTGCTCCAACTGGAGCCGCAGCAGCGCCGCCTGCTCGCGCAGCTGGCAGTTCTTCATGTACAGGTCCACGAAGACCGACACCTTGGCGCGCAGCACCCATGGGTCGAACGGCTTGGAGATGTAGTCCACCGCACCGGCCGCATAGCCGCGGAAGGTGTGGTGCGGACCGTGGTTGATCGCCGTCAGGAAGATGATCGGGATGTCCCGGGTCCGCTCCCGGCGCTTGATGTGCGCCGCGGTCTCGAACCCGTCCATGCCCGGCATCTGCACGTCCAGCAGGATCACCGCGAAGTCGTCGGTGAGCAGCGCCTTGAGCGCCTCCTCCCCGGACGATGCCCGAACCAGGGTCTGATCCAGCGCCGAGAGGATCGCCTCCAGCGCCAGCAGATTCTCCGGCCGGTCATCGACCAGGAGGATCTTGGCCTTGTGCACCATGCCACGCCCTCCTCGCCCCGACTTGGGGCCTACCCGGCTCGCGATGCCCGTGAGGGCGTCGGCCGCCGCCCCCGCGGGCGACTGCGTCGCGCCGCCCGTCCTTGTGCCGGTCATCGTAGCCGCACCCCGCCGCTCGCCACACCCTGTCACCGTCAGGTCACTCACCACGTACCGGAAACGTCGGCGGAGACCCTAAGGTTCCCGCATTCTGCCGTGTTCACACCCGGTCCGTACGAGCATCCCGCAACTCGTCCCGAGAGCAGCCCCGCGACTCGTCCCGGGACCCGCCGAACGGCCCGCCCGACGGTCCGCCCGCGGGCCCGCCCCGCGACCGCGCGGCCGGCCCGCGGGCCGGCCGCCGCGCCTCAGCCGGCGTGCATCCACTCCTCCATGCGCGTCAGCAGATGGTCGGTGTCGACGGGCTTGGTCACGTAGTCCGAGGCCCCCGACTCCAGCGCCTTCTCCTTGTCGCCCTTCATGGCCTTCGCCGTCAACGCGATGATGGGCAGCCCCTCGAACTGGGGCATCTTGCGGATCGCGGTGGTCGTCGCGTACCCGTCCATCTCCGGCATCATGATGTCCATCAGCACGACGGCGATGTCGTCGTACTGCTCCAACACCTCGATGCCCTCCCGGCCGTTCTCCGCGTAGAGCACCGTCAGCCCGTGCTGCTCCAGGACGCTGGTCAGCGCGAACACGTTGCGGATGTCGTCGTCGACGATGAGCACCTTCTCGCCGCTGAAGCCGCCGGAGAAGCGTTCCCCCTCGCCGGCGGGCTCCCCGACCCAGGTGTCCGCGCCGCCGCGCCCGCCGGCGGCCCCTGGCCTTCCCCGGACACCGCGGCGGCCGAGCCGGGGCCGCGGCCGTCCAGGTGCCCGCCCAGGGCCCCCTGCGGGGCGCTCTGCGCCGTACGGCGGCGGAGCCTGGCCAGGCTGCTGCCCGGGCTGCGGTTGCGGCCGTGCGCGCCCTGCTCGGCGTCGGCCGACTCACCCGGCTCCAGGGCGGGGTGCGGCACCGCGCCCGGCAGCGTGTCGCCGACGCTCAGCGGCAGGAACAGCGTGAAGGACGAGCCGCGGCCGGGCTGGCTGTCGGCGTGGATCTCACCGCCCAGCAGCCGCGCGATCTCCCGGCTGATCGACAACCCGAGGCCGGTACCGCCGTACTTGCGGCTGGTCGTGCCGTCGGCCTGCTTGAACGCCTCGAAGATCACCCGCATCTTGCTCGCGGCGATGCCGATACCGGTGTCGGTGACCGAGAACTCGATCAGCGGCTGGTCCGGCTCGCGCAGCGTGCCCGCCTCCAGCAACTGCTCCCGGATCGCCTGCGGCACCTCCGTGCCGGCCGGACGGATCACCAGCTCCACCGAACCGTGGTCGGTGAACTTCACCGCGTTCGACAGCAGGTTGCGCAGCACCTGGAGCAGCCGCTGCTCGTCCGTGTGGAGCGTCACCGGAAGCTCGGGCGAGACCCGGACCGAGAAGTCCAGGCCCTTCTCCGCCGTCAGCGGCCGGAACGTCGCCTCCACGTAGTCCACCAGCTGCACCAGCGCGATCCGGGTCGGCGAGACGTCCATCTTGCCCGCCTCGACCTTCGACAGGTCCAGGATGTCGTTGATCAGCTGGAGCAGGTCCGAGCCGGCGCCGTGGATCGTCTCGGCGAACTCGACCTGCTTGGGCGACAGGTTGCTGTCCGCGTTGTCGGCCAGCAGCTTCGCCAGGATCAGCAGCGAGTTCAGCGGCGTCCGCAGCTCGTGCGACATGTTCGCCAGGAACTCGGACTTGTAGCGCATCGAGACCGCCAGCTGCTCGGCGCGCTCCTCCAGGACCTGGCGCGCCTCCTCGATCTCGGTGTTCTTCACCTCGATGTCGCGGTTCTGCCGCGCCAGCAGCTCGGCCTTCTCCTCCAGTTCGGCGTTGGACAGCTGGAGCGCGCGCTGGCGGTTCTCCAACTCGGCCGACCGCTCCTGGAGCTGCTCGGTCAGCAGCTGCGACTGCTTCAGCAGCGCCTCGGTCTTGGTGTTCACCGAGATCGTGTTGACGCTGATCGCGATGATGTCGGTGATCTGGTTGAGGAAGTCCTTCTGGATCTGGGTGAACGGCTGGAACGCGGCCAGCTCGATCACCCCGAGCACCCGGCCCTCGAAGAGCACCGGCAGCACGATGACGTGCGCGGGCGGCGCCTCGCCGAGCCCCGAGACGATCTTCAGGTAGCCGGGCGGCGCCTGCTCGATGAGGATCGGCCGCTTCTCCACCGCGGCCTGCCCGATCAGCCCCTCCCCGGGCAGGAACACCGACGCCATGCCCTTGGTGAACCCGTAGGAGCCGATGTGCCGCAGCTCGTAGGCCCCGCCCGCCTCGGCGGTGTCCTGCGCGAGGAAGAACGCGCCGTGCTGCGCGGACACCACCGGGGTCAGCTCGCTCATGATCAGCGCGGCGACGTCGCCGAGGTCGCGGCGGCCCTGCATCAGGCCGGAGATCCGGGCGAGGTTGCCCTTGAGCCAGTCCTGCTCCTTGTTGGCGAGAGTGGTCTCGCGGAGTCGGACGATCATGGTGTTGAGGTAGTCCTGGAGCTCCAGGATCTCGCCGGCGGCGTCCACGTCGATCCGCAGGTTCAGGTCGCCGCGGGTCACCGCCGTGGCCACCTGCGCGATGTTGCGCACCTGGGACGTCAGGTTGTTCGCCATCAGGTTGACGGACTCCGTCAGGTCCTTCCAGATGCCCGACACCCCCGGCACCCGCGCCTGGCCGCCCAGCCGTCCCTCGGTGCCCACCTCGCGGGCCACCCGGGTCACCTCGTCGCCGAAGGCGGAGAGCTGCCCCACCATGGTGTTGATGGTGGTCTTGAGCTCCAGGATCTCGCCGCGGGCGTCCACGTCGATCTTCTTCGACAGGTCGCCGCGCGCCACCGCCGTCGTCACCTGCGCGATCTGCCGCACCTGGCCGGTGAGGTTCGACGCCATGCCGTTGACGGACTCGGTGAGGTCCTTCCACGTGCCCGCGACGCCCGGGACGCGCGCCTGGCCGCCCAGGATGCCCTCGGTGCCCACCTCGCGGGCCACCCGGGTCACCTCGTCACCGAACGCCGACAGGGTGTCCACCATCGTGTTGATGGTGTTCTTCAGCTCCAGGATCTCGCCGCGGGCGTCCACGTCGATCTTCTTGGTGAGGTCGCCGTTGGCCACGGCGGTGGCCACCGAGGAGATCGACCGCACCTGGGAGGTGAGGTTGGACGCCATGCCGTTGACGGAGTCCGTGAGGTCCTTCCACGTGCCGGCCGCGCCCCGCACCCGGGCCTGGCCGCCCAACTGGCCCTCGGTGCCCACCTCGCGGGCCACCCGGGTCACCTCGTCACCGAACGCCGACAGGGTGTCCACCATCGTGTTCACCGTGGTCACGAGCGCCAGGATCTCGCCCTTGGCGTCCACGGTGATCTTCCGGGACAGGTCGCCGGAGGCCACCGCCGACGTCACGTCGGCGATGTTCCGCACCTGGGAGGTCAGGTTGTTGGCCATGAAGTTGACCGACTGCGTCAGGTCCTTCCAGGTGCCGCTGACACCCTTGACCTCGGCCTGGCCGCCCAGGATGCCCTCCGTGCCCACCTCGCGGGCCACCCGGGTCACCTGCTCGGCGAACGACGACAGCTGGTCCACCATCGTGTTCAGGGTGTTCTTCAGTTCGAGGATCTCGCCCTTGGCGTCGACCTCGATCTTCTGCGACAGGTCGCCGCGCGCCACCGCCGTGGCCACCTGGGCGATGTTGCGCACCTGGGCGGTCAGGTTGCCCGCCATGAAGTTGACGGAGTCCGTCAGGTCGCGCCACACACCGGCCACTCCGGGCACCTGCGCCTGGCCGCCGAGCCGTCCGTCGGTGCCGACCTCGCGGGCCACCCTGGTGACCTGGTCGGCGAACGAGGACAGCTGGTCCACCATCGTGTTGATGGTGTTCTTCAGCTCCAGGATCTCGCCGCGGGCGTCCACGTCGATCTTCTGCGACAGGTCGCCGCGCGCCACCGCCGTCGTCACCTGCGCGATCTGCCGCACCTGGGACGTCAGGTTGCCCGCCATGAAGTTGACGGAGTCCGTCAGGTCCTTCCACGTCCCGGAGACGCCGTCGACACGGGCCTGGCCGCCCAGCCGGCCCTCGGTGCCCACGTCCCGCGCCATCCGCGTGACCTGCTGCGAGAACGAGCTCAGCTGGTCCACCATGCGGTTGACGGTGTTCTTCAGCTCCAGCATCTCGCCGGAGACGTCCACCGTGACCTTCTGCGACAGGTCGCCGTTGGCCACCGCGGTGGTCACCTGCGCGATGTTGCGGACCTGCGCCGTCAGGTTCCGGAACGCCGTGTTGACGGAGTCCGTCAGGTCCTTCCACGTCCCCGCCGCACCCGGAACCGCCGCCTGGCCGCCCAACTGGCCCTCGACGCCGACCTCGCGGGCCACCCGCGTCACCTCGGAGCCGAACGCCGACAGCTGGTCCACCATCGTGTTCACGGTGTTCTTCAGCTCCAGCATCTCGCCGGAGACGTCCACCGTGACCTTCTGCGACAGGTCGCCGCCGGCCACCGCCGTCGTCACCTGCGCGATGTCGCGGACCTGCGCCGTCAGGTTCCGGAACGCCGTGTTGACGGAGTCCGTCAGGTCCTTCCACGTCCCCGCGGCGCCCGGCACGTGCGCCTGGCCGCCCAACTGCCCCTCGGCGCCGATCTCCCCGGCCACCCGGGTCACCTCGCCGGAGAACGTGCGCAGCGTCTCCGTCATCGCGTTGATCGTCTCGGCCAGCTGCGCCATCTCACCGCGCGCGCCGATGGTGATCTTCTGCGTCAGGTCGCCGTTGGCGACCGCCGTCGTCACCTGGGCGATCTCACGCACCTGGGCGGTGAGGTTGCCGGCCATCAGGTTCACCGAGTCGGTGAGGTCCTTCCAGACCCCCGCCACGCCCGGCACCTTCGCCTGGCCGCCGAGCTCGCCCTCGGTGCCGACCTCCCGGGAGACCCGGATCACCTCGGAGGAGAACGACGACAGCGTGTCCACCATCGTGTTGACGGTGTTCTTCAGCTCCAGCATCTCGCCGGCCACGTGGACGGTGACCTTGCGCGAAAGGTCGCCCTTGGCCACCGCGGTGGTGACCAGGGCGATGTCGCGCACCTGTGCGGTCAGCCGGTACGCCATGGTGTTGACCGAGTCCGTCAGGTCCTTCCAGGACCCCGACATCCCCCGCACCTTCGCCTGGCCGCCCAGCTTGCCCTCGGTGCCGACCTCGCTGGCGACCCGCGTCACCTCGTCGGTGAACGCCGACAGCTGGTCGACCAGCCCGTTGACGGTCCGGCCCACCTTCAGGAACTCGCCGCGCAGCGGATGCGCCGACCCGTCCGCGTTCTGCGCGCGCAGGTCCATCCGCTGCTCCAGGTCGCCCTCGGCGACCGCGGACAGCACCCGGCCGACCTCCGAGACCGGCCGCACAAGGTCGTCGACCAGTGCGTTCGACGCCTCGATGGCGGCCGCCCAGGCGCCCCGGCTGTCGCCGGACTCCAGCCGCTCGGTGAGCTTCCCGTCGCGCCCCACGACCCGCCGCACCCGGGCCAGCTCCCCCGTCAGGTGCTGGTTGCGGTCGGCGACCTCGTTGAACAGCAGGGCGATCTCGGCCAGCGGCCCGTCACCGCTCGGCTGCAGCCTCCTGCGGAAGTTCCCGTCCCGCATCGCCGCCAGCGCCTGTTGGAGCTTCGCCAGCGCCGCCGCGTCGACCTCTACCGTCCCGCTGCCACGGGATCGCCCGTTCTTCGTACGCGTGACCGTGCCCCGCGCCGATGCGCCAGACTCCACCGTGTCCCTCCTGGAGGGTCGATCGACCCGCAGACGACCCGAGAGGATGCGACCGTGCTGCGTTCAGAACATGCCCAGTGTTTCACTACGTCCCCGTCCGGCCATAACGGTTCGGCAGCATCGGACCGCAATCGGTCCGTAACGGGGCCCGCACACCCCACCCTCGGGGTGGAATCAGCGGCAACCGGCGCACGCGCGGCCCCGGTGGGTAAGTAACCTGGCACCGGGTCGCCCGCAGACGGGCACACACCCAGGATGCCGCCGACAGCGGCGCCCGGACAGCGTCCGGGCGACCGTCAGGAAGGCGCGGGCGGAGCCCGGGCCGACACGACCAGTGAGGAGCGCGGTGATCACGGCGCGGGCAGCGGCCACCTTCGAACCGGTGGGGCGTTCGGTCGCGGTCGCCCGCGCCTTCGTCCGGGACACGCTGCACGGCTGGGGCTTCGCCGACGTCGTCGACGACGCGGTCGTGCTCACCAGCGAACTCGTCACCAACGCCGTGGTGCACGCGGGCACCGCCGCCGACGTGCAGTGCCTGCGCTACGACACGGCGGTACGGGTCGAGGTCGCCGACCACTACCCCGAGCGCGAGGTGCCGATGCAGCCGCGCGGCCGCCAGTTCCGGGACACCGACAACGAGGGCGGCCGCGGCCTCATGCTGTGCACCGCCCTGGCCACCCGCTGGGGCGTTGAGTACACGCCCACGGGCAAGCACGTCTGGTTCCAGCTCGACCTGCCCGAACGCCCCGCGGGCACCCGCTCCGCCGGCCCGCTGCTGCCCACCGCCGTACTGCCCGTCGCCGACGAGCGGGTCCGCGTCGCCGTCGTGCAGGTGGACCGCGGCTCGGTGATCACCCGGTGGAACGACGACGCCGCCGACCTCTTCGGCCACCCCGCCTCCGACATCGTGGGCAAGTCCCTCGCGGACCTCGCCGCCTGGCCCCAGACCCCCGGCACCGGCATCGGCCTGGCCGACGCCCTCCAACTCTCCCGCTGGGAGGGCACCTACGGCATGCGGGACGCGGCCGGCCGCGTGCTGCCCGTCTACGGCTCCCACCTGCGGGTCCGCGACAGCGCCGGCGAACCCTCCACCGTGTGCCTGCTGGTGCGGGCCGAGGAGCGGGCGGTGCTCCAGTCCCCCGCCCGCAACGGCGGCTCCGGCGGCGACTCCGGGACGGCCCAGCGGGGCAAGGCCGCCGACGCCTTCGAGGGCTTCATCGGCACCCCCACCCCCGACGACCTCGACGGCCTCCTCCAGCGCACCGTCGAGCGCGCCCGCGACATGCTCGACGGCGACGCCGCCTACCTACTGCTGGCCACCGACGACGAGACGGAGCTGGAGGTACGGGCCTCCACCGGCCTGCCCTCGGCCCGCCAGCGCTTCGCCCGGGTACCGGTCGAGGCCGGCACGGGCCGCTACGGCAGCGCCCGGATGCCCGCCGTGCACGAGGACCTCACCGCGGTGCCCGGCGCCGTGCCGCTGCTGTCCGGCACCGGCATGCGCTCGGTCGTCACCGTGCCGCTCAAGGTGGAGGGCCGGCTGACCGGTTCGCTGGGTGTGGCCGCGGAGGCGCCCGGCCGCTTCACGAACCAGGAGGCGCTGCGCCTGCAGTTCGCCGCCGACCGGATCGCCCTCGCCGTGGAGAGCGCCCGCCTCACCGAGCTGGAGCGGATGCGCCGCGGCTCCCTGTCGTTCCTGGTGGAGGCGTCCGACCTGCTCGCGGGCACGCTGGAACGCGACCAGACGCTCGCCCTCATGGCGCAGATGACCGTCCCCGTCCTGGCCACCTGGTGCGCCGTCTACACCATCGCCGAACGGGCCGAACCCGAGCTCGCCTTCGTCCTGCACGAGGACGAGGACCGCATCGACGGCATCAAGGCCCTGCTCCAGCAGGTCCGCCCGCCGGAGCCCGACCCGACCCCCGGGGCCAGGGTGTGGACGGCGCCGGCCGACGCGGCCCACTCCAGCGCCCTGCGCGCGTCCCTGCGCAGCCTGGGCCTCGGCTCCTCCAACGGCGGCAGGCCCGGCCCGGGACCGAGTGTGGCCCTGGCCACGGCCGCCGCGGTCGGCGGCGAGACGGTGGTCCTGCCGCTGGTGGCCCGCAACCGCGTCATCGGCATGCTCACCCTGGGCCGGCCCACGGACGAGCGTTTCCGCCAGGAGATCCTGGAGCTCGCCGAGGACCTCTCGCGACGGGCGGCGCTCGCCCTGGACAACGCCCGCCTCTACAGCGAACGCACCGCCATCAGCCAGGCACTCCAGCGCAGCCTGCTGCCCCCGGAGCTGCCGCACGTGCCCGGCGTCGAGGTGGAGGTCATCTACCGCGCGGCCGGCGAGGGCAACGAGGTGGGCGGCGACTTCTACGACGTCTTCCCGATCCGCGAGGGCTGCTGGGGCTTCGCCATCGGCGACGTCTGCGGCACCGGGCCGGAGGCCGCCGCGGTGACCGGGCTGGCCCGCCACGCGCTGCGGCTGCTGGCCCGCGAGGGCCTGGGCGGCCCGGCCGTCCTGGAGCGCCTGAACGCGGCGATCCTCGACGAGGGCGCCCGCAGCCGCTTCCTCACCCTCCTCTACGGCGAGGTGCGGCCCCAGGAGGACGGCAGCGCCGAGCTGCGGATGGTCTGCGCCGGGCACCCCCTGCCGCTGCGGCTGCGCCCGGACGGCGCGGTCTCCCCGGTGGCCGAACCGCAGCCGCTGCTGGGCGTCATGGAGGACCTGGAGCTCTACGAGGAGACGGCCGTCCTCCAGCCCGGCGACGTCATGCTGTGCGTGACCGACGGCGTCACCGAACGCCGCGAGGGCAGCCGCATGCTGGGCGACGACGGGCTGGCGGACGTCCTGGCCACCTGTACGGGCCTGACGGCCGGCGCGGTCGCCGCCCGCATCCTGCGGGCCGTCGAGCGCTTCGCGGCGGACGCTCCGTCGGACGACATGGCCATCCTGGCGATGCGTCTCCCGGCACTGCCCGCCTCGTAGGGAGGGAGCGGCCGGTTGGGCGCGTCTCCCGGCCCGGGGCGGCCCCAACAGCCTCCTGCCTGGGACGGGCCGGCTCCCTGGCGGCGGCGAGGTGCCCCTGGCCGCCGGCGCCCGCAGAGGAGCTGTGGACATGCGAAAGGCCCCCGCCGCAGCGGGGGCCTTTCGTTGTCCGAGCCCCAATACGGAATCGAACCGTAGACCTTCTCCTTACCATGGAGACGCTCTACCGACTGAGCTATTGGGGCGCGTCGATGGGAAGATCTTATCCCATCGCGAGGGGTGCTCGCCAACCTTGTCAGACGAGGCGGCCGAGCTGGTTGCAGACCGCGGCGAGACGGGTCAACTCCCGCTCTCCGGTGAACGAGTCGATCGGCAGGGACAGCGTGTCCGCCGCGGCCAGCTCGGTCTGCGGCAGGCCGGGGATGCCGATGGCGCGGTGCGCGGGGAGCCGGTGGACCGGCGTGGGCACGGCGATCTCGGCCCGCACTCCACGCGCGGCCAGCGCCCTCGCGTAGGCGTCCCGGTCGGGCCGCCCGTTGCCGGGTATCCGCACCGTGTAGCGGTGGTAGCGGTGGTACGCCCCGGGCTCGACGTAGGGGACGATGACCCCGGTCAACGCCGAGTCCAGGAAGCGGGCCCGGGCCCGGCGGCGGGCGGTCTCGCCCAAGTCCTCCTCCAGGGGCGCCTCTTCGATGAGGGCAAGCCCGTGCTGCCGTGCGATACGTCCGAGGCTCTCCACCGGAGCGGGATACCCGAAGAGGTTCACGGGGATGACAGCGGCCGTGCCGGCCGTCACGGCCGCGGCCACGGCGTCCGCCGAGAGGCAGAGGGTGCGCGGGTCGATGTCGGCGAAGACCGGTGTCGCCCCGGCCAGCCGGGCCCCGTCGGCGGGCGCACTGGGCCCGTAGGACGGCACAATCACCTGGTCACCGGGACCGATACCGATCCGGGTGAGGGTGGCGCCCAGCGCCGTCGCGGTCATCTCGGAGACCGTCCTGTCCCGTCCTCCGGGTCGAGCAGTGGTCATCTGCTGCACGTCTCCACACCTCCGGCTGTGGGGGCTTTCCAGTCCCAGGGTCCCGGCAGGACGTGAACGCAAAGGTAACGAACAGCAAAAACACCCCGGCCCCCGAGATAATCTCGGGGGCCGGGGTGTCTTATGAAAACTTGTTCGGCGGCGTCCTACTCTCCCACAGGGTCCCCCCTGCAGTACCATCGGCGCTGAAAGGCTTAGCTTCCGGGTTCGGAATGTAACCGGGCGTTTCCCTCTCGCTATGACCACCGAAACTCTATCGGGCCACCCCCATCACACAGGGGCGTCGACAAGGCTCCAGGAACCAGCACGATCTTCAATTAACCAGTTCACCGGTGCGACCTTTCGCAACCCGGGAACCAAACAGTGGACGCGAGCATACATGGACAATCCCTCGGCCTATTAGTACCGGTCAGCTCCACACCTCACGGTGCTTCCACATCCGGCCTATCAACCCAGTCGTCTACTGGGAGCCTTACCCCCTCAAGGGGGTGGGAGTCCTCATCTCGAAGCAGGCTTCCCGCTTAGATGCTTTCAGCGGTTATCCCTCCCGAACGTAGCCAACCAGCCATGCCCTTGGCAGAACAACTGGCACACCAGAGGTCCGTCCGTCCCGGTCCTCTCGTACTAGGGACAGCCCTTCTCAAGACTCCAACGCGCGCAGCGGATAGGGACCGAACTGTCTCACGACGTTCTAAACCCAGCTCGCGTACCGCTTTAATGGGCGAACAGCCCAACCCTTGGGACCGACTCCAGCCCCAGGATGCGACGAGCCGACATCGAGGTGCCAAACCATCCCGTCGATATGGACTCTTGGGGAAGATCAGCCTGTTATCCCCGGGGTACCTTTTATCCGTTGAGCGACGGCGCTTCCACAAGCCACCGCCGGATCACTAGTCCCTACTTTCGTACCTGCTCGACCCGTCAGTCTCACAGTCAAGCTCCCTTGTGCACTTACACTCACCACCTGATTGCCAACCAGGCTGAGGGAACCTTTGGGCGCCTCCGTTACCCTTTAGGAGGCAACCGCCCCAGTTAAACTACCCACCAGACACTGTCCCTGATCCGGATCACGGACCGAGGTTAGACATCCAGCACGACCAGAGTGGTATTTCAACAGCGACTCCACCACGGCTGGCGCCATGGTCTCACAGTCTCCCACCTATCCTACACAAGCCGAACCGAACACCAATATCAAGCTATAGTAAAGGTCCCGGGGTCTTTCCGTCCTGCTGCGCGAAACGAGCATCTTTACTCGTAGTGCAATTTCACCGGGCCTATGGTTGAGACAGTCGAGAAGTCGTTACGCCATTCGTGCAGGTCGGAACTTACCCGACAAGGAATTTCGCTACCTTAGGATGGTTATAGTTACCACCGCCGTTTACTGGCGCTTAAGTTCTCAGCTTCGCCACACCGAAATGTGACTAACCGGTCCCCTTAACGTTCCAGCACCGGGCAGGCGTCAGTCCGTATACATCGCCTTACGGCTTCGCACGGACCTGTGTTTTTAGTAAACAGTCGCTTCTCGCTGGTCTCTGCGGCCACCCCCAGCTCAGAGCGCAAGGCCCATCACCAGGAATGGCCCCCCTTCTCCCGAAGTTACGGGGGCATTTTGCCGAGTTCCTTAACCATAGTTCACCCGAACGCCTCGGTATTCTCTACCTGACCACCTGAGTCGGTTTAGGGTACGGGCCGCCATGAAACTCGCTAGAGGCTTTTCTCGACAGCATAGGATCATCCACTTCACCACAATCGGCTCGGCATCAGGTCTCACCCTGCATGGACGACGGATTTACCTACCGTCCGGGCTACACCCTTACCCCGGGACAACCACCGCCCGGGCTGGACTACCTTCCTGCGTCACCCCATCACTTACCTACTACCCCCTCGGATCAGCGGCTCCACCACTCCCCATCACTCCGAAGAGATCAAGGGCGGCTTCACGGCCTTAGCATCAGAGGATTCGATACTGGGCGCTTCATAGCGGGTACCGGAATATCAACCGGTTGTCCATCGACTACGCCTGTCGGCCTCGCCTTAGGTCCCGACTTACCCTGGGCAGATCAGCTTGACCCAGGAACCCTTAGTCAATCGGCGCAAACGTTTCCCACGTTTGAATCGCTACTCATGCCTGCATTCTCACTCGTGAACCGTCCACCACTACCTTCCAGTGCGGCTTCACCCGGCACACGACGCTCCCCTACCCATCACAGCCCCCGTTGGGGGTATTGCTGCAATGACACGACTTCGGCGGTATACTTGAGCCCCGCTACATTGTCGGCGCAGAATCACTAGACCAGTGAGCTATTACGCACTCTTTCAAGGGTGGCTGCTTCTAAGCCAACCTCCTGGTTGTCTCTGCGACTCCACATCCTTTCCCACTTAGCATACGCTTAGGGGCCTTAGTCGATGCTCTGGGCTGTTTCCCTCTCGACCATGGAGCTTATCCCCCACAGTCTCACTGCCGCGCTCTCACTTACCGGCATTCGGAGTTTGGCTAAGGTCAGTAACCCGGTAGGGCCCATCGCCTATCCAGTGCTCTACCTCCGGCAAGAAACACACGACGCTGCACCTAAATGCATTTCGGGGAGAACCAGCTATCACGGAGTTTGATTGGCCTTTCACCCCTAACCACAGGTCATCCCCCAGGTTTTCAACCCTGGTGGGTTCGGTCCTCCACACGGTCTTACCCGCGCTTCAACCTGCCCATGGCTAGATCACTCCGCTTCGGGTCTTGAGCGTGCTACTGAAACGCCCTATTCGGACTCGCTTTCGCTACGGCTCCCCCACACGGGTTAACCTCGCAACACACCGCAAACTCGCAGGCTCATTCTTCAAAAGGCACGCAGTCACGACATACAGGACAAGTCCTGTATGCGACGCTCCCACGGCTTGTAGGCACACGGTTTCAGGTACTATTTCACTCCGCTCCCGCGGTACTTTTCACCATTCCCTCACGGTACTATCCGCTATCGGTCACCAGGGAATATTTAGGCTTAACGGGTGGTCCCGCCAGATTCACACAGGATTTCTCGGGCCCTGTGCTACTTGGGTGATCTCCAAGAGAGCCGTACACATTTCAGCTACGGGGGTCTTACCCTCTACGCCGGGCCTTTCGCATGCCCTTCGCCTACACATACGGTTTCTGACTCTCCGACCGGCCGGCAGACCGATCAAGGAAACTCCCACAACCCCGCTGACGCAACCCCTGCCGGGTATCACACGCCAACGGTTTGGCCTCATCCGGTTTCGCTCGCCACTACTCCCGGAATCACGGTTGTTTTCTCTTCCTGCGGGTACTGAGATGTTTCACTTCCCCGCGTTCCCTCCACACTGCCTATGAGTTCAGCAGCGGGTGACAGCCCATGACGACTGCCGGGTTTCCCCATTCGGACACCCCCGGATCAAAGCTTGGTTGACAGCTCCCCGGGGCCTATCGTGGCCTCCCACGTCCTTCATCGGTTCCTGGTGCCAAGGCATCCACCGTGCGCCCTTAATAAATTGGCCACAGATGCTCGCGTCCACTGTTCAGTTCTCAAGCCACGACCGGTCACCCACAAACCACACCCGAAAGCATGATCCGACAGGTCCCGATAACACGAAGGAACACCAACGGCATTCCCTCAGGACCCAACAGCGTGCCCGACACCACCCACGATGAACCCTCGCTTTCCACGCCGAAGCAGTACTAACGAAACCCCATCCCGAGGCAGTGCCGAATAGTCAACGTTCCACCCATGAGCAACCAGCACCGGACACTCGCCGATGAACTGGCCCCCTGACCACCTTGCGATGGTAGGAAGTGCTCCTTAGAAAGGAGGTGATCCAGCCGCACCTTCCGGTACGGCTACCTTGTTACGACTTCGTCCCAATCGCCAGTCCCACCTTCGACGACTCCCTCCCACAAGGGGTTAGGCCGCCGGCTTCGGGTGTTACCGACTTTCGTGACGTGACGGGCGGTGTGTACAAGGCCCGGGAACGTATTCACCGCAGCAATGCTGATCTGCGATTACTAGCGACTCCGACTTCATGGGGTCGAGTTGCAGACCCCAATCCGAACTGAGACCGGCTTTTTGAGATTCGCTCCACCTCACGGTATCGCAGCTCATTGTACCGGCCATTGTAGCACGTGTGCAGCCCAAGACATAAGGGGCATGATGACTTGACGTCGTCCCCACCTTCCTCCGAGTTGACCCCGGCGGTCTCCTGTGAGTCCCCAGCACCACAAGGGCCTGCTGGCAACACAGGACAAGGGTTGCGCTCGTTGCGGGACTTAACCCAACATCTCACGACACGAGCTGACGACAGCCATGCACCACCTGTACACCAACCACAAGGGGGGCTCTGTCTCCAGAGCTTTCTGGTGTATGTCAAGCCTTGGTAAGGTTCTTCGCGTTGCGTCGAATTAAGCCACATGCTCCGCCGCTTGTGCGGGCCCCCGTCAATTCCTTTGAGTTTTAGCCTTGCGGCCGTACTCCCCAGGCGGGGAACTTAATGCGTTAGCTGCGGCACGGACGACGTGGAATGTCGCCCACACCTAGTTCCCAACGTTTACGGCGTGGACTACCAGGGTATCTAATCCTGTTCGCTCCCCACGCTTTCGCTCCTCAGCGTCAGTATCGGCCCAGAGATCCGCCTTCGCCACCGGTGTTCCTCCTGATATCTGCGCATTTCACCGCTACACCAGGAATTCCGATCTCCCCTACCGAACTCTAGCCTGCCCGTATCGAATGCAGACCCGGAGTTAAGCCCCGGGCTTTCACATCCGACGTGACAAACCGCCTACGAGCTCTTTACGCCCAATAATTCCGGACAACGCTCGCACCCTACGTATTACCGCGGCTGCTGGCACGTAGTTAGCCGGTGCTTCTTCTGCAGGTACCGTCACTTGCGCTTCTTCCCTGCTGAAAGAGGTTTACAACCCGAAGGCCGTCATCCCTCACGCGGCGTCGCTGCATCAGGCTTTCGCCCATTGTGCAATATTCCCCACTGCTGCCTCCCGTAGGAGTCTGGGCCGTGTCTCAGTCCCAGTGTGGCCGGTCGCCCTCTCAGGCCGGCTACCCGTCGTCGCCTTGGTAGGCCATCACCCCACCAACAAGCTGATAGGCCGCGGGCTCATCCTGCACCGCCGGAGCTTTCCACCCGTCCCCATGCGAGGACAGGTCGTATCCGGTATTAGACCCCGTTTCCAGGGCTTGTCCCAGAGTGCAGGGCAGATTGCCCACGTGTTACTCACCCGTTCGCCACTGATCCACCCCGAAGGGCTTCACCGTTCGACTTGCATGTGTTAAGCACGCCGCCAGCGTTCGTCCTGAGCCAGGATCAAACTCTCCGTGAATGCTTCCAGGTAATCCTGGCAACACCCGCGAAAGAGCGGCACAGTCCAACGGAATAAGCCGGACCGTGCACAGCGTCCTCGCTGTGTGTTTTTCTTCAAAGGAACCTCGTCCTCAGAGATGATCTCCGAGAGACGGGGTATCAACATATCTGGCGTTGACTTTTGGCACGCTGTTGAGTTCTCAAGGAACGGACGCTTCCTTCGGTCACCGTCTCCGGCTGCCCTCCAGGCTTTCCCTTCGTGTCTCCGACTCTATCAGACGCTTTCCAGCGTCCGATCCCCGTCGGCGGGGTTTTTCTTTCGTTCTGCGTTTCCGACTCTATCAGACGCTTTTCAGTGTCTGACCCCCGGTCAGCGGGGCTTTGCTTTCTTACTGCTCTTTTTGCGTCTCCGACTCTATCAGGATCTTTCGAGTCGGATTTACCAACCCCGTTGCGAGAACACATGTTTCCGCGGTTCTCGTCGAGGCGGTTGTGCCAAGGTACTGGAGCGGGCCACCGGATGCAAATCCGGTGGCCCGCTCGTCGGTGTGGTGTTGACGGTACGTCAGACCAGTGTCAGACCTCGACGATCACCGGCAGGATCATCGGGCGCCGGCGGTAGGTGTCGGACACCCACTTGCCGACGGCACGGCGGATGATCTGCTGGATCTGACGCGTCTCCATGACCCCGTCCGAGGCCGAACGCGACAGCCCTTCCTCGATCTTGGGAATGACCGCGGTGAAAGCGTCGTCCTCGATACCGGAGCCGCGGGCATGGATGTTGGGGCCACCGACGATCTTGCCCGTCGTGCTGTCCACGACGACGAAGACCGAGACGATGCCCTCCTCGCCGAGGATGCGGCGGTCCTTGAGCGAGGTCTCGGTGACGTCGCCGACGGAGAGCCCGTCCACGTACACGTACCCCGCCTGCACCTTGCCGACGATCTTGGCCACCCCGCCGACCAGGTCGACGGCGACGCCGTCCTCGGCGATGACGCAGCGCTCCTTGGGAACTCCGGTGAGCTGGCCGAGTTCGGCGTTGGCCCGCAGATGGCGCCATTCGCCGTGGACCGGCATCAGGTTCCGCGGCTTGCAGATGTTGTAGAAGTACAGCAGCTCGCCGGCGGAGGCGTGGCCGGAGACGTGCACCTTGGCGTTGCCCTTGTGGACGACGTCGGCACCCCACCGGGTCAGGCCGTTGATCACCCGGTACACCGCGTTCTCGTTCCCCGGGATCAGGGAGGAGGCGAGGATGACGGTGTCGCCCTCGACGATGCGGATCTGGTGGTCGCGGTTGGCCATCCGGGACAGCGCGGCCATCGGCTCGCCCTGGGAGCCGGTACAGACGAGGACCACCTTCTCGTCCGGGAGGTCGTCGAGCACCTTGACGTCGACGATGAGCCCCGGCGGCACCTTGAGGTAGCCCAGGTCGCGGGCGATACCCATGTTGCGGACCATCGAACGCCCGACGAAGGCGACCTTGCGGCCGCGCTCGTGGGCCGCGTCGAGTACCTGCTGGATGCGGTGGACGTGGCTGGCGAAGCTGGCGACGATGATCCGCTTCTCGGCCCGCGCGAAGGTCTGCCGCAGCACGTTGGAGATGTCCCGCTCGTGCGGGACGAAGCCCGGGACCTCGGCGTTGGTGGAGTCGGCCAGGAGCAGGTCGATGCCCTCCTCGCCGAGGCGCGCGAAGGCGTGCAGGTCGGTCAGCCTGCCGTCCAGCGGGAGCTGGTCCATCTTGAAGTCGCCGGTGAGGACGACCATGCCCGCCGGGGTGCGGATGGCCACGGCGAGCGCGTCGGGGATCGAGTGGTTGACCGCGACGAACTCGCAGTCGAACGGTCCGATGCGCTCCCGGTCGCCCTCCTTGACCTCCAGGGCGTAGGGGCGGATGCGGTGCTCCTGGAGCTTCGCCTCGACGAGCGCGAGGGTGAGCTTGGAGCCCACCAGCGGGATGTCGTCCTTCTCCCGCAGGAGGTAGGGGACGGCGCCGATGTGGTCCTCGTGGCCGTGGGTCAGGATGACCCCGACCACGTCGTCCAGGCGGTCGCGGATGGAGCTGAAGTCGGGCAGGATCAGGTCGATGCCGGGCTGCTCCTCCTCGGGGAAGAGGACGCCGCAGTCGACGATCAGGAGTCGGCCGCCGAATTCGAGGACGGTCATGTTGCGGCCGATCTCGCCGAGGCCGCCGAGCGGGGTGATGCGCAGCCCCCCTTCGGCGAGAGGCGGCGGGGAGCCCAGTTCAGGGTGCGGATGGCTCAAAGGGTTTCTCCCTACAGCGCACGCCGCGGGCCCGGAGCGGGCGGCGCGGCGTGCGCGATGTCAGTGTCCGTTCGCCGGTGGTCCCGGCTTTCGCGTGCGGTATTCAGTTGTGAAGTCCTGGTGTTCACAGCCCTACCCCGCCATCGGCGAGGTCCTTCCTGAGCTGCGCGGTCCCGGCCTCGTCGAGCCCGACGAGGGGGAGCCGGAGCGGCCCGGCGGGCAGTCCGCGCATCGCCAGGGCCGCCTTGGCGGTGACGACGCCCTGGGCGCGGAACATGCCGGTGAAGACGGGCAGCAGGCGCTGGTGGATCTCTGCGGCCTTCGCCGTGTCGCCGCTGGTGTGCGCGTCCAGCAGGGCGCGCAGCTCCGGCGTGACGACGTGGCCGACGACCGAGACGAAGCCGACGGCGCCGATGGCCAGCAGCGGGAGGTTGAGCATGTCGTCGCCGGAGTACCAGGCCAGGCCGCTGCGGGCCATCGCCCAGCCGGCGGCGCCCAGGTCCCCCTTGGCGTCCTTGTTGGCGACGATCCGCGGGTGCTCGGCGAGCCGGACGAGGGTCTCGGTCTCGATCGGGACGCCGCTGCGGCCGGGGATGTCGTAGAGCATGACCGGCAGCCCGGTGGCGTCGGCGATCGCGGTGAAGTGCCGGTAGAGGCCCTCCTGCGGGGGCTTGCTGTAGTACGGCGTGACGGTGAGCAGACCGTGGGCGCCCGCCCGCTCGGCACGGCGGGCGAGCTCGACGCTGTGGGCGGTGTCGTTGGTGCCGGCGCCGGCGACCACGGCCGCCCGTTCGCCGACGGCTTCGACGACCGCCCTGACCAGCTGTTCCTTCTCGTCGTCGCTGGTGGTGGGCGACTCTCCGGTGGTGCCGTTGACGACCAGGCCGTCGTTGCCGGCGTCCACGAGATGGGCGGCGAGCCGCTGCGCGCCGTCGAGATCGAGGGCGCCGTCAGCGGTGAACGGCGTGACCATGGCGGTCAGCACCCGCCCGAAGGGGGCGGCGGAGGTGGAGGTCGGAGCCATGAATCCCACGGTACTTGGTGTGTGATGCGCGGCGCAGCCGTGGTACCTGCGGGGTGTGGACGGCCGGTCGCGCGTTGAGGACCCCGGCGCTGCCTGCTCGGGGGTTCAAGCAGCACCGGAGTCCGTTTCTGCAGCGTAGATGAACTTCTCGAACCGCTGCAATCGGAACACTTCGGACAGATTTTACGGGGCCACTCGGCCGTTGGCGTTGAACGCCGCGTGGGTGAGCGGCATCAGCTCGGCCCAGGCGGCCTCCATCTGCTCGGCGACCATCTCGATCTCGCGCTGCGGGAAGGTGGGGACGCTGGCGAGCTCGTGGGTGGTCCGCAACCCGAGGAAGTGCATCAGGGAGCGCGCGTTGCAGGTGGCGTACATCGACGAGAACAGCCCCACCGGCAGGGTGGCGCGGGCCACCTCGCGGGCGATGCCGGCCGCGAGCATCTCCTGGTACGCCTGGTAGGAGCGCACGTAGGACTCCTCCATCGCGGCGACGGCGGCCTTGTGCTGGTCCGGCGTGCCGTCGACGAACTCGTACTTGCCCGGCCGGCCCTCCTGGACCAGCTTGCGGTCGGGCGCGGGAACGTAGAACACCGGCTGGAGCTCGCGGTAGCGGCCCGACTCCTCGTTGTACGACCAGCCGACGCGGTGCCGCTGGAACTCGCGGAAGACGAAGATCGGCGCGCTGACGAAGAAGGTCATCGAGTTGTGCTCGAACGGGCTGCCGTGGCGGTCCCGCATCAGGTAGTTGATCAGGCCCTTCGAGCGTTCGGGGGCCTTGCCCAGCTCGTCCAGGGACTGCTCGCCCGCGGTGGAGACCCGGGCCGCCCACAGGACGTCGGTGTCCGACGCGCTGTGCTTGACGAGTTCGACGGTGACGTCCTCCCGGAAGCGCACGGGGGGCGCCGCCGACTCCGCGGCGGAGGGTTCGGTGGGCACGGGGGTCCCCTTTCCTGTGGTGTGTGGTGCGCCGTTCAGCCTAGACGCCGTCGCCCGGTCCTTTGAGCTGCCCGGCCGTGCGGCTTGGACCCGGTCGGCCGAGGCGGATAGCCTCACCGGTCGTAGCCCCGCACCCAGACGGAACCGAAGAGGAAAAGTCCGCGTGTCCCTGCCCTTCCGCTCCGCTCCCGCTGTCGACGACCTCCAGGCGACCGGCCGCCCGCTACCGCACGAGGTGCGGGACCGGTGGATGCGCCCGTACCGCCCGGGACCGTGGAGGGTGGCCGTGGCGGCGCTGGCACTGATGCTGGCCGCCTATCTGCTGTTCGCCGCGCTGATCATGGTGGCGGCCAAGAGCGTCCAGGGCGGCGGCGTGCTGCTGGTGCTGGCCGTCCTGGTGATCGCGGCCACCCTCCGCCTGCTGCGGATGGGGGTGTGGATCAGCGGCAAGGGACTGCGCCAGGTCGGCTACTTCAGCACCGTGACGGTGCGCTGGCAGCACGTGGCGTCGGTCCGGACGGCGCAGCAGCCCGTGCGGGTGCTGGGTACGCCGCGCAGCGTACAGGGGCAGGCGCTGGTCATCAGCCGCCGCGGCGGACCGCTGCGGCCGATCATGACCAGCCACAACGCGGACTTCCTGGGCCGCGGGGAGGCGTTCGACGTCGCCGCGGACGCGCTGGAGGGCTGGGCCACGGAGCTGCGCTGAGGGACCCCGACCCGGCCCTGGGCCGTCCACTGGTCGGCCTCGGTACGGCCTTGGTTCCGCCTTGGTTCCGCCTTGGTCAGCGTGGTCGCCCCTGCCCTGGCTGCGGCCTCCCAGCGGCTCTCGCGAGCCTCCACGCGTCTCGCCGGTCCCCGCCCGTCCCGCTCGCACCAGGAGCGCTGTGCGCCCCGTCCCAGGGCCCGCACAGGCCCCCTCAAGCCCTCCGTACGGACCTACGCCCGCGGACGTGCCTTCTGGCGGGGCGCGCCGGGGACGGGTCGGCCGTCGTGCAGCGCGATGGCGCGCTGCATGGCCTTGCGGGCCCTCGGCGTGTCGCGGGCGTCGAAGTAGGCCACCGCGAGCCGGAACCAGTTGCGCCAGTCGTCCGGGGCGGCCTCGGTCTCGGCCTGCCGCCTGGCGAAGACGGCGTCGGCGGAGCCGCGGTCGATCCGGCCGCCGGGGGTGCGGACCAGTTCGTCGACGGGCAGGCCGCCCTCGGCCTCCAGCTCCCGGCCCAGCCGGCCGGCGTGGCGGGCGAACTGGGTGGTGTGCCACAGGAACCAGGCGCCGATCAGCGGCAGCACCAGGACGGCGACGCCGAAGGCGACCGTGACCGGCCGGCCGTCGGCGATCAGCAGCACGCCCCGGTCGCCGACCAGGACGAAGTAGAAGACCAGGACCACCGCGGAGATGCCGTAGCTCAGCTTGGCGCGCATGGTGTCAGGCCCCTTCGCGCGCCTGGCCGGAGCCAGTGCCCTCGGTGCCGCGGGCACCGTCGGCGCCCTCGTCCCCGGCCAGGAAGTGCTCCAGGCCGAAGGTGAGGCCGGGGACGCCGGGAACGGTGCGGGCGGCGAGCAGGATGCCCGGCATGAAGCTGCTGTGGTGCAGCGAGTCGTGCCGGATGGTAAGCGTCTCCCCGGTGTCGCCGAAGAGCACCTCCTGGTGGGCCAGAAGGCCGCGCAGCCGGACCGAGTGGACGGGTACGCCGTCGACGTCGGCGCCGCGGGCGCCGTCCAGGGCGTGCGTGGTGGGGTCCTGCTGGCGCGGCCGGCCGGCCTGGTCGCGCGCGGCGGCGATGAGCTGCGCGGTGCGGGTGGCGGTGCCGCTGGGCGCGTCGGCCTTGCGGTCGTGGTGCAGCTCGACGACCTCGACGGACTCGAACCAGCGGGCGGCCTGCTGGGCGAAGCGCATGGTGAGCACGGCGCCGATGGAGAAGTTCGGCGCGATCAGGACGCCGGTGTCCGGGGAGCCGGCCAGCCACCCTTCGAGGGTGGCCAGCCGCTCCGGGGTCCAGCCGGTGGTACCGACCACGGCGTGGATGCCGTTGCGGACGCAGAACTCCAGGTTGCCCATGACGGAGTCGGGGTGGGTGAGCTCCACGGCCACCTGGGCACCGGCCTCGGTCAGCGCCTCCAGGGGGTCGCCCCGGCCGACGGCGGCGACCAGGTCGAGGTCGTCGGCGGCGTCCACCGCGCGGACGGCCTCGGAGCCGATCCGGCCCTTGGCGCCGATGACGGCCACTCGCAGCTTGCTCATCGTTCGAAGGTCCTTCGGGTCGATGCTGGCGGTAAGGGGCGATCCCCCTGGGGGGCGGGTGTTACCGGGTGTGGACGGTTCGGCTCACGCGACGGCCTCGTGCAGCCGTGCCGCCTGCTTCTCCTTGACCGGACCTATCACGGCGAGAGAGGGCCGCTGGCCCAGGACGTCCCGGGCCACCGCGCGCACCTCGTCAGGGGTGACGGCGGCGATCCGGGCGAGCATGTCGTCCACGGACAGCTGCTCGCCCCAGCACAGTTCGCTCTTGCCGATCCGGTTCATCAGGGCGCCGGTGTCCTCCAGGCCCAGCACGGTGGAGCCGGCCAGCTGCCCGATGGCGCGGCGCAGCTCCTCGTCGTCCAGACCGTGCTCGGCGACCTGCTGGAGCTCGTCGCGGCAGATCTTGAGCACCTCGGGCACCCGGCGGGGCTGGCAGCCGGCGTACACGCCGAACATGCCGCAGTCCGCGTAGGAGGAGGTGTAGGAGTACACCGAGTAGGCCAGACCGCGCTTCTCCCGGACCTCCTGGAAGAGGCGGGAGCTCATGCCGCCGCCGAGGGCGGCGTTGAGCACCCCGAGCGCCCAGCGGCGCTCGTCGGTGCGGGAGAGCCCCGGCATGCCGAGGACGACGTGCGCCTGCTCGGTGCGGCGGTCGAGGATCTCGACGCGGCCGGTGCCGCGCAGGGTGCGGCTGCCGGTGCGCGGCGGCAGGGGCACCGCCGCGGCGTCGTGCAGGGCGCCCGCCCGCTCGAAGGCACGCCGGACCTGGCGGACCACGGTGGCGTGGTCGATGTTGCCGGCGGCGGCCACCACCAGCCGCGTGGGGTCGTAGTGCTTGCGGTAGAAGCGGGCGACCTGGTCACGGGTGAGGGCGTTGACGGTGTCCACTGTGCCCAGGACGGGCCGGCCCAGCGGCGAGTCGCCGAGCAGGGCGGTGGTGAACAGGTCGTGCACCTGGTCGCCGGGGTCGTCCTCGGTCATCGCGATCTCCTCCAGGACGACGCCGCGCTCGGCGTCGAGGTCCTCCTGGCGGATCAGGGAGCCGGTGAGCATGTCGCTGACCACGTCGATGGCCAGCGGCAGGTCGGTGTCGAGCACCCTGGCGTAGTAGCAGGTGTACTCCTTGGCGGTGAACGCGTTCATCTCGCCGCCGACCGCGTCGATCGCGGCGGAGATGTCCAGCGCGGTACGCCGGGAGGTGCCCTTGAAGAGCAGGTGCTCCAGGTAGTGCGTGGCGCCGTTGAGGGCCGGGGTCTCGTCCCGGGAGCCGACGGCGGCCCAGATGCCGAAGGTGGCCGAGCGGACCGTGGGGAGCGTCTCGGTGACCACGCGCAGCCCGCCGGGCAGCACGGAGCGGCGTACGGTGCCGGTTCCGTCGGTGCCCGGCAGCAGGGTCCGCGTGCGGACGGCCCGCCCCTTGGTGGTGGGGCGGGCCGTCGCCGCGGTGGAGCGGGTTGTCACTTGGCCGACTCGTCCTTCGCGTCGGCCTCGCCGTCCTCGCCCTCGACGACCGGGATCAGCGAGAGCTTGCCCCGCTGGTCGATCTCGGCGATCTCGACCTGCACCTTGGTGCCGACGCCGAGGACGTCCTCGACGTTCTCCACGCGCTTGCCGCCGGCGAGCTTGCGGATCTGCGAGATGTGCAGCAGACCGTCCTTGCCCGGCATGAGCGAGACGAAGGCGCCGAAGGTCGTGGTCTTCACCACGGTGCCCAGGTAGCGCTCGCCGACCTCGGGCATGGTCGGGTTGGCGATCTGGTTGATCATCGCCCGGGCGGCCTCGGCCTGGGAGCCCTCGGTCGCGCCGATCAGCACGGTGCCGTCGTCCTCGATGGAGATGTCGGCGCCGGTGTCCTCCTGGATCTGGTTGATCATCTTGCCCTTGGGGCCGATGACCTCGCCGATCTTGTCCACCGGGATCTTGATGCTGATGATCCGCGGCGCGTTCGGGGACATCTCGTCCGGGGAGTCGATGGCCTCCATCATCACGTCGAGGATGTGCAGGCGGGCGTCGCGGGCCTGCTTGAGGGCCGCGGCCAGCACGGACGCCGGGATGCCGTCCAGCTTGGTGTCCAGCTGGAGGGCGGTCACGAAGTCCTTGGTGCCGGCGACCTTGAAGTCCATGTCACCGAAGGCGTCCTCGGCACCGAGGATGTCGGTGAGCGCCACGTAGTGCGTCTTGCCGTCGATCTCCTGGGAGATCAGGCCCATGGCGATGCCGGCGACCGGGGCCTTGAGCGGCACACCGGCGTTGAGCAGCGACATGGTGGACGCGCAGACCGAGCCCATCGAGGTGGAGCCGTTGGAGCCCAGCGCCTCGGAGACCTGGCGGATGGCGTACGGGAACTCCTCGCGGGTGGGGAGCACCGGGATCAGGGCGCGCTCGGCGAGGGCGCCGTGGCCGATCTCGCGCCGCTTCGGGGAGCCGACGCGGCCGGTCTCACCGACGGAGTACGGCGGGAAGTTGTAGTTGTGCATGTAGCGCTTGCGCGTCTCGGGCGCGAGGGTGTCCAGCTGCTGCTCCATCCGGAGCATGTTCAGCGTGGTGACGCCCAGGATCTGCGTCTCGCCGCGCTCGAAGAGCGCCGAGCCGTGCACGCGCGGGATGGCCTCGACCTCGGCGGCCAGGGTGCGGATGTCGGTGACGCCGCGGCCGTCGATGCGCACCTTGTCGCGGATCACGCGCTGGCGGACCAGCTTCTTGGTCAGCGACCGGTAGGCGGCGGAGATCTCCTTCTCGCGCCCCTCGAACTGCGGCAGCAGCTTCTCGGCGGCCAGGCCCTTGACCCGGTCCAGCTCGGACTCGCGGTCCTGCTTGCCGGCGATGGTGAGCGCCTGCGCCAGCTCGTCGGTGACCGCGGCCTCAAGCGCCTCGAAGACGTCGTCCTGGTAGTCCAGGAAGACCGGGAACTCGCCGGTGGGCTTGGCGGCCTTCGCGGCGAGCTCGGACTGCGCCTTGCACAGCACCTTGATGAACGGCTTCGCGGCCTCCAGACCGGCGGCCACGACCTCCTCGGTGGGCGCCTCGACGCCGCCCGCGACCAGGCTGATCGTCTTGTCGGTGGCCTCGGCCTCGACCATCATGATCGCCACGTCGCCGTCGTCCAGCACCCGGCCGGCGACGACCATGTCGAACACGGCCTCCTCCAGCTCGGTGTGGGTCGGGAAGGCCACCCACTGGTTGCGGATCAGGGCGACCCGGACACCGCCGATGGGGCCGGAGAACGGCAGGCCGGCCAGCTGCGTGGAGCAGGAGGCGGCGTTGATCGCGACCACGTCGTACAGGTGGTCGGGGTTGAGCGCCATGATCGTGCAGACGATCTGGATCTCGTTGCGCAGGCCCTTGACGAAGGACGGCCGCAGCGGGCGGTCGATCAGCCGGCAGGTGAGGATGGCGTCCTCGGAGGGGCGGCCCTCACGGCGGAAGAAGGAGCCGGGGATACGGCCGGCCGCGTACATGCGCTCCTCGACGTCCACCGTCAGGGGGAAGAAGTCGAAGTGCTCCTTGGGCTGCTTCGAGGCGCTGGTCGCCGACAGCACCATGGTGTCGTCGTCCAGGTAGGCCACGGCGGAGCCGGCGGCCTGGCGGGCCAGCCGGCCCGTCTCGAAGCGGATGGTGCGGGTGCCGAACGTGCCGTTGTCGATCACGGCTTCGGCGTAGTGGGTCTCGTTCTCCACTATGGGGATTCTCCTCGTCTCGCCCCCGGGGCGTCTCCCCGGCGGGCCGTCGGCGGAGGGGCGTCCATTGCCTGGGCCGGTCTTCGATCGAAGCCACCGGGTGGTTCCACCCGGGAGCCACTACCGAGGACCGGCGTCTGCGGCGGATGTGAGGACGCTCCCTCCTCGTCGTTTGTCAACAGTTCCATTGCACCAGACCCCGGGCCTGTCGCGCACGTCCTGTGCACAGCCCGTGGCCCGGCGCAGCGGAACCGGTTCTCCGTGGGCCGGGCGTGGCGCTGGGGAGCGGCCGACCCGGACATACGGAAATACGGAAAAGGGAGCGGCCCCGTTCATCCGGGAACCGCTCCCTGTGCGCCTGCCTAGCGGACGCCGGCCGCACCGGCACGGATGCCGAGGCGCTCACGCAGCTCGCGGAAGCGCGTGATGTCCTTCTTGGCGAGGTACTGGAGCAGACGGCGGCGCTGACCGACCAGGATCAGCAGACCACGACGCGAGTGGTGGTCGTGCTTGTGGGTCTTGAGGTGCTCGGTCAGGTCCGAGATCCGGCGCGACAGAAGGGCCACCTGGACCTCGGGGGAGCCGGTGTCGCCCTCCTTGGTGCCGAACTCGGCGATGATCTGCTTCTTCGTCTCGACGTCGAGCGACATACGGACTCCTAGGGTTTCGGATCGGCCTCCGAGCGCCCCCGGTCTTCATCGCGGGGTGTCTCAGGTGACTCACGAGGCCTTGCCGCGCGGTGCGGACACACGCGGGCCGCCACCCAGCGTAGCAGCCCGGGTGACACCCCCTCCTCACGGGTCGGTCCGGGGGTGATCCGGCGGCGGGCCGGGGCACGGAGGAGCACGCCGCACCCGGGGACACACGGCTCCGTGAGCGCCTTCCGGGTGAGCGCTGCCGGGCGAGCCCCGTGCGCGGCTTCCGGGGCGGCGCACGGCGCCCGCGCGGAGCCGGGGAGGAGGCTCAGGAGAGGACTCCCTCCGGGGAGGGCTCGCCGGAAGGGCTCCGGGGAGGACTCCTGAAGAGGAGGACCGCTACCCGGGCGGCCTCGCGGCGTAGCCCGGAGCTTCCGAAGCATAGGCGCTGTGCGCCGCGCGCAGGGCCCGCAGCCGGCGGAAGGCGGTGGGCGGCCCGCCCTGGGACACCCTGGACTCGACGTACTCCTTCACCAGCTCGGCGCACTCCCGGGGCGAGGCGGTGCCGGTGTCGCACTCGAAGTCGTACAGCCCGTGGGCGTGCACCCGGGTGTACTGGTAGGAGGCCAGTCCCGGCGGCCGGTCGCCGCGCGCCGCCTCCCGCCGCTTGAGCTCGGGCAGCGGGCAGTGCACCCCGATGAGGAAGACGTCGAGGTCGGCGAGGACGGTCAGGCAGTCGTCGAGCCGCCACGGCTCACTGAGGACGTGGTCCATCACGAGGTCGTTCCCGGCCGCGGCCATTCCCGCGGCGGCGCGGTGGTATCCCATCCGGGTCCGGGTGAGGACCGCGTCCAAGGCGCCCGGGGGGATGTCCTTGGCGCCGCGCATGGCGTTGACGGTGTCGACGGCGAAGTAGAAGTAGGGGTCGCCGTCGAGGATCGAGAGCAGCTCACGGGCGATGCTGGACTTGCCCGAACTGGACGTGCCGTTGAGGAAGATGATCCGTCCGGGACGCATGAGCGCGATCGTATACGCCGTCAAGGGCCCCCGGGGGGGCTGTTGGTGGGAGTCCGGGCGCCGGGTCCGGAAGGCCGCCGCCACTCGGGAGGGGGACGGCGCGGGACGGGGGTTTGCCACGGCTCGATCGGGAAAGAGCGAAGCGGGACATCACGGCCTGACATCAGGGCCGTTCGGGCGATTAGGCTGTGGGCGACAGCGGCAGGACGGCGGCCCGCAGGGGCTCCCGGCCCTGCGGCGTACGGGGAGGGGAGTCGGCCGCGAGTTGCTCCTCGACGCAGACCGGGAGGCATTGTGAGCAGCGATCGGGACGACGACCGCGCGGGCGGGGGCGCCCCAGTCGAGGAGCCGGCCGGCGGCGCCGTCAACGACGTCACCGGTGAGTACCGCTTCGACTTCCCGCCCTCTGCCTGGTACATGCAGAGCACGTCGGACGCCGTGGAAGGGGACGGCTCCGAGCACGAGGACACGGGTGCGGGCGACCCGGGTGCGGACGCCGCGGGTGCCTCGGACGGCGTCGGGGGCTCCGGACGGTTCCCGGCGGCCCCGCCGGTGAACGGTCCCGTCGGCGCCTCCGCCGGTACGGCCCAACCGCCCGGTCAGGGCCAGGACCCGGCCGCGCGGCCGGGTCCAGCGTGGGGCCCCGTGCTCCCGCAGGCCGCTCCGACGCCCTTCACCGATCCCTCCGCTGTTCCCTTCTCCGGTTCCTACTCCGCCCCCTTCTCCGGCTCCGGCCCCGCATCGGTACCGGAACTCCCCTCCTGGACACCGGATTCGCCGGCCGCGCCCGTCGCGGCCGGGGCGGAACGGCACGCCGCTCAGACGGACTTCCCGCTGCCGCCGGCGGCCGGGCCGGCGCCGGCGGCTGGTACGGCCGCCGAGGACGGCGAGGACGGCGAAGAGGGGGTGCGCAGCGTCGCCGTGCGGTTCTCCGCCGCCGCGATGCGGGCGAAGATCGAGGAGCGGGCCGGCGTGAAGCTCGGGGAGACGTCCTTCGGCGTCAAGGACGCCGAGAGCGCCGAGAGCGCCGAAAGGGCAGGCGGCCCGGGGGCCCCTGGAATGCCGGCGAAGGGTGACGGCGTCCCGTCCCGGGCTGCCGAGGCGGGCCCGGGCGGCTCGTTCGCCGTCCCGGAGCGCCCGGCCGTCCCGGAGCGCCCGGCCGAACCGCCGCGAGCCGCCGGATTCGGCCCTGCGGGCCCGGCGGCCGAGCCGCAGGACACGGCTCCGCGCGAGGCCGAGCCCCACGACGCCGTACCGGCCGAACCGGCCGAAGCGCACGGGGCCGGACCGGCCGGGCCCCAGGGCGTGGTGCCTCCGGACGCCGGGCCCGAGGCGGATCAGGAAGCGCCGGTCGTCGGCACGCCCTCTGCCGAGAGGTCCCACGACGGGTCCGCCGGGCCGGGCGGCGGCTCCGCGTCCGGCGCGGCGCTGCCGGAGGACGCGGAGCCGACGGAGAAGCGGGCTCCGGTCTGGACGCCGCTGCCCGGCGCCGTGCAGCCCGGGCAGGCGCCCTGGCTGGCGGGGCCCCGCGCGGGCCGGTTCCGCCGCTGCC
Organism: Actinacidiphila yeochonensis CN732; assembly: GCF_000745345.1. NCBI lineage: Bacteria > Bacillati > Actinomycetota > Actinomycetes > Kitasatosporales > Streptomycetaceae > Actinacidiphila > Actinacidiphila yeochonensis. The sequence continues at coordinate 3,162,305 of NZ_JQNR01000005.1, read as the reverse complement.
GCCGCAGTTCCCGCGGGCCGAGGACGCGCCCGCGCAGGATGCCCAGCCGGACGGCCGCAGCGGGCACGCGCCGGTCGGTCCGCAGCCGAACGCCGGGCCCCACTCCCCCGCGACGCCGACCGGCGGCCCCGGGCACCCGTACCCGCCGGCGCAGGAGCCGCACGCGGCGTCGGGCCAGGACTTCCCGCCGCCCGTCGGCCGGCCGGTGGCGCCCGGCCCCTACGCCTTCCCCCCGGTCACTCCCGAAACGGCACGGCCGGCAGACCACCAGCAGGGGCCGGGCGGCTACGGCTTCCCCGAGCCGCTCGGCGAGGGGCAGCTGCCGGGCGGCGCGGTTCCGCCGCAGGCCGCGCCCGTTCCGCGGCTTCCCACGCCCCCGGCTGACGGCGGCCCGGCCGCGTCCGGCGGCTACGCGTTCCCGCAGCAACCGGGTGGCCCGGCGCGCCCAGGGGACCAGCAGGGCTCGCCCGCCGTGCCGCACCAGGGCGGCTACCAGCCCGTGCCGCAGCTCCCGAACCAGGCCGGCTACGGCTTCCCGCGCCCCGGCCGGCCTGACGGGCCCGGCGTGGTGAACCCGCCGGTCCAGGGCCAGTTCGCCCGTCCGGCGGCAGAGGGCGGGCCGCAGGCGCCCGGGCCGCAGGCGTCGGCGTTCCCCGTCCCGCAACCGGCTGCGCCGGTCCCGGCGCAGCCGCAGCCGCAGCCCGCCGCCGGGCCGGCCGGGCCGCACGCCGCGGACCAGGGCGGCTACGGCTTCCCTTCCGACCCCGACCAGCCGGCGAACGAGGCCGTGCCGCTCCAGCCGCTGCCACAGCACGGTGCCTACGGCTTCCCGCAGCCGGGCTGGCCCGGCCAGCCCGGCCAGCCCGCGCGACCGGGCCAGTTCGGGCCGTCCCAGACTGCCCAGCAGGGGCAGCCGGGCCAGCCGGGCCCGTTCACGGCGCCCGACGCCGCCCCACCGGCCGTTCCCGCTCCCGCTCCCGCCCCTGCCCCCGCCGCGCCCGCTGACCCGCGGTCGAACGCCTCCTGGCCGCACCCGGCACCGGACCCGCGTCAGACGGCCCATGGCGGGGCGCCGTTGGGCTACACCGCCGCCGTGGAGCTGTCCTCGGACCGGCTGCTGCGCAATCAGCCGAAGCCGCGGAAGCCCGGTGCGAACGCGCAGCCGTCGCGGTTCCGGCTGGGCGGCAAGAAGGAGGAGGCGGAGCGGCAGCGCAAGCTGGAGCTGATCCGCACCCCCGTGCTGTCCTGCTACCGGATCGCGGTGATCAGCCTCAAGGGCGGCGTCGGCAAGACCACGACGACCACCGCGCTGGGCTCCACCCTGGCCAGTGAGCGGCAGGACAAGATCCTCGCCATCGACGCCAACCCCGACGCGGGCACGCTGGGCCGCCGGGTGCGCCGCGAGACCGGGGCGACCATCCGCGACCTGGTCCAGGCGATCCCGTACCTGAACAGCTACATGGACATCCGGCGGTTCACCTCGCAGGCCCCCTCGGGTCTGGAGATCATCGCCAACGACGTGGACCCGGCGGTCTCGACCACCTTCAACGACGAGGACTACCGGCGGGCGATCGAGGTGCTGGGGCGGCAGTACCCGGTGATCCTCACCGACTCGGGCACCGGCCTGCTCTACAGCGCGATGCGCGGTGTGCTGGACCTCGCCGACCAGCTGATCATCGTCTCGACGCCCTCGGTGGACGGGGCGTCCAGTGCGAGCACCACGCTCGACTGGCTGTCCGCGCACGGCTACGCGGACCTGGTCGCGCGGAGCATCACGGTCATCTCCGGGGTCCGCGAGACCGGAAAGATGATCAAGGTCGAGGACATCGTGGCGCACTTCCAGACCCGCTGCCGCGGGGTGCAGGTGGTGCCCTTCGACGAGCACCTGGCGGCCGGCGCCGAGGTCGACCTCGACATGATGCGCCCCAAGACCCGCGAGGCGTACTTCAACCTGTCGGCGATGGTGGCCGAGGACTTCGTCCGGGCGCAGCAGGCGCAGGGGCTGTGGACGCAGGACGGCTCCAACCCGCCGCCGGTACAGGCCCCGCCGATGCCGGGTCGGCCGGAGGCACAGCAGTATCCGCCGGTCAACCCGTACAGCGGAGCGCCCGCGGACCAGGCCGTGCTGCCCAACGGCATCCCCGGGCTCCCCGTGCCGGGCCAGCCGGGCCAGCCGGGTTTCTACGGGCAGCCCGGGTACGGCGATGCGCCGGCGCCGGGTCGGCCCGGGCAGCTCCCGCCGCCCGCACAGCCCGCAGGACCGTACGGCCAACCCGGTCCCTACGGCCAACCCGGCCCTTACGGTCAGCCGGGCCCTTACGGCCAACCCGGTCCTTACGGTCAGCCGGGCCCCTATGCGCAGCCCGGGCAGGTGCCGCCCGGCCAGTACGGGACGGCGCCGCAGAGTGCGCCCGAGTCCTACGCACCGGGCGGCCCGCAGGGCCAGTCCTTCCAGCCCCAGTCCGCCTACCCGCACGCACCGCAGGCGGTGCAGGGGTGGCCGCAGCCGGGTCAGCCCGGGCAGCCCGTCCCGCCGGGACAGCCGGGACAGCCGGGTCAGCCCGGGCAGCCCGAGGGCGGGCCGCAGGAGCAGGGCTATGGCTACCCGGCTCCGCCGCCGCAGCAGTAGCGGCGCTCGCCCTGAGGGGGCGACGCCGGTTCGGGGTCGGGTCGGGTCGGGTCGGGTCGGGGTTTTGTGTCAGGTGGCCGCCGTGGTGTCACGGCGGCCGCCGGCCTGTCCGCCGGGTTCCGCCCCGAAGTTGTTCCTGGTTGCCGGCTCCGCCTCCGGCACGCGGCGGCGGCAGGCCGTGCTCACCAACCCGTGGCGCCGTGATCCGCTCCCGTAGCAGGTCGGCGCGGCCGTTGCGCCGGGCGGATCCGGCGATGCGGCACACCAGCACGAGGCACGGCGACGTCTCCCTTCCCGTGACCAGCGGGCGGCCGGTCCCGTCCGACGAGGGCTCCGCCGCGACGACCCGCCAGGCGTGGTCCCGCTCGGTGCGCCACGGACGTCCGGCATGGGCGACGGCGGCGTGGCCCGGCCAGACGCCGGCCGGTCGGTTCGCGCTGCCTCGGGTGCGGTCGTGCCCGACGTCCGGCCGCGGCGACCGGAAGGAGTGGTGGCCGCCGCCCGGGCTCAGACCCTGGGCGGTTCAGCGGCCTCGACGAGTTCGCGGGAGCGCTTGACGTCGTCGGCCATGCGCTCCAGCAGCGCCTCGATGGTGTCGAACTTCTCCATGCCACGCAGGAAGGCGAGGAAGTCGACGGCCACGTGCAGGCCGTACAGGTCGAGCCCGACGCGGTCGATCGCGTAGGCCTCAACCGTCCGGGCGGTGCCGTCGAAGGTGGGGTTGGTACCGACCGAGATCGCCGCCGGCATCGCCTCGCCCTCGACCTGGAGCCAGCCGGCGTAGACGCCGTCGGCCGGGACGGCGGTGTGCGGGAGCACCTCGACGTTGGCCGTGGGGTAGCCCAGTTCGCGGCCGCGCTGGGCACCGCGGACGACGACGCCCTCCACGCGGTGCGGACGGCCCAGCGCCTCCGCGGCACCGGCCACGTCGCCTTCGCCGATCAGCCGCCGGGTGAGCGAGGACGAGAAGGGCTCGCCGCCGTCCTCGCCGCGTACGAAGAGGTCCACGACCTCCAGCTCGTAGTCGTACTTCAGGCCGAGCGCGGAGAGCACCTCGACGTCGCCGGCCGCCCGGTGGCCGAAGCGGAAGTTGGGGCCCTCCACGACGTGGCGGGCGTGGAGCGCCTCGACCAGCACCGTCCGCACGAACTCGGTCGGGGTGAGCTGGGCGAACTCGGTGGTGAACGGGAGGATCAGCAGCGCGTCCACACCGAGCGCGGCGACCAGTTCGGCGCGCCGGTGGTGAGCTGAGAGGAGCGGCGGGTGGGTGCCGGGCCGGACGACCTCGCTCGGGTGCGGGTCGAACGTGACCACCACCGACCGCAGGCCCAGGTCGCGGGCCCGCCGTACGGCCCGGCCGATGATCACCTGGTGGCCGCGGTGGACTCCGTCGTAGGAACCGATGGTGACGACGCTGCGACCCCAGTCGCCCGGAACGTCCTCCAAGCCCCGCCAGCGCTGCACCTTGACGCTCCGCTTCTTGTACTCGTCGTGTCGCCGACAGGCACCGCGGGCTGCTTCGCCGTACGAGGTGCCGTGCCGTTCTTTGTTCTGCCTGTCATACCGCTTGTCGTGCTTCGTCCGTGTTACGCCCCGGACGCGTCCGGAGCGGTGCGGCGGCCGCTGCGGCCGGGGCAGGTGCCAGGGCCGTCGCTGCACTGACAAGCCTGCCATGCCCCGCCGTCGGCTTCCCCATCGGCACGGGGCGGTCGGCCGGCCCGCGGTCCGCGAACGCTTCCGGAAGCGGCTCGGGACAGCGGGGGCCGACGGGGATCAGCAGGGAACGACGGGGAGCGGCAGGGGTGGTGGGCGGGTCAGCCGGTGGTGAGCAGGCCGCGGCGGGCGCTGGGACCGAGCAGGCCTTCCCAGGGGGCGTCGTCGACCCAAGTGCGCAGCATCCGGGCGAAGCCGGGGTGTGCGGCCGCGAGGGAGACGATGGTGCGGTCGAAGCGGGTGGCGCCGTCAGGGGTGCGGGTGAGCAGCTGGGCGACGCGGTGCACCAGGTCGCGGGTGAGGAGGGGATGCTGGGCGGCGGCGGAGCCGGCCGCGGCGGTCAGCACGGCGGCGAGGACGTCCGTGTCGGCCTCGGTCTCCAGGGCGGCGTCGAGGAGTTCGCGGCGCAGCGGCCGGGACTTCGGCGTGCCGGGCGCGGCGAACACCGGCAGCAGCACCGCGCGGACACGCGGAGGGTGGTCCCGGGCCAGCGCCGTGGCGAACGGCAGCAGCTCGGGGCGGGCCGCCGCGCCCTGTTCGAGGCGCAGCTCCAGGTAGCGGGCCACGTCCGCGGCGGATTCGGGCCGCCGCGTCAGGTGCTCGCGCACCAGCGCCGCCACCCGGCCGCGAAGCGCGGCGTCGCTGACTCCGGCGAGGGCGGTGAGCAGGCTCGCGCCGCCGGTGTCGGGGCCGGCACGCTCCCCGCGGCCGGAGCGGACGTCCGGTCTCCTGCCCGCCGCCACCAGCGCGCTGCCCGCCTGGCCGGTGCGCACCCGCTGCCGGGGCACGGCGTACGGCGGCTCTTCGAGGGCGCGCAGCCGCTCCCGGAACGCGTCGAGGACCATTTCGGGGTGTGTGGGCAGCGCGGCGAGCACGGTGGCCGGGGCGAGGGCGGGGTCGCGGGCGGCGAACCGGCCGAGTGCGGCGGGCAGGTAGCGGACCCGGGTCGCCGGGTCGCGGACGAGTACGCCGAGTGCGGCGGCGTGCACGGCGTCCTCCCCGGGCCGGGAGAGGAGGACGAGGGCGGCGTGGCGCAGTACCTCCCGGTCGGCGTCCCGGCGGACGCGGGCCGCGACGAGGGCTCCGTGGACCGCGGCGGCGGCACGTCGTTCGGGGCGGTCGTCGAGGGCCCAGCGGCCGACGGCCCGGCAGACGACGGCCGGATCGTCCTCGGCGAGGGCGGTGAGCACGGCGTCGGCCGCGGGGTGGGCGGCGTCGGCCAGCGCCTCGGTGAGGGCCTCGGGGGCCTGGCGGTGCTGGGAGTACAGGAGTGCCTGGGCGGCGCGCGCGACGGTCAGAGCGCCGATGTCCTCCTCCGGGCCGGGTCGGGCGGCGCGCAGCGGGCGGTCGTCGTCGAGCCAGCCGCACACGGCCGGCAGGGCCGTGACCGGGTCCGCCCGCAGCAGCCGGGCGGTGGCCGTCAGAAAGCGTTCCTCGGCGGCGTCGCCGAACGGCCCCTCGGCGGACGGTGCGTCAGCGGCGGTCGCCTCAGGGGAAGGTGCGCCGGCGGGCCGGTGGGAGGCCGCTCGGGCGACGGGCGGCGCGGCCGGAAGATCGACCGGGACCAGCACCCGCAGCAGCTCGACGCGCTCGGTCACGGGTAGCGGAAGCGCCCGCCAGAACCAGGGGCCGAACCCGCCGAACCCGCCGCGGTACGCGGCGACCGACATGTCCGCTGCCGCCGCCCGGGCGGCCATCCGGGCCGCCAGCTCGTGCAGCGTGTCCAGGAACGGCCCGGCGTCCGCGACCCCGAGCAGCGCCTCACGCAACAGGTGGGCCGCCCACCAGCGGGCGTCCTCACGGCGCCGGGACGCGCCGGCGGACTCCCTAGGGGCGGGCAGGGCTGTGGCGGGGGCGAAGAGCCCGGCCGAACCGGCAGAACCGACAGGACTCGCAGGACCGACAGGACCGACGGCGGCGAGGATGCCCGCGGGGCCGACCGATGCGGTGGGACCGCCCTGGGGACCGGTGCGGGCCGGGACCACCGGCTCCGGGGCAGTGCTGGGCCGCCTCACCGCTGGTACCGCTGGTACCGCTGGCAGGACCGGTGCGGCCGTTGCGCCGTCGGTGCCGAAGGGGCGGGGGCACGGCGGAGGGCCGGTAGGCCGGAGCGGGCCGGGCCCGGGAGGGCGTGCGCCGCGCGGCCGAGCTGTGGCGGTGCCTCCGGGGCGCGGCGCGGGGCGGGCATGCGCGCGATCACCGGGTCGGCCGCCCCGGCCGGCGTACCCGTCGGGGCTCCGGGCTCCGTCCGTCCGGGCGCGGCCGCCGCGTACCCGGGTTCGCGCGGACCCGCGGCGGATCGTGGCCCCGAAGCCGGGGCTCGTACGCCGGGTGCGTCGAGGGCGCCAGGAACGCCGAGGACGCCGGGTGCGTCAAGTGCGTCAAGTGCGTCCAAGGCTTCCAGCAGCCCGCGCAGGTGCACTGCCAGAACGTGCGGGGGCGCGGCGAGCAGCGCGCGGACGACGGCCCCGGCACGGTGCCTCGGAACGGGGAGCGTGCGCGGGTAGGCGGCAGGGGCGAGTGCGGGGGCGGGGGCACGGCAGGTGGACGGCCGCCGCGCACGGCGGCTCGTGACGGCAGGCGCACAGGTGCCTCGCCCGCGGGGCCGAGCGCGCGGCCGGGGGCGGGGACCCACCGGTGCACCAGTGCGTGCAGGGCCCCGGACAGGTCCAGGTGGAGGGACTGGAGCCACTCCCCGAACTCCTCGTGGGCGAAGCGGTAGCCGGCGCCCGCGGGCACCAGCAGCCCCTCCGTGAGCACCGCGGCGGCCCACCCCGTGCGCCAGGGGAAGAGCTCCTCGAAGCCTTCACGGTCGAGCTCGCCCTGCCCGGGGCCGAGGCAGCGGCGGGCCGCGGTGTGCACCCGGCCGGCCGCCCGCGCGGCCAGCCGCCGCACGCCGGTGCCGCGCACCGGGGGCGAGGCGGCCGCCGCGACGTGTTCGGCGATCCGCAGGCTCATCAGATCCAGGTAGGCGGCGAAGACCTCGGCGCGGCTGGGCGGCGGGGTGCCGGGCTCGGGCTCGCGGCCCGCCGGGTAGGCGCCGCGGACCTCGGCCAGCAGCCGCAGGGTGAGCGGGTGCTGGGCGTCGGCGGGGCTCAGCACCCGGTCGGGCAGACCATGGCGGGCCCGTGCCACCGCGGCCTCTCCGGCCCGCAGCCCGCCCAGGCGCAGGCAGGGGGGCAGCGGTCGCAGGGCGGCGGCGGGCGGCTCCGCCGGGCCGGCCGCGAGCAGGGAGGGCGGCAGCAGTGCGCCGAGCTGCTCCCACAGTTCGGGGCGGCAGGCGACGACCAGCCGGGTGCCGGTGGCGCGCAGCCAGGTGGCGCTGCGGGCGGCCCAGCCGGGCAGGTCGTGGGCGAGGACGGGGGGCATCTCCTCGGGGGCGTCCAGGAGCACGGCCAGCGGTCGTCCGGCGGCGCGGGCCACTGCGGCCAGCGCTCCGGCCGGGTCCCCGTGGTCGGGGACGGGCGGCTCCCGTCCCGGCGCGCCGCCGCCCGCCGCCACGACGCGGGCGCCGTCCCGCAGGGCCCGGGCCACGGCGTCGGCGAGGGAGCCGTCGCCCGGCCGCAGCTCGGCGCCGCGCAGCCGCACAGTGGGCACGGGACGGGTGCCGTCGGCGTTGTGGGCCGCCAGGGCGGCGAGTTGGGTGCTGCGGCCGGTGCCGGGCTCCCCCACCAGGCCGAGCACCAGGGGCCCTTCCTGGACCCCCGGGCCGGACGGAGTGGACGGGCCTGCCAGGGCGGACGAGGCGAGGAAGTCGCGCAGGGCCTCGGCGACGTGTGCGCGGGCGATCGGCTCCCGCCCGTGGGCGGGCACCCTGGCGGCGACGGCCGGGGCGCGCCCCGTGGCCCCGGTGAGCCGCAGGGCGCCGGCGAGGTTGAGGTGGTCGCCGTAGGCGGGCACGGTGGCGGCGTTGCGCGCCAGGAGGTCGGCAAGGGCCCTGGGGGCGTCCCTGGCGTGCAGCGGCACCGAGAGGGCGCCGGCGCGGAATCCGGTGTGCAGGGCGGTGACGACGATGCCGAGCACCGCGCCGGTGGCTGTGTCGGTGACGGGGGCGCCCGAGTCCGGCGCCGCCTCGGGCCCGCCCGCGGCAGCTCTCGGCGGAGGGTCCAGGGCGAGGGCGTGGACCGTGTCGAGCAGATGGAAGCGGTCGGTGGCCGTGTATGTGGCGCCGGCGGTGCGGGTGACGGATCCGGTGAGCGGGCGCGGCAGCGGGAGCAGCACCCGGCGCCCGGCGGGTACCGGCCCCGGGGGTGCGAGCGGAAGCGGCGTGAGGTCGAGCCCCTCGGTGGCGACGAGGGCGAGACCGAGCTCCGGAAAGGCGGTGACCGCCTCGGCCTCCACCAGGCACACCTGCTCCCCCGGGGCGTGCAGCACCAGTCGGGCCAGGCCGTCGACCGCCTCGTGGCTGGTCACCAGGGTGCCATGAGCGTCCGCGAGGAAGCCGGTGCCGCGCGGGCGTCCGGCCAGATCGCACACCCGCACCAGCCCGCTGCGGCGCGCGCCCCCCTTCGCACCTGGACCTACCCCTGCCATCCCCGGCACCTTCCCCACCCGGGCGGGGCCCTCCGCTGCGCCCCTTTTCCTCCCGCTTCGACGGTAGAAGGTCGATGATCGCAACGGTAGATCGTTTAACGAAAGCGCCCCCGAACACACCCCCGCTTCACTCCAAGCGCCCGGCCATTGGAGTGATTTCACTCCTCGGAGTGGATAGGGACAGCTCGGGGGGGCGGGGGTGGGTCGCGAGGCGGGGCCGTTCAGGGGACAGGCGGCCCCGCCGTCCGGCCCCGCAGCCCACCACCCGTTCCTGGCGGACGGGGCTGGCCGGGCCAGGCGCCTCCCGCGGTCCGGGCGGCCGGGCCACGTCCGAGGGGCTGGGCTGGGCTGGGCGTCAGCAGACGCTGTCGGTGGGCTTCGGGTTGGTCAGGCCGAAGAGCGGGCGCAGCCGCAGGCCGACCCACGTTCCGGCCAGCGCGGCCAGGCCCCAGACCCATCCGGAGAGGCTGCCGGAGGCGATGCCGGCGAGGTAGGCGCCGATGTTGCAGCCGCCGGCCAGCCGGGCACCGATTCCGAGCAGGACGCCGCCGAGGAGTCCGGCCAGGGCGGTGCGCGCCGGGATGTGCCGGTGCAGGGTCCACACGCCGCCCGCGGCGGCCGCGACGGCGGCACCGACCATGATGCCGATGTCGGTCAGGCTGTTCTTGTCGGTCAGCACCGGCCCGGTGAGGCTGGCCGCCGAGGCGGGCTGGCGCCAGTAGGACCAGTTCTCCGGGTGGCCGCCGAGCGCGCGCAGGATCTTGGCACCCCACAGCCCGAACGCGCTGGTCACACCCCAGGCGCCACCGGAGACCAGCAGCACGCCCGCGCCCAGGAAGGAGAGCACCAGCGCGCCCGCCCACAGGGGCCATGAACCGCGTACGACCCGCAGCACGCCGCGTGCGGTCGGCACGGAGCCGACCGGCGGCGGGTTCCGACGGCGCTGCACGGCGAGCGAGACCCAGACCACGACCGCCAGCGCGGCGATGGTGATCGCCCACGAGCCGAACCAGCCGACGTGGTCGGAGAGCAGGAACGGCTGGAAGGACGGCAGGTTGTCGACCAGCGAGTACTGCCACGTGTAGAGGGTGGAGCCGACGATGAACCCGACGAGTGTGACCAGGATCGAGGACTGTCCGGAGCCGACGGCGAAGAGCGTGCCCGACGCGCAGGCCCCGCCCAGCTGCATGCCGACCCCGAAGAGGAACGAGCCCAGCACCAGGGCGACGCCGAGTGAACCGGCGCTGGGCGCGGGCTTGGCGCCGAACAGCCCCGTGCCGGTGCCGATGATCAGCGCGAAGAGCGTCGCGCTCGTACCGAGCAGCAGCGCGTGGGCGCGCAGTCCCGCGCCGTTGCCGACGCCGACGAGCTGTCGCCAGGCACCGGTGAACCCGAAGCGCGAGTGGAAGAGGGTGAAGCCGAGCCCCGCGCCGAGCAGCAGCAGGACGCCGGGCTTGGCGCCGTGCGCGTCGAAGACCCATACGGCCAGGCCGACGAGGACGAGCAGGGCGGCGGCCAGGGGTATCGGGTTGACGGCGGGCGCCGGCGGCGAGGCGGGCGCGGGGTGGTGGTCCGGCCGGCCAGCGGCGCACGCCGGACCGGCGGGGTGGTGACAGCCATGGGGAAGCTTCTCCGCGGAGATCGCAGGGACGGGCAGAGGTCAGGAGCTGAGGACGCCGACGGGCGTCAACAGCCGCTGGCGGTGATCCGCACGAGGTCCACGACGCGCCGGCGGACGAGAAGGAGCGGTCGGTACATCGGATCGATCCCTCCTTGTCCGGTCGGCTGAGCCACGCATCCATAAGCGTGTCGCATACACGTATAAGCGGGAGGCACGAGTGGCGTCAAACCTGTCTCACGGACAGAGCCGGCCGGTCCGTCCCGGCGGACCAGCGCGGCCGGGACGGGGCACGGAGGCCCGTCGCGCCGGGACGGGGGCACGGAGGCCCGGCCCGGCCGGTGAAAGGTCCCTGAGCGGCCCGTCCGGCTCACGGAAGGACCCGAAGGGCCCCGGCCGCATCCCTCGCGGCCGGACCGGGCAGCACCAGCCGGGATCAGGCGGGCCAGGGGTGGGCCCTGTGAGCCCGGTGAGCCCTCAGGAGGCGAAGCCGGCCACGATCCTGGCCTGGCCGCTCTTCTCCTCGACCAGGGCGAGCAGTCGCCCGTCCGGCCCGAAGGCGGCGTGCGGGCCCTCGCCGAGCGCCGGGGCGGCGATCCGCACGCCGTTGCCGAGCAGCCGTGCCTGGTCGACGTCCACGTCCCAGCGGGGGAACGCCGCCGCGGCCGCCTCCTCGATCGGCTGGACCGCGAAGGACTCCTCCAGCTGCTCCAGCGTCCGTGCGGCGGGCAGCGCGTAGGGGCCGACCCGGGTGCGCCGCAGCGCGGTGAGGTGGCCGCCGGCCCCCAGGCCGGCGCCCAGGTCCCTGGCCAGGGCCCGGATGTACGTTCCGGAGGAGCAGACCACGGTGACGTCGAGATCGAGGACGCCGGGTACGTCGGCAGGCTCGCGCAGGGCGTGCACCGTGAAGGAGTGGACGGTCACCGGGCGGGCGGCCAGTTCGAACTCCTCGCCCTCGCGCACCCGGGTGTAGGAGCGCACCCCGCCCACCTTGATGGCGCTGACCTTGGACGGCACCTGGAGGATCGGGCCGGTGAGCGCGGCGACGCCGGCGTCCACGGCCTCGCGGGCCACTCCGGTGGCCGGTGCGGCGGCGGTCACCTCGCCCTCGGCGTCATCGGTCACCGTGGACTGGCCGAGCCGGATGGTCGCCGTGTACTCCTTCTCGGTCAGCGCGAGGTGGCCGAGGAGCCGGGTGGCCTTCTCGACGCCGACGACGAGCACTCCGGTCGCCATCGGGTCGAGGGTGCCGGCGTGGCCCACCCGGCGGGTGCCGGCCAGCCGCCGGACCCGGGCCACCACACCGTGCGAGGTGAGGCCCGCGGGCTTGTCGACGATGACCAGGCCGGACGGCGCCGGCGGCCTCGGGGTACGAGCGGGCCGTGCGCCGGCCGCGCCGGAGGGGCGGCCCGGCGCCGGGCCGCTTCCTGCTGCCTCGCTCATGCGGTGGGCTCGTCCCCACCGGTACGGGGCGCGTCCTCGGCGTTCCGGCCCTCGCCGGTGTCGGCACCGTCGAACGCGTCCGCGTCCTCGTCGCCCTCGTCGTCCTCGGACGGTTTGCGGTACGGGTCGGCGTCACCGGCGTACTGGGCGTCGGTGGCGACCTTGCGGACCTCCTCGTCGGCCGCCCGGGCCTTGGCGAGCAGGTCGTCGATGGTGCGGGCGTTGTCGGGCAGCGCGTCGGCGACGAACGCCAGGGTCGGGGTGAACCGCACCCCGGTCTGCCGGCCGACCTCGGAGCGGAGGACGCCCTTGGCGCTCTCCAGAGCCGCGGCGGACGCGGCCCGCTCCTCGTCGTCGCCGTAGACGGTGTAGAAGACCGTCGCCTCCCGCAGGTCGCCGGTGACCCGGGTGTCAGTGATCGTCACATAGCCCAGCCGCGGATCCTTGATCCGCCGCTGAAGCGTCTCCGCGACCACAACCCGGATGCGGTCCGCCAGCTTGCGCGCCCGCGCGGTGTCGGTCATCGTCTTCTTCCCTCTGTGTACTGTTCGTACTTTTCGTGCTCTTTATATCCTGCGTACTTTTCGTACTCGGCGCGTGGCGTACGCCGCTCGCCCGGCCGCCACGCGGCGCGGGCACCCCGCCCGGTCAGTCGTCGTCACTGTGGACGCGCTGCCGGGCGGACAGCAGTTCGATCTCGGGACGGCCGACCATCCACCGTTCGCACTGGTCGAGCACGTCCTTGAGGTGCGCGAGGTCGCCGGAGACGACCGCCACGCCTATCTCGGCCCTGCGGTAGAGGTTCTGCTCCCCCGTCTCGGCCGCGCTGACGGCGAACTTCCGCCTCAGCTCGGCGACGATGGGGCGGACGACGGACCTCTTCTCCTTCAACGACCGTACGTCACCGAGGAGCAGGTCGAAGCGCAAAGTACCCGCATACATGTGATCGACGGTACAGGCGCGGCCGGGGCCGATCGACGGATTTTCTCCGCCGATCGGCCCCGGTCACCGTGCGTGGGATCAGCCGCGCGGCTTCTCCCGCATCTCGTAGGTGGCGATGACGTCGTCGACCTTGATGTCGTTGTAGTTGCCGAGGTTGATACCGCCCTCGTAACCCTCGCGAATCTCGGTGACGTCGTCCTTGAAGCGGCGCAGACCCTCGATGTTGAGGTTCTCCGCCACGACCTTGCCGTCGCGCAGCAGCCGCGCCTTGGTGTTGCGCCGCACCTCGCCGGAGCGGATCAGGACACCGGCGATGTTGCCGAGCTTGGAGGAGCGGAAGACCTCGCGGATCTCGGCGGTGCCGAGCTCCACCTCCTCGTACTCCGGCTTCAGCAGGCCCTTCAGCGCCGCTTCGATCTCCTCGATGGCCTGGTAGATCACCGAGTAGTAGCGGACGTCCACACCCTCGCGCTCGGCCATCTGCGTGGCACGCCCGGCGGCGCGCACGTTGAAGCCGATGACGATGGCGTCGGAGCCGGTCGCCAGGTCGATGTCGGACTCCGTGACCGCACCGACACCGCGGTGCAGCACCCGGATGTCGACCTCTTCGCCGACGTCGAGCTGGAGCAGCGAGGACTCGAGGGCCTCGACCGAACCGGACGCGTCGCCCTTGATGATGAGGTTGAGTTCCTGCACCTCGCCGGCCTTGAGCGCCTCGTCCAGGTTCTCCAGCGAGAACCGGCGGCCCTTGCGGGCGAACGCGGCGTTCCGCTCCCGGGCGGCGCGCTTCTCGGCGATCTGCCGGGCCGTGCGGTCGTCGGCGACGACGATGAAGCTGTCGCCGGCACCCGGCACGTTGGTCAGGCCGAGCACCTGGACCGGGGTGGACGGGCCGGCCTCGTCGACCGTGTTGCCCGCGTCGTCGAGCATGGCGCGGACGCGGCCGTAGGCGTCGCCCACCACCATCGTCTCGCCGACCCGCAGCGTGCCGCGCTGCACCAGGACGGTCGCGGTGGCACCGCGGCCCTTGTCCAGGTGCGCCTCGATCGCGATGCCCTGCGCGTCCTGGTTGGGGTTCGCGCGCAGGTCGAGCGAGGCGTCGGCGGTCAGGATGACCGCCTCCAGCAGCGAGTCGATGTGCAGACCCTGCTTGGCGGAGATGTCGACGAACATGGTGTCGCCGCCGTACTCCTCGGCCACCAGCCCGTATTCGGTGAGCTGACCGCGCACCTTGGTCGGGTCGGCGCCCTCGACGTCGATCTTGTTGACCGCGACGACGATCGGCACGCCGGCCGCCTTGGCGTGGTTGAGCGCCTCGACGGTCTGCGGCATCACGCCGTCGTTGGCCGCGACCACCAGGATCGCGATGTCGGTCGACTTCGCACCGCGGGCACGCATGGCGGTGAACGCCTCGTGACCCGGGGTGTCGATGAAGGTGATGCGGCGGTCCTCGCCGTTGACCTCCGTCGCCACCTGGTACGCGCCGATGTGCTGGGTGATGCCGCCGGCCTCGCCCGCGATGACGTTGGTCTTGCGGATCGCGTCGAGCAGGCGGGTCTTACCGTGGTCGACGTGGCCCATGACGGTGACCACCGGCGGCCTGGAGACCAGGGCCTCCTCGCCGCCCTCGTCCTCGCCGAACTCGATGTCGAAGGACTCGAGCAGCTCGCGGTCCTCCTCCTCCGGGCTGACGATCTCCAGCACGTAGTTCATCTCGCCGGCGAGCAGCTCCAGGGTGGAGTCCGACACCGACTGGGTGGCCGTGACCATCTCACCGAGGTTCAGCATCACCTGAACGAGCGACGCCGGGTTGGCGTTGATCTTCTCGGCGAAGTCGGTGAGCGAGGCACCGCGCGACAGGCGCACGGTCTGGCCGTTGCCGCGGGGCAGCAGCACGCCGCCCACGGACGGGGCCTGCATGGCCTCGTACTCCTGGCGCCTCTGACGCTTGCTCTTGCGTCCGCGCGCCGGGCGTCCGCCCGGACCGCGGCCGAAGGCACCCTGCGTGCCACCGCGTGCGCCCGGGCCACCCGGACGTCCGCCGAAGCCACCGGGGCGCGGGCCGAAGCCGCCGCCACCACCGGCGCCGGGGCGCCGCCGCCGGGACGGGGACCGCCGAAGCCGCCGGAGCGGCCGCCGCCGGGACCGGCCGGACGGCCGGCGAAGCCGCCGCCGCCACCGCCGGGACGACCACCGGGACCACCCGGACGGCCACCGGGACCACCGGGACGGCTACCGGGACCACCCGGACGTCCGCCGGGGGCGCTGGAGGGACGCTGCGGCATCATGCCCGGGTTCGGACGCGGGCCGCCGCCCTGAGGCCGCGGCATGGCGCCGGGCGTGGGACGCGGACCACCGGGGCCGGCCTGGCCGCCGGGGGCGCCGGGACGCGGCGCGCCACCCGGACGGGGGCGCCGGCGCCGGGGGCACCGGGACGCGCTCCGCCCTGGCCGCCGCCCGGACGGGGAGCCCCGCCAGGACGCGGCATGCCGGTGGCGCCGGAGGTGAAGGGGTTGTTGCCGGGACGCGGACCGGCCGGGCGCGGGGCACCCGGACGGGGGCTGCCGCCCTGGCCGGACGCGGGCCGGGCCCCGGGACGGGACCCGCCGTCGCGCTGGCCGCCGTCACGCTGCTCGCGCTGGCCGCCGTCACGCTGACCGCCGTCACGCTGACCGCCGGGAGCGGCGGGGCGGCCGCCCGGACGCGGACCGGGCGCGCCGCCGGGGCGCGGGCCGGACTGCGGCGCGGCGGGCGGGGCCGGCGGGGCCTGGAACTCGGCCGCGGGCACCTGAGGCGCCGGGGCCGGCTTCGGGCCCGGCGTCGGACGCGGGCCGGGACGCGGGGCGGACGACGGCGCGGAGCCGCCGGCCTGCGGGGCGGGCGAGGCCGGAGCCGCCGGAGAGGCGGCCGGCTTCGGGCCCGGGGCAGCAGGACGAGCCGAGGCACCCTGGGTCGGGGTCGGCGTCGGGGCACCCCCGCGGCCGGCCGCGGGGGAGGGCGCCGCCTTGCGCGGCGCGGAGGGCTTCGCGGAGCCCTTGCCGGCACCGCCGGAAGAGCCCTGGAAAGCGTCAGTCAGTTTGCGGACAACCGGCGCCTCGATCGTCGAGGACGCCGAACGGACGAATTCGCCGAGTTCCTGGAGCTTGGCCATGACGACCTTGCTCTCGACTCCCATCTCCTTGGCGAGTTCGTATACCCGGACCTTAGCCACATCGCTCCTTTGAGGTCCGGGGTGATCGTCCGCCGGACCGTCGCTACTTCATGGGCGTACTCATCGCGTACTCATCGAGTGCTCATCGCAATCTCGACCTACTTCCATCTCGCGAGGTACCTGACCGCACGGTGACCCGTGCCGTACTTCCTTCTTACGGTGCCGCCTGTCCGACGCACCGGCGCAACTCCGCGGTGTCGGGCTCCACCGGGCCCCGGAAGGCCCGGCTGAACGCCCGGCGGCGGACCGCCTGGTCGAGACAGGCAAGGGCGGGATGCAGATACGCACCCCGACCGGGCAGCGTACCGCGAAGATCGGGAACGCAAGCGCCCTCGATCACCGCCACACGCAGCAGATCGCTCTTGGCCGCGCGCTGACGGCATCCGATGCAGGTTCGCTCCGGGCATGCAGGCGTCAGTGTCCGACCAGACACGGCTAAGTCTACCTCCCCGCGCCGACCTCACTCCTTCGAGTGGGTCAACGGACGGATGTTCGTTTTCCTTTGGATGACGGGCCGGTCACAGCGAGGCCACGGACGTGTCACAGGGGGCCTGGCCGCCGGTCCGGCGGCCTTTCCCACCGCGTCCGGCCGGTTCCCCTCGGACTCCGCCTGACGCCTGCCCGCGCCGCACCGGCCCGAACGCGGATCGTGCGGGGCTCCGGGCAGGCCGACCGGGCCCGACCAGGCCGCGACCAAGTCCTGACCAGGCCCCGACCAGGCCACGACCAAGTCAGTCCTGGTCGCCCTGCTCCTCGGTGTCCGGGCGGATGTCGATGCGCCAGCCGGTCAGCCGGGCGGCGAGGCGGGCGTTCTGCCCCTCCTTGCCGATGGCCAGCGACAGCTGGTAGTCCGGCACCGTCACCCGGGCGGACCGGGCGGCGGCGTCGACCACCGCGACGTGCGAGACCCGGGCCGGGGAGAGCGCGTTCGCGACCATCTCGGCGGGGTCGTCCGACCAGTCCACGATGTCGATCTTCTCGCCGTTCAGCTCCGCCATCACGGCCCGCACCCGGGCGCCCATCGGGCCGATGCAGGCACCCTTGGCGTTCAGCCCGGCGCGGGTGGAGCGCACCGCGATCTTGGTGCGGTGGCCGGCCTCGCGGGCCACCGCCTCGATGACCACCGAGCCGTCGGCGATCTCCGGGACCTCCAGGGCGAAGAGCTTGCGCACCAGGTTGGGGTGGGTCCGCGACAGGGTCACCTGGGGGCCGCGCAGACCCTTGGCCACCCGCACCACGTAGGCGCGCAGCCGCGTACCGTGGCCGTACACCTCGCCCGGGACCTGCTCCTGCACCGGCAGCAGGGCCTCCAGCTTGCCGATGTCGACCAGCACGTTCTTCGGGTCCTTGCCCTGCTGGACCATGCCCGTCACGATGTCGCCCTCGCGGCCGGCGTACTCGCCGAAGGTGATGTCGTCCTCGGCGTCCCGCAGCCGCTGGAGGATCACCTGCTTGGCGGTTGACGCGGCGATCCGGCCGAAGCCGCTGGGAGTGTCGTCGAACTCGCGCGGCTTGCCGCCCTCGCCCGCCTCCTCCTGCTCCTCGACCGCCCACACGGTGACGTGCCCGGTGATCCGGTCCAGTTCCACCCGGGCCCGCCGGTGGCTGCCCGGCTCCCGGTGGTATGCGATGAGGAGGGCTGACTCGATGGCCCCGACCAGCAGGTCGAACGAGATCTGCCGTTCGGTGACCAGGCCCTTCAGGGCCTTCATGTCGATGTCCATGGCTACGCCTCCTCGGTGCTCTCGCCGCGCTGGCGGCCTGCGGTGTGCTCGGCCGCGTCCCCGTCCTCGGGGTCGTCGTCCATGTCGTCGGTGTCTTCGGCGTCGTCGTCGAAGTCGTCAGGACCCTCGGTGTCGTCCAGGCCGTCCAGGTCCTCGGCGCGGTCGCCGTCCGTGCCGTCAGCCCCGCCGTCGGCGTCGGCTCGGCGGTTGAACTCGACCTCGACCCGGGCCCGGTCGATCTCGGCGAAGTCCGCGCGGGCCGGCTTGGGCCGACGGCCCTTGACGCCGGGGACCTCCAGCTCCAGACCGGTCTCGTCCACCGCAATGATCCGCGCGATCAGCTCGCCGCGCTCCTTGAGCTGGAGCCGGACCAGACGGCCGGTGTTGCGGCGGTAGTGGCGCGGTTCGGTCAGCGGCCGGTCGGTGCCCGGGGAGGTGACCTCCAGGACGTACTCCGCCTCGCCCATGGCGTCGGCGGCGTCCAGCGCCTCGGAGATGTCACGGCTGAGCTGGGCCACGGTGTCGAGCTGCACGCCCTCGTCGGAGTCCACGACGACCATGAGCTGGCGGCGTCTGCCCGCGGCCGAGACCTTGACCTCCTCCAGCTCCAAGCCGGCCTTGCCGGCCAGTGGCTCAAGGAGCGCGCGCAGCCTCTCGCTCTGGGTGGTGCTCATCCGGGTGACTCCTCGGCCGCGTCTGCTGTTGTCATGGAAGGTCGCGTGTAGAGACCGACTCTACCCGAGGCGCGGCCCCCTGGTCCGCCTCGGCCCGGTTCACCCCCTTTGCCGCCGATTCTCCCCGGTTCCGCCTCTTCCGTCCTCCCCCGTCGGGGCCCGCTCCCCCGTGCGGATTCCGGTCCCCGCCGCCCGCCCGCGCGACCCCGCCCACGTCCCGCCCAGGTCCCACGAGCCCTGCTCGTCCCCGCACGCCCGCGGCCTCTCCCGTGGCCGCGCCTCTCGGCTCCGGCCGGACTCCGGCCGGGACTCCGGTCGGAAGGGGCTCGGTCTTCGCCGACACGTGCCCGGGCGGGCAATACACTCCCGCCATGATCCCCAAGCTGACCCGGCGTAGCGCCGTGGCCTTCACGACGGCCGGTCTGCTGGCCGGCTGTTCCGGCCGCGGGCGGGCCGCGGACGCCTCCCCCGCCACGGCGGACCCCGGGGCGGCGGTACGACGGCAGGCGGCTCGGGACAGCCAGGAGCTGGCCCTGCGGTACGACGCGGCGGCCGCCGCCCATCCGGGGCTCGCCGCCCGGTTGGCCCCGCTGCGCGCGGAGACGGCCCGGCACGCGGCGGCCTTCGGCGGCCGGGCGCCGGCCCCGGGGAGCGCCGCGGCCGGCACGGCCCCGAAGCTGCCCGCCGCCGAGGGCGCGGTGCTGGCCCAGCTCGCCACGGCCGAGCGGACGCTCGCCGACCGCCGGGCCGCGGCGCTGCTTGACGCCCCTGGACAGCTGGCGCGGCTGCTGGCCTCGGTGGCCGCGGCGGGCGCGGCCCACGCGGCGCTGCTGGGCCAGGGCTCCGGCGGGAAGGCGGCGGCATGAGCGGCACGGTCCTGGCGGCGGCGCAGGCCGTGTTGGCGGCCGAGCACGCGGCGGTCTACGGCTACGGCGTGGTCGGCGGCCAGGCGGGGGCGGACCGGCAGGCGTCGGCGCAGCAGGGGTACGACGCGCACCGCGCCGCCCGCGACGCGATGGCGCGGACCGTCGCGGACCTCGGCGGGGTGCCGGTGGCGGCGGCCGCCTCCTACCGGCTGCCCTTCGCGGTGGGCTCACCGAAGGACGCCGCGCGGCTGGCCGCGTACCTGGAGGACGGAGTGGCGGGCGCGTACGGCGACCTCGTGGCGGCCGCGACAGGGGGCGTCCGGCGGGACGCGGCCGGCGCGCTGCGCGCCGCGGCGGTGCGCGCGGTGGGCTGGCGCGGCGGCAGCGTAGCCTTCCCGGGTCTGGCGGAGCAGAACGGCTGAGCCGCGGCGCACCCGTCCACGCCTCGCGGCGCCGGGGGGACGGGTCCGCGGCTGCCCGAACGGGTCCGCGGCGCCGGGGCGGCGCGTGTCGGGACAGGCCGCCGCGGGAACGGTGCATACGGGCTCGGCATGTCGCGGGAACGGCCTGTCGCGGGAACGGCGTGCCCGCCCGCGCCGCTGCCTCCCCTTGAGCCGATGCCACGTGCGGCGGTCCTGCCCGCCTCGGGCGACCGGGCACGACTTCACGGAGGGAACGCGACACGATGGGTCCAGCCCAGCAGCACGGCGATCCGGCACCAGTCTCCCTGGAACCCCCCGAGCGGCTGGCCCGCACGGTGGCGGAGTGGGAGGGGGAAGCGGGCCGGGCTTGGCTGGCCGCGCTGCCGGAGACGGTGGCGGGGCTGCTGGAACGCTGGGAGCTGACCGCCGAACGGGTCTTCGCCGCGGGCGGCCGGATCAGCATGATCGTGCTGGTCCGGACGCAGGACGGCACACCGGCCGTGCTCAAGGTCGGCATGGTCAACCGGGAGACGGCTCAGGAGCACGCGGCGCTCGCGCACTGGGACGGGCGCGGGGCGGCGCGGCTGCTGCGGGTCGAGCCGGAGTCGGGGGCCATGCTGCTGGAGCGGCTGCACGCGGACGTCTCGCTGCGGTCGCTGGCCGAGGCCAGGGCGATGCTGGAGGCGACCGGGCTGCTCCAGCGGCTGTGGGTGCCGCCCGCCGAGGGCCACCCCTTCACCACGGTGCCCGATCGCACCGGGGCGCTGGCGGAGCTGCTCCGGAAGCGGCGGGAGCAGCCCTGCGCGGCGGACGCCGCGCCGCTGGTGGACGAGGCCCTGGAGCTGCACGGCTGGCTGGCGGGCAGCCCGCCGGAGGAGGTGCTGCTGCACGGCGACTTCCACCACGGCAACGTGCTGGCCGCGGACCGCAGGCCGTGGCTGGCGATCGACCCGAAGCCGCTGGTGGGTGAGCGGGCCTTCGACCTGGCCTGGCTGGCCAAGGACCGGCTGGCCACGCTGGTGGCCAAGCCGGGTGCCCGGGCGGCGGCCCGCCGCCGGCTCGCCGAGTTGTCCGAGGCGCTTGAGGTGCCCGCCGACCGGCTGCGCGGGTGGTCGGTCTTCCGCGCGGTGGAGGCGGGCGTCTGGTACCTGTCGGTGGGCGGGCGCAAGGACGGCGAGCTGCTGCTGGAGTTCGCCGGCCTGCTGTGACGCCCGGCCCGGATCGCCGCGCCGCCGTTCCGCCCGGATCGCCGCGCCGCCGTTCCGCCCGGTCCCGCCCGGACACCGGGCCCGGTTCGACGGGCTATGCCCGGCGGCCGGCGGTACGGACCGAGGGCTCATCCGGCGCCTGAGCGGAGCGGGCCCTCCGCGAACGGCTCACCGACTTCCGACGACGGACTCCGCGCTCCCCTCCTTGCCGGCCGCCGCCTCCGCGGAGCCGGCGCCGGCGCCGGGCGCGAGCCGTGCCAGGGCCTCGTGCAGCGGGATCTCCTCCCGCTCCCCCGTCCTGCGGTCGCGCAGCTCCACCACGCGCTCAGCCGCGCGGCGGCCCGCGACCACGATGGCGGGCACACCGATGAGCTCGGCGTCGGCGAAGCGCACCCCGGCCGAGAGGCCGGCCCGGTCGTCGAGGAGTACCCGCAGCCCGGCCCGGTGCAGGGCCGTGGCGGCATCGTCGGCCAGCCCCTCGGCCGCACCCCGGCCTGCCGCCACCACGTGCACGTCGGCGGGGGCGACCTCGGCGGGCCAGCACAGGCCGCGGTCGTCGGCGGTCTGCTCGGCGATGACGGCGACGGCGCGGGAGAGGCCGATGCCGTAGCAGCCCATGAGGGGCCGGACGGGGCGGCCGTCGGCGCCGAGGACGTCGGCGTCGAACACGTCCGTGTACCTGCGGCCGAGCTTGAAGATGTGGCCGACCTCGACGGCCCGCCCGGTCCGCAGGCCGGCGCCGCAGCGGGGGCAGGGGTCGCCGGGTTCGACGACGACCGCGTCCAGGTAGCGGTCGACGGCGAAGTCCCGGCCGCACACCACGTTCACCGCGTGCCAGCCGGGCCGGTTGGCGCCGGTGGTCCAGGACGTGCCGGGGGCGACCCGGGGGTCGGCGAGGTAGGGCACGTCCAGTCCCTGGGGGCCGACGTAGCCGCGGACGAGGTCGGGGCGGGCGGCGAAGTCCTCCGCGGTCACCATCTCGACGGCTGCGGGCGCGAGGTGCTCGGCCAGCTTCCCGAGGTCCACCTCGCGGTCGCCGGGCACGCCCACCGCGGTGATCTGCCCGTCGACCTTGACCAGCAGGTTCTTCAGCACGGCGGAAGCGGGGACGCCGGCGCGCGCGGTCAGCTCCCCGACGGTGGCGGTGCCGGGCGTCTCCAGTTCGGCCGTGGGGCCGGGCGCATCGGCGGCGGGCACCGCGGCGGTGAAGGAGACCGCCTCGGTGTTGGCGGCGTAGCCGCAGGCGGGGCAGTCGGCGAAGGTGTCCTCGCCGGCCGCGGCGGGGGCCAGGAACTCCTCGGACGCGGAGCCGCCCATCGCCCCGGAGACCGCAGCGACGATCCGGTGGTCCAGCCCGAGCCGCGCCATGATCCGCTGGTAGGCGGCTCGGTGGAGCCGGTACGCGGTGTCGAGGCCCTCCTCGGTGGTGTCGAAGGAGTAGGCGTCCTTCATCTGGAACTCGCGGCCGCGCAGCACCCCGGAGCGGGGGCGCGCCTCGTCCCGGTACTTGGTCTGGATCTGGTAGACGATGACGGGCAGGTCGCGGTAGGAGGCGACCACGTCGCGCACGAGCAGGGTGAAGGCCTCCTCGTGGGTGGGCCCGAGCACATGGCGGGCGCCCTTGCGGTCGGTGACCTGGAAGAGCAGATCACCGTACTCGTCGGCTCGGCCGGTGGCCTCGTACACCTCGCGGGGCACCAGGGCGGGCAGTTGGACCTCCTGGCCGCCGATGGCCTCCATCTCCTCGCGGACGATCCGGGTGACGTTGTCGAGGACCTGCTTGCCCAGCGGCAGCCACGACCAGACCCCCGCCGAGGTGCGACGCACGTACCCGGCCCGCACCAGCAGCCGGTGGCTGGCGGTCTCCGCGTCGGCCGGGGCATCGCGCAGCGTCCTGAGCAGAAGGGTGGACATGCGCTGGATCATCGGAACCTCCGTGGGAGAGGGAATCCCGCGAGGCTACCGGGGTTCGCCGTCCCGCCTGTACCGGTTTTCACCGGTACAGGCGATCCCGCCCCGACCTGCCGCGCGGCCCCGGCCGGAGGCTGTCAGGTGGCGGAGGGGCGGCGCAGCAGCGGCAGCGGGGCGCCCATCACCGCGTAGGGGCGGGTGGCGCTGGGGAAGTGGACCGGCCGGGCCAGGTCGCGGTAGCCCAGTGCCCGGTACAGGTGGCGGGCCGGGCTCTCGCCGTCGATGGCCGACAGGATGCTGCGCGGCTCGCGCGCGGTGTCGGTGATGGCGGTGATCAGGCGGCGGCCGATGCCGCGCCCCTGGAAGTCGGGGTGGACGTGGAGTTCGGTGATGACGAAGGAGTCGTCGAGCCACTGGTCGTTGGCCTGCTCGCGCAGGTAGCCCTCGACCACGCTGGACCACCAGTGGGCCCGGTCGTTGGGCATGCCGTAGACGAACCCCGCCATCCGGCCCCGCTCGGTGGTGGCGGCGAGGGCCCGGGCCCCGGGGCAGGCCAGGTGGCGGAGCACGATCGGCCGCCTGATGGCGACCTCCTCCGGGCCCAGCCCGAACGCCACGGCCTGTACGGCCAGCGCCTCGTCCACCCGCTCGGCGAGGTCGCAGGGGGCGATCACCACGTTGTCCATGACGCGCGACCCTACCCGGTCCATGACGCGCGACCCTACCCGCTGGCCGCCCCCGGGGTCCGTTCTCCCTCCGCGCCTCGGTTCGCCGTCCTGCGCGGCTGCCGGAACCGGCCCCGGGGGGCGGGCCGGAAGCCGGCTCGCGGCGGCGGCCGGAACCGGCTCCTGCCGCCGCGGCGGAGGGCTGCCCGCCCGGAACAGCCGGGTCAGAACAGCACGGACATGAACGCACCGACCTCGCGGAAGCCCACCCGGTGGTAGGCGGCGCGCGCGGGGGCGTTGAAGTCGTTGACGTAGAGGCTCGCGACCGGGGCGACGTCGCGCAGCGCGTAGTTGAGCACCGCGGCCATACCGGTCTCGGAGAGGCGCCTGCCGCGGTGGGCGGGGGCGACCCAGACGCCCTGGATCTGGCAGGTGTGGCGGGTGACGGCGCCGATCTCGGCCTTGAAGACCACCTCGCCGTCCTCGATACGGGCGAACGCCCGGCCGGTGGAGACGAGTTCGGCGACCCGGGCCTGGTAGAGCAGCCCGCCGTCGCCGGCCAGCGGGGAGACGCCGACCTCCTCGGTGAACATGGCCACGCACGCGGGCATGATGACGTCCATCTCGTCCCGGCGCACCCGCCGCACCAGCGGGTCCGGCTCGACGTCGGCGGGCAGTGTCCGGGTGGACAGCAGCGGCTGGCGGCCGCGGACCTCGCGGGCGGGGCCCCAGTACGGTTCGAGCCGCGCCCAGAGGTCGGCCGTCGGGCCGGCGGGCCCGACGATGGAGGAGCAGCGGCGGCCGGCTCGGCGGGCGCGGTCCGCGAAGGCCCGGACGGCCTCGGGGGTGGCGCAGATCGGTACAAGGTTGGCGCCGGCGTAGCAGAGCGACGCGAGGCGGCCGCCGGTGTACCAGCCCCACATCTCGCCGCCGAGCCGCCACGGGTCGAGGCCGGCGATGGTGACCCGTGAGGTCACGAAGGCGTTGGCGACGGGGTCGCTGTCGAGGACGGCCAGGGCCGCGTCGAGGTCACCGGGTTCGAGGACACGTGCGGTGGGATGGGTCAACACAGGCTCGCCTCACCGTGGGCGGCGGGGGACGGTGCGCCGGGCGCGGGCCGCGGGCGGGTCGCCGCCCGGCCCCGCCCGGCACGGGAGGTGCCGCGCACCGGGCCGCTCGGCGGGCCCGGTGCGCGGCACACGGCCGGGGCACGCTGGTCAGGAGACGCTCACCTGCGGCTCGCCGGAGCCGATGCCGGCCGCCTCCATCTGGGCGGCGAGCTTCATGGCCTCCTCGATCAGGGTCTCCACGATCTTCGCCTCGGGGACGGTCTTGATGACCTCGCCCTTGACGAAGATCTGGCCCTTGCCGTTGCCGGAGGCGACACCGAGGTCGGCCTCGCGGGCCTCACCGGGACCGTTGACGACGCAGCCCATGACGGCCACCCGCAGCGGCACCTCCATGCCCTCCAGGCCGGCCGAGACCTGGTCGGCGAGCTTGTAGACGTCGACCTGGGCGCGGCCGCACGACGGGCAGGAGACGATCTCCAGACGGCGCTGGCGCAGGTTCAGCGACTCCAGGATCTGGATGCCGACCTTGACCTCCTCGGCCGGCGGCGCCGACAGCGACACGCGGATGGTGTCGCCGATGCCCTCGGCCAGCAGCGCGCCGAAGGCGACCGCGGACTTGATGGTGCCCTGGAAGGCCGGACCGGCCTCGGTGACGCCGAGGTGCAGGGGGTAGTCGCACTTCTGGGCCAGCAGCCGGTAGGCGTTGACCATGATCACCGGGTCGTTGTGCTTGACGGAGATCTTGATGTCGCGGAAGTCGTGCTCCTCGAAGAGCGACGCCTCCCACAGCGCGGACTCGGCCAGGGCCTCGGGGGTGGCCTTGCCGTACTTCTCCAGCAGCCGCCTGTCGAGGGAGCCGGCGTTGACGCCGATCCGGATGGGGACGCCGGCGGCGGAGGCGGCCTTGGCGATCTCCTTGACCTTGTCGTCGAACTGCTTGATGTTGCCCGGGTTGACCCGGACGGCGGCGCAGCCGGCGTCGATCGCGGCGAAGACGTACTTGGGCTGGAAGTGGATGTCGGCGATGACCGGGATCTGGGACTTGCGGGCGATCACCGGCAGGGCGTCCGCGTCGTCCTGGGTGGGGCAGGCCACACGCACGATCTGGCAGCCGGAGGCGGTCAGCTCGGCGATCTGCTGGAGGGTCGCGCCGATGTCCGAGGTGCGGGTGGTGGTCATCGACTGGACGGACACCGGTGCGTCGCCGCCTACCGGAACGTTTCCGACCTGGATCTGACGGCTTTTGCGGCGGTCGGCGAGTTTGGTCGGAACATCCGGCATACCGAGCGAAATCGCGGTCATGTGCGTGGCATCCCCATGGTGTGGAACGAGGTCCCGTCATCGGCGGGCTCCGGGATCGAGGTTACGGCACCCCGTCCCGGAGGCTCATCCGGTCCCGGGAGTCGAAGGGTTCAGGAGGCGAGTTTGACGGGGTTGATCACGTCGGCGACGAGGACCAGGAGCGTGAAGCAGACGAAGATCCCGGCGACGACGTAGGCGACCGGCATCAGCTTGGCCACGTCGAACGGCCCGGGGTCCGGGCGGCGGAAGACGCGGGCCGCGTGGCGGCGCAGCGCCTCCCACAGCGCGCCGGCGATGTGGCCGCCGTCCAGGGGCAGCAGCGGCACCATGTTGAACAGGAACAGCGACAGGTTGAAGCCGGCGACGATCTGGACCATGGTCACCACCCGGTCGATGGCCGGCTCCTTCATGGCGAAGACCTCACCGCCGACCCGGGCCGCGCCGACCACGCCCATCGGCGAGTCGGCCTTGCGGGGGGCGTGGTGGAAGACGGAGTTCCACAGGTCGGGGATGCGCTGGGGCAGCGACACCAGCGAGTCGACGCTCTGCCGGGTCATGTCGGCCATGTGGCTGACCGACCCGGTGAAGCCCAGCGGCTGGATGTGGCTGGCCGGGGCGAAGCCGAAGAAGCCGGCCTTCAGGGTGCCGTCGACGGGGTTGCCGTCGCCGTCGGTCTTGGCGACGGTGTTGGTGGTCAGGTGGGGGTGGAGGGTGACCTGCCTGCCGTCGCGGAGCACCACCACGGTGACGGTCCGGTCGGGGTGGTCGCGGATCTCGTCGGACAGCTGCGACCAGGAGTGGACGGCCCTGCCGTCGAAGGACAGGAACTTGTCCCCCGCCCTGAGGCCCGCGGCCTTGGCCGGGGCGACCGGGTCGGTGGACCGGCACGGGTTGTCCGTAGGACGGTGGGAGGTGTCGGAGACGGAGATCACACAGTCCTCGACCTGCCCGACGACGGTGGTGGTCACGCCGACGCCGAACCCCATGAAGGCGGCGAGGAAGAGCCCGAAGGCCAGCACCAGGTTCATGAACGGCCCGGCGAACATGACGATCACCCGCTGCCACGGCTTGCGGGTGTAGAACATCCGCTTCTCGTCGCCGGGCCTGAGCTCCTCGTAGGCGGCGGACCGGGCGTCCTCGATCATGCTGCGCCACGGCGAGGTGGAGCGGGCCTTGACCCGGCCGTCCTCACCGGGCGGGAACATGCCGATCATCCGGATGTAGCCGCCCAGCGGGATGGCCTTGAAGCCGTACTCGGTCTCGCCGCGCTTCCGCGAGAACAGGGTCGGCCCGAAGCCGACCATGTACTGCGGCACGCGGACCTTGAAGATCTTCGCCCAGGTGAGGTGGCCGAGTTCGTGCCAGGCGATGGAGATCATCAGCCCGACGGCGAAGACGACTATCCCGAGGACCGTCATGAGGATCGTCATACGCCAGCTGCCTCCGATGCCTGGGCCAGTTCCCGGGCCCGGGCACGGGCCCAGGCCTCCGCTTCGAGGACGTCCTCGACCCTCAGCCGAGTTCCCGACGCGGGTGTGCCGTGTTCCTCGACGACCCGCGCGACGGTGTCCACGATCCCGGTGAACGGCAGCCGGCCGGTGCGGAACGCTTCGACGCACTCCTCGTTGGCCGCGTTGAACACCGCGGGCGCGGTGCCTCCGAGGCTACCGACATGGCGGGCCAGCGCGACGGAGGGGAACGCCTCGTCGTCGAGCGGGAAGAACTCCCAGGTGGCCGCCTTCGTCCAGTCGACGCCCGGCGCGGCGTCCGGGACCCGGTGCGGCCAGCCCAGTCCCAGGGAGATCGGCATCCGCATGTCGGGCGGGCTGACCTGGGCGAGCGTGGAGCCGTCGGTGAACTCCACCATCGAGTGGATGTAGGACTGCGGGTGGACGACGACCTCGATGCGCTCGAAGGGCACGTCGAAGAGCAGGTGCGCCTCGATGACCTCCAGGCCCTTGTTCACCAGGGTGGCGGAGTTGATCGTCACGACCGGGCCCATGTCCCACGTGGGGTGGGCGAGCGCCTGCTCGACGGTGACGCGGGCCAGCTCGGCCCGGCCGCGGCCGCGGAAGGGGCCGCCCGAGGCGGTCACCACCAGCTTGCGGACCTCGCCGCGGTCGCCGCCCGTCAGCGCCTGGAAGAGCGCGGAGTGCTCGGAGTCCACCGGCACGATCTGGCCGGGCCGCGCCGCGGCCTTCACCAGCGGGCCGCCGACGATCAGCGACTCCTTGTTGGCCAGCACCAGTACCCGGCCGGCCTCCAAGGCGGCCAGGGTGGGCCGCAGCCCGATCGAGCCGGTGATGCCGTTGAGCACCGAGTGGCACGGCAGCGCGGCCAGCTCGGTGGCCGCGTCCGGCCCGGCGGTGATCTCGGGCAGCGACCGGCTGCCGTAGCGGGCCGCGAGGGCCTCGCGCAGCGGGCCCGCGGCGGCGGGGTCGGCGACAGCGACGGTGTGCACGCCCAGCAGGTGCGCCTGCTCGGCCAGCAGGCCCACCCGGCCGCCGGCGGCGGCGAGCGCGACCACCCGGAACCGGTCGGGGTTGCGCAGCACCACGTCGATGGCCTGGGTGCCGATCGACCCCGTGGAGCCGAGGATCACGATGTCGCGCGGTCCGCCGTCGGCCGCGGCGGCCTGGTACGGGCGGTGGTGGGGGTCTGCGAGAGCGTCCGTCATGGAGTCATTCTGTCCTGTCCTGGCCCGCCGTCACGCACGGGCCCGGAGCGGGCGCGGTCGGTGCGGGCGGGCGCGGCGGCGGGCCGCGGGGCCGTGCCGCCGGGTCGCCGTGGCCGGTGCCGCCGGGCCGTCGCGGTCAGCGCACGGGCCGCCGTACGGTGTCGGCGGTGCTGGGGCCGGGGGTGGCGTCGGCGATCCACGGGCCCTCCCGGCTGGGGTCGACGATACCCGCCTCCAGCCACTCCATGCCGCCGCCCATGACGGCCGCGCACAGGTTCCGGTCGGGGCCGTCGGTGTTGCTCCACAGCCGTTCGAAGAGCTCCTCGACGCGCAGCCGGGACTGCCGGCAGAAGACGTCGGCCAGCCGCCGGGCCTCGCGGCCGTGCGCGGTGGCGGCCGCCAGGTGCCGGGCCCGCACGCAGGCGGCGCTCATCGCGAACAGCTCGGCGCCGATGTCGACGACGCGGCCGAGGACGTTCTGCCTCAGCTCCAGCCGGCCCTGCCAGCGCGACATCGCGTAGAAGGTGCTGCGGGCCAGCTTGCGGGCGTTGCGCTCGACGAACCGCAGATGGGCGGCGAGGTCGCCGAACTCGGCGTAGGAGGTGGGCAGCTGGCCGGGGCCGACGACCAGCCTCGGCAGCCAGCGGGCGTAGAAGCCGCCGGCCCGCGCCCCCGCCCGGGCCTTGTCGGCCAGCGAGGCGTCGGGGTCGATGAGGTCGCCGGCGACCGACAGGTGGGCGTCCACGGCCTCCCGCGCGATCAGCAGGTGCATGATCTCGGTGGAGCCCTCGAAGATCCGGTTGATCCGCAGGTCGCGCAGGAGCTGCTCGGCCGGCACCGCCCGCTCGCCGCGGGCGGCCAGCGAGTCGGCCGTCTCGAAGCCGCGGCCGCCGCGGATCTGCACCAGCTCGTCGGCCATCCGCCAGGCCGCCTCGGAGCCGAACAGCTTGGCCAGCGCGGCCTCGATGCGGATGTCGTTGCGGTCCTCGTCGGCCATCTGGCCGGACAGGTCGACCACGGCCTCCAGCGCGAACGTGGTGGCCGCGATGTAGGAGATCTTCGCGCCGACCGCCTCGTGCCGGGCGATGGACCTGCCCCACTGCTCGCGGGCCGCCGACCACTCGCGGGCGATCTTCAGGCACCACTTGCCGGAGCCGACGCAGGCCGCCGGCAGCGACAGGCGGCCGGTGTTCAGGGTGGTCAGGGCGATCTTCAGCCCCGCGCCCTCGGGGCCGATCCGGTTGGCGGCCGGCACCCGCACCCGGTGCAGGCGGGTGACGCCGTTCTCGATGCCGCGCAGGCCCATGAAGGCGTTGCGGTGCTCGACGGTGACGCCCTCGGCGGCCGCCTCCACGACGAAGGCGCTGATCCCGCCGGGATGGCCCTCGGACCTCGGCACCCGCGCCATGACGACCAGCAGGTCGGCGACGACGCCGTTGGTGGTCCACAGCTTCACGCCGTCCAGCAGGTAGTCGTCCCCGTCGGGTTCGGCGGTGGTGGCCAGCCGGGCCGGGTCGGAGCCGACGTCGGGCTCGGTGAGCAGGAAGGCGCTGATGTCGGTGCGGGCGCAGCGCGGCAGGAACGCGTCCTTCTGCTCCTGGGTGCCGAAGAGCTTCAGCGGCTGCGGCACGCCGATCGACTGGTGGGCCGACAGCAGGGCGCCCAGCGCGGGGCTGGCGGTGCCGACCAGGGCGAGCGCCTTGTTGTAGTACACCTGGGTGAGGCCGAGGCCGCCATAGGACTCGTCGATCTTCATACCGAACGCGCCGAGTTCCTTCAGGCCGCGCACCACCTCGTCCGGGATGCGCGCCTCGCGCTCGATGGCGGCGCCGTCGACCTCGGCGGTGAGGAAACCGGTGAGCCGGGCCAGGAACGCCTCGCCCTTGGCCACCGCCTCGGGCGCCGGCTGCGGGTACGGGTGGATCAGGTCGAGCCGAAGACGGCCGAGGAACAGCTCCTTGGCGAAGCTGGGCTTGTGCCACTGCTGCTCGCGGGCCGCCTCGGCGACCTGGCGGGCCTCGTGCTCGGAGACGTTGCGGGTTGCGGCGGGTGCGGACACGGCTGCGTCACCTCCGGGTGGACCGGCGCCGACCGGTGCTCCCTGTCCGTCCTACCCGATATCCGAAGGCCCCACCAAAGATGGGCGGCCGGGCCGCTGACGCGCGGTCAGCGGCCCGGCCGTCGTGCCGGCGCCCCGGGAGCGGCGCGGCTACAGGTCCAGGCCGGTGAGCACCAGGACCCGCTCGTAGGTGTAGTCGTCCATCGCGAACCGCACGCCCTCGCGGCCGTGGCCGGAGTCCTTGACGCCGCCGTAGGGCATCTGGTCGGCACGGTAGGAGGGCGCGTCCCCGACGATGACGCCACCGACCTCCAGGACGCGGTGGGCCTTGAAGGCCAGCTGGAGGTCGTGGGTGAACACGCCCGTCTGCAGGCCGAAGCGGGAGTCGTTGACGGCGGCGAACGCCTCGTCCGCCCCGTTCACCCGGTGGAGTGACAGCACCGGCCCGAACGCCTCCGCGTTCGCCAGGACGGCGTCGGCCGGCAGGTCCGCCAGGACGGTCGGCGCAACGCTGGCGCCGTCCCGGTCGCCCCCGGTGAGCAGCTTGGCGCCCTTGGCGACCGCGTCGGCGATCCAGTCCGCGACGCGCTCGGCCGCGGCCTCGCTGACCAGCGGGCCGACGTCGGTGGCCGGGTCTCCCGGGTCGCCGGTGGCCTGGGCGCGGACCTTGGTGACGACCTTCTCGGCGAGCGCGTCGTAGACGGCCGCGTCGGCGATCACCCGCTGCACGGAGATGCAGGACTGGCCGGCCTGGTAGTTCGCGAAGGTGGCGATCCGGGTCGCCGCCCACTCCAGGTCCTCCTCGCTGGACCAGTCGGCGAGGACCACGGCCGCCGCGTTGCCGCCGAGCTCCAGGGTGACGTGCTTGCGCGGCACCGAGTCCTGGATCCGGTGGCCCACGGTGTCGCTGCCGGTGAACGAGATGACGGGCAGCCGGGGGTCCTCCACCAGCGCGGGCATCCGGTCGTTCGGCACCGGCAGCACGCTCCAGGCGCCCTCGGGCAGCCCCTCCGTCTCGGCCAGCAGCTCGCCCAGGAGCAGGGCGGACAGCGGGGTGGCCGGGGCCGGCTTGAGGATGATCGGCGCGCCCACGGCGATGGCCGGGGCGACCTTGTGGGCCACCAGGTTCAGCGGGAAGTTGAACGGGGCGATGCCCAGCACCGGGCCCCGGGTGAAGCGGCGGGTCAGCGCCAGCCGGCCGACGCCGCCCGGGTCGGTGTCCAGCCGCTGGAGGTCGCCGCCGTTGAACCGGCGGGCCTCCTCCGCGGCGAACCGGAAGACGGACACCGCCCGGCCGACCTCGCCGCGCGCCCACTTCAGCGGCTTGCCGTTCTCCGCGGTGATCAGCGCGGCGATCTCCTCGGTCCGCTCGGCCAGCCGCCGCGACACGTGGTCGAGGGCGGCGGCCCGCACGTGCGCCGGGGTCGCCGCGAACGCGTCGCGCACCGCCGCCGCGGCCGCCACGGCCTGCTCGACCTGCTCCTCGGTGGGAACACCGACCCGTCCGACCAGCGACCCGTCCCAGGGGCTGGTCACCTCGAAGGTCTCCTTGCCCGCCGCTTCCCGCCCCGCGAGCCAGAACCCGTACGGGGCCGCTTCTGTACCGGAGGCTGCGCCATTGCTTGTCACGGTGTTCCGCCCTTCCTGGACTTCCGTCACTCCCACTCCCTTCACCGTACGGTCGAGTGCCCGCGCGGCCCGTTGTCCACGCAGGAGTAACGGGACGCGGTGGCCGCTACGGAATGGCGAACGCGAGAGGGCCGTGCGAGGTGCGGGGGGGATCACCGGGTGCAGCGCCGTCGGGGCACGGGGCGGGGCCGACCCGGGTACGGGCTCAGGTCTCCGGCGGAGCCTGCCGGGTGCGCAGGGCGAGCCTGTGGGCGCCGACCGGGTACGGGCTCAGCTCTCCTCGGTCTCTCAGGTCTCCTCGGTCTTGAGGGCCAGCCACAGCTCCATACGCACGTCCGGGTCGTCGAGCGAGCGGCCGAGGATCTCCTCGACGCGGCGCATCCGGTAGCGCAGCGTGTGGCGGTGCACGCCCAGATCCGCGGCGGCGGCGTCCCACTGGCCGTGCCGGGAGAGCCAGGCGGTGAGCGAGGCGACGAGGTCGCCCCGAGCAGTCTGGTCGTGTTCGCGCAGCGGGCGCAGCAGGCCCTCGGCGAAGGCCCGCACCGCTTCGTCGGCGAGCAGCGGCACCACCGAGCCGGCGCCCACCTCGCCGTGCTCCACGAGGTTCAGCCCGCGCCGCTGCGCGACCGCCAGCGCCCGCTCGGCCTGCCGGTACGCCTCGGGCACCTCGTCCGGTCCGGCGGGCGCGGAGAGCCCCGCGGCGAGCCCCTCCTGCGCCGCGGCCAGCCCGGTGGCCGCGGTCAGCGCGGTGGCGCCCTCGGCGGCGAGCACCACCAGCCGCGGGCCCTCCGTGACAGCGAGCACCGGCTCCCCCGAGCGCGCCCCCGCGGCCTCGGCCCGCTCGGCCAGCAGAGCGAGCGCGTCCGGGTCCTCCACCGGGCCCTCCGGATCGGCCGGCTCGACGATCAGCAGCCGCACCCGGGTGTCGAGCAGCGCGCCGTACATCCGCCCCGCGACGGCCCGGGCGTGCCCGGCCTCCCCTGCCAGCAGCATCCGCAGCAGCGCGGCGGCCAGCCTGCCCTGCGCCTCCTGGAGGACCCGGGACTGCTCCAGGGACAGCGTGAGCAGCGCCACCGCCGCGTGCACCACGTACCGCGCCCCGGTGTCCAGCCGCTCCGCGGTTCCGACGGCCAGGTAACCGCGGGGGCGGCGCCCGGTGCCCAGCGACTGGAGCTCGACCCGGTCCTCGGTGCCGGCCGGTCCCGCCACCGCCGCGCCGGCGGGTGCCGGCAGGTCCCGCAGCCGGTCGATCTCCCCGGCCAGCCGCGCCGCCCGCCGCCCCGCCCACTCCGGGGCGACCGCCAGCACCGCGCCGGAGGCGTCGTACAGGGCCGTCCAGCCGTCCAGGTGCGCGGCCAGCCGGGCCAGCAGCGCGCCCGTGCCGTCGGAGGCGAGCGCGGCCCGGGTCAGCTCGCGCTGCGCCTCGAAGCCGGCGGTGACGGCCTGGTACTGGTCGGCGGCCACGGCGGCCGAGACGGCCTTGCTGATGGCGATGAACGGGGTGGCCCGCGGCACCTCCAGGAGCGGCAGCCCGGCCTCCTGCGCGGCCAGCACCAGCGCCGGCGGAACCTCGTCGTGGCCGACCCCGACGCCGAAGCCGAGCCCCACCACCCCGGCCGCCGCCAGCCGCCGCACGTAGGCGGTGACCCCCCCGGCGTCGGCCGGGTCCAGCTTCAGGCCGGTCGTCAGCAGCAGTTCCCCGCCCTCCAGGTAGGGCGCCGGGTCGTCCAGCTCGCTGGTGTGCACCCAGCGCACCTGGGCGTCGAGACCTTCCCGTGCGGCCAGCACGCCGAGCTTCAGCGACGAGCGGTGGACGAGTGTGGCGAGCGTGAGCGGCATGCGGACCCGGGAACGGTGCGGAGCGGACGGCGGCCGGCCTGCTGGAACGGCCGCCTTCGATTGTCCCGCACCGTACCGCACCCCATCACGCCCGCAGGTCGAGCAGCACGGGCGGCGCCGACTCCCCGGCGGTCGTGGTCAGCGAGAGCACGGCGTGCCCGGGCGGCACCTGCTGGGCCAGGTCGGAGGCGGACCAGCGCTCCCGCTCGACCTCCCGGACGGTCACCGACTCGGTGGTCGCCGCCTCCCCCGTCACCAGCCGCCGCATCCCGCGCGAGGTCCGGCGCAGCATCCCGCCGGACCGGTCCGGGGTGCGGGTGACGTCCCGCGCCTCCACCCACGTGGTGCCCCACGCCTCGGCGAACCGCCGGCCGTCCCACGTGGTGAGCCCGGACATCGCCATACGGCAGCCGACGGCCCCCAGCAGCGCCGGGCGCAGCCGCTCCGGCACGTCGTCCAGGGTGCGCAGCGCCAGCACCGCCCCGGCGTTGGCCGGGCGCAGCCGGGCCAGGCCGCGCACCGCCTCGGCGGACACGGTCTGCGCGGCGTCGTCGAGCACCAGGCAGGCGAAGAGCGAGCGGTCCCGGCGGGTACTGACCGCCGCCGTGAACTGGGCGAGCACCAGCCGGGCCAGGATGCGGCCGGCCGCGGCGTGGCCTCGGGCGGGCAGGTCGATGCGGACCCGCAGCGGGTGTTCGAGCGCGTACATCGAGAACGGCCGGGACCGTCCGGTGACGTCGAAGAACCCGGCGAACGCCGGCCGGTCCAGCAGCGCGACCCGGTCCGCGAGCAGCCGGCCGACGTCGCCCTCCCGGCCGGCCTGCCGCTCCCGGGCGTCCAGCTCGCGGACCATGCCCGGCTGGCCGGCCGCGTCCAGCGCCTCCCGCAGCGCCGCGTAGGCGTGCGCGGTGCCGTCGAGCAGCTCGCGCAGCTCGCTCACCGAGGGGTAGCGGCCGAAGGCGGCGGCGAACGGCCCGAGGAGCTGGCCGAGCGCGGTGGCGGCCTGGCGCACCTCGCCGTCCTGGCTGTCGTGCGGGTCGATCAGCGCCTCGGCGAGGACGGCTGCGGCGGTGTCGGGGTCGGCGCCGCCGTAGATGTCGAGGTCGTAGCGGGAGGCCGGGTCGGCGAGCGCGATGACCACGTCGAACGCGTCAGCCGGGCCGAGGTCCGCTCCCGCGGCGCTCACCGCCACCACGGCGGCCTGCCCGGTCAGCGCCTGCAGGCACATCGCCTCCACCACGGGCCGCACCACGTACCGCGTCTTGCCCGAGCCGGGCGGCCCGACGGCGAGCAGGCCGGTGCCGAGCAGCCCCGGGTCCAGCGCGACGCCCGAACCGCGGTGCTGGTAGGGGTTGCGCTCGTCGAGGGTGCCCCGGCCGATGCGCACCTGCCGGGTGAGCAGGTCGTGCAGGGCGCCGCGGAAGGGCAGGTCGCGCTGGCCCGAGGGGTGGCCGCAGGCCGCGGCGCCGTCCCGCAGCACGCTGTCGGTGAAGGCGTCCAGGAGCGAGGGGTCCCGGCGTACCCCCTCCCACGCCCGGGTGACCCGGGCGTAGTCCACGTCGCTCATCCGGCCCGAGCGGGCCTCCAGGGCCAGCCGGTCGGCAAGCGGCACCTGCCCGTAGGCGCGCAGCACCGGCCACGTCACGAGGTCGGGGGCCGCGCCCTTCTCCGCCCCGGGCGCGGGGGCGCTGAGCCCGCGCAGCACGGGGCGCACGTAGCGGCGCCAGACCTCGGCCCAGTTCCCGGCCCGCGCGCACAGCCAGGCGAGCAGCAGGATGCACAGCGCCGCCCAGGTCCGGGTGGCGATGTTGAAGGCGTTGGTGTCCGCTCCCGCGCCGCTGCGCCATCGATCAGGGGTGAGCCATATGACCGGCCAGATCCAGAACTTCAGGTATCCGTCGGCGAAGAAGGACCACACCAGCAGCCCTCCCAACGCCGAGAGAAGGGCACCGCCCAGGAGGCGCCGCGCCGGCAGCCGTCCCGGGTCGGGCTTCTCCCGCGCGGTGTGGCCGTATCCGTAGATGCCCGGCGCGTCGATCTCCCGTGGGGCGCGCAGCCAGACCTCCAGGTCGGAGGCCGGCGGCGGCTGCACCGGCACCGGGGGTGGTGCGGCGGGCCGCGGCACGGGTGGTCCCGCGGGCCTGGGCGGCACCGGGGTGCCGCCGTAGGGGGCGCCCGGCGCCCGGTGCCTGCCGTCGTGGTCCATGGCGTCCATGGCCTTGTCCGCCCCTCGCCCCTCATCGCCCGCCGATGCGCACAATGTAGTCGAGCCGCTACCTGGGTAAAAGGATCTTGGCCGGACCGCGGCCCCCGGGCTCACGCACTGTCCGTTCCGGCGCATCCGGGTGCGGGCAGTGCGACCTAACGGCGTATGCGGCTCCGCCGCGGCCCGGCCTAGCCTGCCGGAAGATGTCGCCGTACGCCGTACGAGGGAGAAAAGCCGCCATGACCGCAGTACCGCAGGAGCGCAGGCTCGTCACCGAGGTGCCCGGACCCCTGTCCCGGGAGCTGGCCGCGAGGAAGGCCGCCGCGGTGGCGGACGGCGTGGGGGTGACGCTGCCGGTCTTCGTGGCCCGGGCGGGCGGCGGCGTCGTGGAGGACGTCGACGGCAACCGGCTGATCGACTTCGGCTCCGGCATCGCCGTGACCTCGGTCGGCAACAGCGCGGAGGCCGTGGTGCGCCGGGCCTCGGCGCAGCTCGCCGACTTCACGCACACCTGCTTCATGATCACCCCGTACGAGGGGTACGTGGAGGTGGCCGAGGAGCTGGCGGCGCTGACCCCGGGCGACCACCCGAAGAAGTCCGCGCTGTTCAACTCGGGCGCCGAGGCGGTGGAGAACGCGGTCAAGATCGCCCGCGCCTACACCAAGCGCACCGCTGTGGTGGTCTTCGACCACGGCTACCACGGCCGCACCAACCTGACGATGGCGCTGACGGCGAAGAACATGCCGTACAAGGAGGGTTTCGGGCCGTTCGCGCCGGAGGTCTACCGGGTGCCGCTGGCCTACGGCTACCGCTGGCTGACCGGCCCGGAGAACGCCGCCGAGGAGGCGTTCGCGCAGGCGGTGGAGATCATCAACAAGCAGATCGGGGCCGACCACGTGGCCGCGATCGTGATCGAGCCGATCGCCGGCGAGGGCGGATTCATCGAGCCGGCCAAGGGCTTCCTGCCGAAGCTGGCGGAGTTCGCCCGGGAGAACGGCATCGTCTTCGTCGCCGACGAGATCCAGACCGGGTTCTGCCGTACCGGCCAGTGGTTCGCGTGCGAGGACGAGGGCGTGGTGCCGGACCTGATCACCACGGCGAAGGGCATCGCGGGCGGCCTGCCGCTGGCGGCGGTGACCGGCCGGGCGGAGATCATGGACGCCGCACACGTCGGCGGCCTCGGCGGCACCTACGGCGGCAACCCGGTGGCCTGCGCCGCCGCGCTGGGCGCCATCGAGACGATGAAGGAGCTGGACCTGCCGGCCCGTGCCCGCCGCATCGGCGAGGTGATGAAGCCGCGGCTGGCGGCGATGCAGGAGAAGTTCCCGGTCATCGGCGAGGTGCGCGGCCGCGGTGCGATGATCGCGGTGGAGCTGGTGAAGCCGGGCACGAAGGAGCCGGACGCGGCGGTGACCGCGGCCGTGGCCAAGGCCTGCCACGCGGCCGGGCTGATCGTGCTGACGTGCGGCACCTACGGCAACGTGTTGCGTTTCCTGCCGCCGCTCGTCATCGGGGAGGATCTGCTGAACGAGGGCCTCGACATCATCGAGGCGGCGCTGGCCGGCGTGTGAGCCGTGTCCGGTGGCGTCGCGGCCGGTCCGGGGCTTCCCCGGGCCGGCCGCGGCGGTGCGGGGAAACCTCGTCGGCGCCGCTTCGCAGGGGCTGTTGTGACAGGTGGGAGACGAGGGACGATGCATCGGACGGTGGCGTGAAGAAGCTGTGCGGGCCTGATGGCGGACGGGTGATCGGCGGCGCTGTGGAGCCTGGAGTGACATACGGTTTCCGTGAAACACCCCGCACGCGGCCGAATCCTCGCGAGGAGGCCGCAGGCGGGCTCGCGCCGGCGACTCCCCATCAACGGCGCGTCAGTGCCCTCGCGCACGAATCCGCCGGGCCCTCTGGTCCCGGCAATCCTCGCCGATCGGTCGGCCGTTCGTCCCAAACCCCCCGGGACGGACGGTACGGCGATCGCCCTGGCCGCCCCGGAACTCTCCCCCCTGTTCCGGGGCGGCTGACTGCTTTCCGGCTGGCCGCTGTCCAGCCGGCCCCCTTCCCGTCGGCCGCCTTCCGGCTGGTCCCTCTCCCCCGGGCTGCCCGGAGTCCGCTCTTCCGGCGCTCCGACCGCTCCGACCGCTCCGGCGCGGCCGCCCGGACCGGGTCCGCCGGCGGACCGGACCCCGACGGCGGGACGACTCCCCCGGCCTCCGCCGCGAGCGGTCCGGCCCCGTCCGGGACGGGCGACCGGGCCGAGCCCCCGGACGGCACCGCGTCCGCTGCTCCGGGCACCCGTACTCCGCCCGCCGAGGGCGGCCCTCGGCGCCCCGGGCGCCACGGCCGCCGGCCGGCTCCCTCGCGCGGCTGTGGCTGCTGTGCGCGGCGGCCTCGGCCTGCTTCGTCCTGCTGACCTGGCGGGTGGCCGCCGGGGGCCGGCTGGTGGCAGGCGACGGCCGGGTGCTGCGGGCTTTCCGCCAGGCCGCCGCCGGGCACGGCGACCTCACCTCGGTCGCCCATGTGCTGTGCGACCTGGGCGACATCCAGGTCGCGGTGCCGGTGCTCGTGGCGGCGCTGGCCGCCGCCGCGCTGCTCGGCCGGCGCGGCGGGCTGCCGCGCTGGTGGGCGGCCCCGGCCGTGGCCGCCGTGGTGATGCTCCTGCTGCCGGCCGTGGTGAGCGGGGTGAAGGCGGGGGTGGACCGGCCGGCCCCGGGCCGGGTGCACCCCGACCCGGACTACGGCTACTTCCCCTCGGGCCACGCCGCGACCTCGTCGGTCGGCTTCGGTCTGGCGGTGCCGGTGCTGCTGCCCTTCGTGACCTCGGCCGCGGCCCGGCTGCTGCTGGTCTGGGGCACGGTGCTGCTCGCGGCGGCCGTGGGCGCCTCCCTCGTGTGGTGCGGCTACCACTGGCCGCTGGACGTGGTCGCCAGCTGGCTGCTCACGGTGGCGCTGCTGTCGGCCGCCGCCGCGCTGGCCGCCCGTTTCGGGCACCGCCGGGCAGGGCCCTGACGCGGGGCCCCCGGAGCGGCCGTCCGGGCGGGCCGTCACGAGCGGTCCCGGCGGCGGCGGTCGGCGAGGCGGGCGGCGGCCTCGTGCATGGCCAGCTCCAGCACCCCCGGATCGGTGAGGTGACCGGTACCGTCGGGGGGCACGAGCCAGCGCACCCCGCCGGTCGGCCGACCGGGGTAGGGCACGACGATCCAGGTGCCGCGGCCGGCCGCCCGTACCCCGGTGCCGAGCCAGCGGGCGGCGGTTCCGGGGGGCACGAAGAAGCCCGTCCGGGCGTCCCCGAAGTCGGCCAGCACCGGTCCTGGCCGGTCCGCCATCCGGCCGAGGACGTCCAGCGTGGGATAGCCGATGCGGCCGGCCACGATCAGTACGTCCCAGATCCGCCCGGCGGGCAGCAGTGTGGTCCCCAGAGGGTTCCGTTCCCACGCGAAGCGGCACCCGTCCGGGTCCGCCGCCGCCGACAGCAGCCACTCCACAGCGCCCCGCGCGCCGGTGTCGGCCATGCTCTGCCCCTCCCGTCTCCCATGTGCGGCTCGTCGCCGTCACGAGGGGATGGACAGGGCAGGCCGCGCGCCATTACGCGGGTTCGGCTACCGGCCGGTAGTGACGTGGGCCACAGTGCCGTCCGGGGCGGCCCCGGGGCGTCACACCGTACGGGCGCAGGGCAGGGCGGCGGGGTCGTCGAGCGGCAGCAGGGGGATGCCGCCGGGGCGGTCGGTGGCGTCGAACAGGGCTCGGCCCGCGGCGTCCTCCGGCATCCGGCCCTCCGTCTCCTCGAAGTACTCGGCCAGCCAGGCACGGACGGGCGCCCCGGGAACGGCCGCCGCCTCCCGCAGCGCCGGCTCCACGGCGAGAACGGCCAGCAGCATGCCGGGAACCCGGACGGCGCCCGGGCGCAGCGCCGGCTGGAAGTACGGCAGGTCGAGCGCCCGGGCGCCGAGGCGCGCGTAGAAGCGGACCCGGGCCGCGGGGTCGCCGCGGTCGGGGTCGGCGGCGTGTGCGGCCGGGTGCTCGACCTCGGCCAGCGTGACCAGCGGGTCGAGGCGCCGCTGCCAGTCGCCGAGCACGGCGGACATCAGGGTGCCGCCGATCCCCTGGGAGCGGGTCTCCGCGGTCACGGACAGGTAGGCGAGCAGCAGCACCCGGCTGTCCGCCGACCACTCGCCCACCGCGACGCCGAGCGGGCGGTCGCCGTCGGCGGCGAGGGCCGCGATGCTGGTCCCCTCGGCGAGCCCGGCTCTGAGCTCGTCCAGGCTGACGAGTTCGTCGGCCGGGAACGCGGGGGCGAGCAAGCGGTCGTAGACCCGCTCCAGCAAGGGGTGCTCCGGTCCCATCTCGGTCAGCGCCATACGGACAGCGTGACAGCTCGGCGGGCACCGGACGAGCGGAACGTCCGACTCCCGGTCGCGGGTTCATGCCGGGTCGGGCAGCGGATGGTTGAGCGGCTCGGCACGCTGGCGGGCCATGCGCCGGATCACCCACTTCACCGTGTCGGCGAAGGCGGTCTTGTCACTGCCGAGATCCGCGTCGGCCGGCGGCTCGGGCAGCCCGAACGGCCCCTGGGGCGGCAGCCCCGGTACGCCCAGTAGGGCGCGAAGAAGGCGCGGGACCTGGCCTGCGCGGCGTCCGCCTCGGCGCTCCGGCCCGCCTCGCGTGCCGCGCTGGCGCGCTCTTCCAGGGCTGCGCAGACGCCGCGGTGGACCGAGGCCGTGTAGTTGCTCGGGTACTGCCCGTAGACCTCCTGGTCGACGTGGTAGACGTAGGCGTGGAGGACGGCCCGGATGTGGCAGTCGAAGGCGGCGCGCAGGTCGCCGCGGGCCCAGGCGATGGCGCCGTACGCCTGCGCGATGCTGTTCAGCACGTCCTTGTCCTCGGCTTCGAGGGCGGCCTCCTGCACTCCGTCCAGGTATGCCTCGGCCGCGTCCGGGTCCGCTGAGGCGTGTATGACGGCCAGCCCCACGGCCGCCCAGTTGCGGATCCACAGCTCCGCCTCGTCGGTGCAGGCCCGGTGGGCGGCGCTGTACCAGAGGCCGGCCTGGTCGCGGTCGGCGGTGGTGCCGTGGCCGCTGAACCACGCCGCGTCGCCGCGCATGATGCCGCCGACGAGGTAGACGCGGCGCAGGTCGGGGTCGTCGGGGCGGTGCCCGGCGCGGATGCCGAGGAAGTGGAAGAGGTCGTCGAGGGCGGCCGCGGCGGCGTCCCAGCGCTCCGTGTCCTCGCCCACGCGCTGGTTGGCGGCGCCGGCCACGTAGGAGGTGCGGAAGTCCTCCAGCCAGTCCACCCATCGCAGTCCGGACCGGTCCGGCAGGGAGCGGTAGGTGGAGACGAGGTGGGAGCAGTAGCCCGAGGGCACCTCGCAGTCCCACCAGAAGAAGCCTTCCAGGAAGAGCCGGATCATCGCCCGCCGGGCCGCCGCGAAGCGCTGCGGGGCGACGTGCGCGGCGTGGTGCAGCCACTCCTGGAGGTTGCGCAGCCAGACCGGGTCCTCGTAGCGGTAGCCGGCGGAGATCGGCTGGAGCCGCTCGGCGGTGTCGAAGGCCCCCTCGAAGGCAGTGTCGAAGGCCCCGTCGTAGGCGCCCTCCGCCTCGTCCCCGCCGTCCTCGGCACTCCCGTTCCCGCCCGCGTCCGCGTCGTCGGTGCCGGCGTCGTCGAAGTTCATCCGGCCCCGGTAAAGCCGTTCCACCCGGCCGTGGACGGCGGCGTGCGCCGTGGGGCGTTCGGCGGCGAACCGGGCGTCCAGGTTCTCGCGCAGGTAGTCGTGGAGCCGCCACTCCTGCTTGTTGTCGTCGTCGAAGGAGGTGACGAAGGCGGAGTGGGTCAGCCAGTCGTAGAGCTCGCCGAACGCGTCGGGGCCGAGGCCGTCCTCGGCCAGGAGCGGCCCGAGCAGTTGGGGGGTGCAGCGGCGGAGGACGGTCAGCAGGTCGAAGAGCGGGAGGGGGCGGCCGGCCACCTGTGCGGCGTGGCCGTCGACGAAGGCGCGCACGCCGGCGAAGCCGCCGCTGTCCCAGCGCTGGTCGCCGTGGAGCAGGTGGCGGCGCACGGCGGCGGGCGGGGTGTCCGGCGGCAGCGATCCCAGGACGATCTGGCAGCAGGTGACGACGCCGATCGGGTGGCCCCCCGTGACCTCGGCCACCACCGTGGCGCAGGCGCGGGCGTCCCGGGGCTGCCGGCCTCCGCCCGTCA
This sequence comes from Actinacidiphila yeochonensis CN732, assembly GCF_000745345.1. Taxonomy (NCBI): domain Bacteria; kingdom Bacillati; phylum Actinomycetota; class Actinomycetes; order Kitasatosporales; family Streptomycetaceae; genus Actinacidiphila; species Actinacidiphila yeochonensis. The sequence continues at coordinate 3,119,781 of NZ_JQNR01000005.1, read as the reverse complement.
GGCGGGCCGTGACGAGGTCCGACGCCTCGCCCTCCGACATCGGGTCGAGGCGGATCGTGCGGGTGCCGGGCGGGAACGGGCCCGGATCGGGGTGCGGGCGCCGGCCGTGGACCACGACCCGAGCGGCGCCCAGTCCGCTGAGCACCGACAGCAGCCACCCGCCGACCGGGGTGCCCAGGACGGTCTGGACGTCGTCCACGAGGACGGCGAGCCCGCCCGATGACGGCGCCCGCGACATCCGGTCCAGGACGTCGGTGAGCTGGCGCTGCATGGCGGCGAGGCGGCGGCCGCCGGGCTGCGGGACGGCGGCGGGGAGGGTGATGTTGCCGACGTTGCCGAGGTCGACGCCGCGGGCGCGGGAGAGGTCGACGTGGATGTGCTGCCCGCCCGGGGCGGGGGGCTCGCCCGCCGTGCGGCAGGCGAGCAGCGCGGTCTCCCACTCCAGACCCACCGCCTCCTCCATGAGCGGGGTGGAGCCGTCCTCGGGGTGGTAGGCGCGGTGCACGTCGGCGGCCAGCGCGTCGATGAGGTAGCGGCAGGCCGCGTAGTCGGCGACCGCGCGCTCCTCCTCCCCCGCCGCCTGGCCGGTGCCGTACTGCGGGGCCGCCGCCGTAATGAACAGGACGAGGTGGCCGGCCGCCTTCAGCCCGTCGGCGACCAGTTCGAGCAAGGCGGTCTTCCCGCACCCGCTGTCCCCTCGGATGTCGAACCGGGAGCCGCGGCGGGCCGCGGCGGCGCGCAGGATCCGGTCCCGCGCGTCCAGCAGGGAGGGGGTGAAGGCCGCGGAGTCCGCCGGGTCGCCGGTGAGGCACCCGGGCACCGGCGGCGCCCCGGCACCGGTCTCCTCGTACCCGCCAGCCGCTTCGGAGTCCGGCCGCGCGGCGGGGCCTGGGACGGGAGCCGGGGCCGGCGGTGGGAGGGGGGTGGCCGGCGGTCCGGCGGCGCGGACGTTCTGCGAACGGCGGAGTTCGACGTCCCTGGCGCGGCGCAGGTCGGTGGAGACGCTGCCGCTGCCGCCCTCGATGTTGCCGCTGTCGCTGATGCGCACGCCCCTGGCCCCGCGGGCCCGCAGCTCCGTACGGTGCTCCTCGGCGCCGGGCGGGGCGGGGTCGTTGCGGCGCCAGGCGAACGACGCGGCGACGGCGAGGACGAAGACCCCGCAGACCGCGCCCAGCGCCCACGTGAAGGCGCCGCCGAGCCCCACGGCGAGCCCGGACAGCACCGCGATGACGCCGATGACGCCGATCGAGGCGGTGAGGATCGGCGCGTCGGTGATGCCGCCGGTCACCGTGGACAGCAGGGACAGCAGTCCGTTCGGCGTGCCGGAATCGGCGTCGGGCGGCTGGGGCGAGGTTTCGGGATCGGGCATCGGGCCACCCCTGACTCTGCGTTAGGTAGCGAAAGCGTAGGCCAATGAGGTGATCCTCGCGCGGAGTTGTCCGCATTCGCGCCGACGGGAATCGGCTGGGTGGAAACCAACCGGAACCTCCCCGGGCGGTTCCCGGCCGCCGGCGACCGTACCGACCGCGGGACGGGCTCCAGCCGGGGCGCCGCGCGACCCGGATTACGATGAACGGCAGCGTGCCAGCACCGTCCAGGTCCAGGGAGGACCCCCGCATGTCCGACACCGCCCCCGCCCCGAGCCCCGGCGCCGCCCCGGCCGCCCCCGGTGGGCTGGAGGACTTCATCGCCGGGCTGCCGAAGGCGGAGCTGCACGTGCACCACGTCGGCTCGGCGTCCCCCCGGATCGTGGCCGAGCTGGCCGCTCGCCACCCGGCCTCCGCGGTACCGGCCGACCCGGCGGCGCTGGCCGAGTACTTCACCTTCCGCGACTTCGCGCACTTCATCAAGGTCTACCTGTCCGTGGTGGACCTGATCCGGGACCCCGAGGACATCAGGCTGCTCACCTTCGAGGTGGCGCGGGACATGGCCCGGCAGAACATCCGGTACGCCGAACTGACCATCACCCCGTACTCCTCGACGCGGCGCGGCATCGCCGCCGAGGCCTTCATGGAGGCGATCGAGGACGCCCGCAAGGCGGCGGAGGCCGAGCTCGGCGTGGTGCTGCGCTGGTGCTTCGACATCCCCGGCGAGGCCGGACTGGAGTCGGCGGAGGAGACGGTGCGGCTGGCGCTCACCCGCCAGCCCGAGGGGCTGGTCTCGTTCGGGCTGGGCGGGCCCGAGATCGGTGTGCCGAGGTCCCAGTTCAAGCCGTACTTCGACCGCGCGCGGGCCGCGGGGCTGCGCAGCGTGCCGCACGCCGGCGAGGCGACCGGACCGCAGACGGTCTGGGACGCGCTGAACGACCTGGGCGCCGAGCGGATCGGCCACGGCACCAGTTCCACCCAGGACCCGCGGCTGCTGGAGCACCTGGCCGAGCACCGGATCGCGCTGGAGGTCTGCCCGACCTCCAACATCGCCACCCGGGTGGTGCGCGACATCGAGGAGCACCCGATCCGGGCGATGGTCGAGGCGGGCGTCCTGGTCACCGTCAACAGCGACGACCCGCCGATGTTCGGCACCGACCTCAACACCGAGTACGGGGTCGCGGCCCGGCTGCTGGGCCTGGACCGGTCCGGGGTGGCGGAGCTGGCGAAGAACGCGGTGCGGGCGTCGTTCCTCGACACCGCCGGCAAGGCGCGGCTGAGCGCGGAGATCGACGCCTACACCGCCGCCTTCCCGGCGCCCCGGGGCTGACCCGGTGGCGGCGGCGCGACCGGTCGCGGCGGTGGCCCATCGGGGCGACCCCCACCGGTTCCGGGAGAACACCCTGCCGTCGGTGGCAGCGGCGCTGCGCGGCGGCGCCGACACCGTCGAGGTCGATGTGCAGGTGACCCGCGACGGGCTGCCGGTGCTGCTGCACGACCCGACCCTGGAACGGCTGTGGGAGGTGCCGAAGGAGGTGGCCGCGCTGTCCGCCGCGGAGGTCGCCGAGCGGACCGGGGGCGGCGTCCCACCGCTCGCGGACGCGCTGGCGGCGCTGCTGGACACCCCCGGGCAGGCCCGGCTGCTGCTGGACCTGACCGACCCGGACCAGGCCGGGCCGGCCCTGGACGCGGTGGTCCGGGCCGGCGCGGGGCGGCGCGTGTACTGGTGCGGCGGCCTGGCGGCCATGCGCGAGGTGCGGGCCCTGGACTCGGCCGCGGAGATCGCCATGACCTGGAAGACCTCCGCGCTCCCGGCGCAGGAGCTGCTCGACGCGCTGGCGCCGCGGTGGCTGAACCTGCGCTTCCCGCTGGCCGGGCCGGAGACCGTGGCGTGGGCGCACGAGCGGGGCCTGCTCGCGGCGGCCTGGACGGCCGACTGGGAGCGCTCGATGGGCCGCCTGGTCGACGCGGGGGTCGACGCGATCACCACCAACCGCCTGGACGCGCTGCGGCGCGTGCTCCGGCGCCGCGGGGTACCCCGCCCTTCCGGCGTGTCCTGACCTTCCGCCCCGGCCTGTCCCGTCCCGGGCCGTCCGGTCCACGGGGCCCCGTCCGCCGGCCGGAAGTCTCCGGACCGGCGGGCGGACGGGGGAGGTTCCGGACCGGCGGGCCCCGGGCTCAGGCGTCCAGCGAGGTCATCACGTGCTTGACGCGGGTGTAGTCCTCGAACCCGTACGCGCTCAGGTCCTTGCCGTAGCCGGAGTGCTTGAAGCCGCCGTGCGGCATCTCGGCGACCAGCGGGATGTGGGTGTTGATCCACACGCAGCCGAAGTCGAGCCTCTTCGCCATCCGCATCGCCCGGCCGTGGTCCCTGGTCCAGACGGAGGACGCCAGCGCGTACTGGACGTCGTTGGCCCACTCGACGGCCTGGTCCTCGTCGCGGAAGGGCTGGACGGTGATGACGGGGCCGAACACCTCGCGCTGCACGATCTCGTCGTCCTGCCGCAGCCCTGACACGACGGTGGGCGCGTAGAAGAAGCCCTCCTCGCCCACCCGGTGGCCGCCGGTCTCCACCTTCGCGTGTGCCGGCAGCCGCTCGATGAAGCCGCTGACCTGCGCGAGCTGGGCGGCGTTGTTCAGCGGCCCGTAGAGCACGTCCTCGTCGTCCGGCAGGCCGGTGCGGGTCTCGGCGGCGGCCTTGGTGAGGGCGGCGGTGAACTCGTCGTGGATCGACTCGTGGACGAGGACGCGGGTGGCGGCGGTGCAGTCCTGGCCGGCGTTGAAGTAGCCCGCGACCGCGATGTCCTCGACGGCCTTGGGGATGTCGACGTCCTCGAAGACCACCACCGGCGCCTTGCCGCCCAGCTCCAGGTGGACCCGCTTGACGTCCTTCGCGGCGGACCCGGCCACCTCCATGCCGGCCCGCACCGAGCCGGTGATCGAGGCCATCGCCGGCACCGGGTGCTCGACCATCATCCGGCCGGTGTCGCGGTCGCCGCAGACGACGTTGAAGACGCCCTTGGGCACGATCCCGCCGATGATCTCCGCCAGCAGCACGGTGGAGGCCGGGGTGGTGTCGGACGGCTTGAGCACCACGGTGTTGCCCGCCGCCAGCGCCGGGGCGAACTTCCACACCGCCATCATCATCGGGTAGTTCCAGGGGGCCACCTGGGCGCAGACGCCGATCGGCTCGCGCCGCACGATGGAGGTCATGCCGGCCATGTACTCGCCGGCCGAGCGGCCCTCCAGCATCCGGGCGGCGCCGGCGAAGAAGCGGATCTGGTCGACCATCGGAGGGATCTCCTCGCTGGCGGTCAGCGCGATCGGCTTGCCGGTGTTCTCGCTCTCCGCCGCGACCAGCTCGTCGGCCCGCGCCTCGATGGCGTCGGCGATCCTCAGCAGCGCCTTCTGCCGGTCGGCGGGGATGGTGTCGCGCCAGCCGGGGAAGGCGGCCCGCGCGGCCTCCATCGCGGCGTCGACGTCGGCCTGCCCGGACAGCGGGGCAACGGCGTAGGCCCGGCCGGTGACGGGGCTGACCACCTCGGTGGTACGTCCGTCGGCGGCGTCGCGGAATGCTCCGTCGATGTAGTTGTGCAGGGTACGGAGTTCGGTCACGGCGCTGCTCCCTGATCTACGTCCTTGGAGTGAGAGACGCCGCCCAGCTTAGCGTCAGGACGGCCTCATCCGGACAGGTGTATCGCCGTCTGGACCGATGATCTGGTTCCATATCGGGCCGTACGCCACAGATTTCGTCGCCCTATGGGCTTCCTTCCGGTGATCCTCCTGCGCGGTCACCTCCGCGACCGCGCGTGGCCGCGGGCGCCGCCCGTACCGCCGCCGAGGGCCGCCGGCCCCGCCCCTGAACAGCGTCGGGCGGGCTCGGGCGGGCGCGGGCGGCAGCACGGTGAGGCGCGGCGCGGCGGCGCGTCCGATGGCCGCGGGGCCGGGCGGGCGTCACCCGTTGGGACGCTCCCGGGGGCTCTGACGCCGTGCCTGCGCGCGCGGTCGGCCGGGCCGTGCCTACGGTGCGAAGGGCAACGACTCGCGACCGCGGAGGTACGGCATGGCGACCCCGCCCGACAACGACGTGCTCTGGGCCCGCGCCCTGCGCCACTCCTACCGGGGCTCACCCGCGCTGCTCGGGGTGTCGGTGAGCGTGCGCGCCGGCGAGATCCTGGCGGTGGCCGGGCCGCGCGGCTCGGGCAAGACCACGCTGCTGCGGTGCCTGTCCGGGCAGATCGTGCCGGACGAGGGCGAGGTGTGGTTCGACGGCGCGCCCGTGCACACCCTGCCGGAGGCGGCGCGCGAGCGGCTGCGCCGCGACCGGTTCGGCTGGGTCGGCGCCGACCCGCAGCTGCTGCCGGAGCTGAACGTCTGGGAGAACGCCGCCCTGCCGCTGCTGCTGCGCGGCGTGCGGGGCCGGGCGGCGCGGGCCGCCGCCCAGGAGTGGCTGGACCGCCTGGACATCGGGGACGCGGCCAGGATGCGGGTGACCTCGCTCTCCAGGACGGCGCTCCAGCGGGTGGCGGTGGCGCGGGCGCTGACCGCGGAACCGTCCGTGGTCTTCGCCGACGAGCCGACGGCGCCGCTGCACCGCGGCGACCGCGCCCAGGTGCTGCGCACCCTGACCAGCGCGGCCCGCACCCACGGCATCACCGTGGTGCTGGCCGGCAGCGACCAGGACCTCGCCCGGCACGCCGACCGTACGGTGACCCTGCTCGACGGCCGTCCCGGCGCCCCGGTTCCCGCCCACCGCGACCGGGCCGACTCCTCCCCGGCGGGCGTATGAACGGCGTGCGGAGCGCTCCCGACACCTGGCACGGCGCCGGGAGTACAGGCGGCACGGCCAGCACAGGCACCGCGGCCGTGCGAGGTGCCGTGACGGCCGGCGGTCGAGGCGGTCGGACCGGTCGGGCCCCGCAGGCCGCCGCGCCTGCCGGCGGACGGACGGTCGTCCCGGTGGCCGGGCGCGGGTGCGAGGCGGTGCCGACGTGCTGAGCGTACGGCTGCTGCGGGGCGCCCGGGCGGTGACCCTGGCTCGATGGGCACTGGTCGTGCTGACCTCCTGCGGTACCGGTCTGCTGCTGCTCGGCGCCCTCGGCTGGGCGCTGTCCCACCCGTCCGGCGGCACACCGCACCTGCTCGTGCGGCTGGCCTGGTGCGCCGTGCCGGTGGTGGCGACGGCCCAGTTCGCGGCGGCCGTCGGACGGGCCCAGCCGGCCGGCTGGCCGCGTTCCGGCCTGGCCGCGGCGGGCCTCGGCCGCGGCGGGCTCGCCCTGATCGCGGCAGCGACGGCGATCCTGGTGTGCGCGGTCGGCAGCGGGCTGGCCCTGCTGGTGTTCATGCTGCTGCGCGGCGCCCTGGGCGGCGAGCCCTATCGGGGGGTCGGCCCCGGGGTGCTGGCGGCCGGGCAGTCGCTGCCGCCGGCCGGCGTGGTGACGCTGCTCGCCGTCGTGCCGCTGGCGGCGGGCGCGGCCTGCTCGACCCGGCTGCGGCTCGGGCGGCGAGGGGCGGACGAGGAGGTGCGGCGCGCGCCCGCCGGGCTGCCGTGGGGCGTGGCGCTGGTCGCGGTGGGGCTGGCGGTGGAGTCGGGCGCCCGGCACGGGCACGGGATGCCGCTGCCCAGCGGGCTCGGCCGGATCGCGCCCGCAGCGGCCGCCGGCTGGGTGCTGGTGACGGTCGGTCTGGTGCTGGTCGGTCCGGGGCTGCTCGACGGCTGCGGACGGCTGCTCGCCGGATTCCGCCCGGGCGTGGTGCGCCTGCTGTCGGGGCGGGCCCTGCAGGGTGAGGCCAGGCGGCTGGGGCCGGTGGTCGGGATGCTGTCGGCGACGGCCGCCGCGGCCGTGTCGGCCTACGGGCTGCGGCAGGACGCGAAGCACCCGCTGGGACCGGTGACGGCCTTCGGGGCGGTGCTGGTCATGGTGTGCGTGCTCGGTACGGCGGCTTCGGCGGCCGCCGAGTCCCGGGCCGCCCGCCGTCCGGCTGTCGAGGCGCTGCGCGGGCAGGCGGCTCCGGCCGCGACGCTGCGGGCCATGGCGGCGGTGCGGGTGGCGGCGCTGGTGGCCGCGTTCCTGCTGCCGGCCCTCGTGGTGGCATCCCTCTCGAACACCGCGTAGGACGCCGGGCCCTGACGGTGGCCCGACGCCGCGCCGCCAGGGCCCGGCGCCGCCGGTCACGGGACCTGTCCGGCCGTGCGCCCGCGTCGCCGCCGGGGCCCGGACCGGCCGGTGTCGCCCCGCCCGGCCTCACGCGGTGTCACCCGGCGGGCAGGACCACCAGGTCCGCGGGGTCGAGCACGACCTCTGCGCGGTCCCCGACCTCGGGGGCGTCCCGAAGCGCGCACTCGGCGTCCAGCCGCGGCCCCCGGTCCGGCCGCAGCCGCAGGCCCACCCGGCCGCCGCGGAAGGTGCGTCCGGACACCTCGCAGGCCAGCGGGGCCCCCGCGGCGGGACCGAGCGCCTTGGCGGCCGGGCTGCCGGCGAGCAGGACGGCGCCCGGCGGTACGAGGACCCGGCACGGCCCGTCGGGCGTGGCCGCGGGCACCGGCAGGGCTCCCCAGGCGGTGTCGGCGGTTCCGGAGCGGACGGTGGCGTCGGTGATGTTGTCGAAGCCGAGGAAGCGGGCGGTGAACTCCGTGGCGGGCCGTCGCCAGACCTCCATCGGCGTGCCGACCTGCTCGATCCTGCCGTCGCGCATCACCACCACCCGGTCGGCGAGCGCGAACGCCTCGCCCTGGTCGTGGGTGACGGCCAGCACGGTGGTGCCCAGCTGTCCGAACAGCCGCCGCAGTTCCTCCACCAGCCGCTCGCGCAGCGACCGGTCGAGCTGGCCGAGCGGTTCGTCAAGCATCAGCAGCCGCGGCTCGGGGGCCAGCGCCCGGGCCAGCGCGACCCGCTGCTGCTCGCCGCCGGAGAGCGTGGCGACCGCCCGCCGCGCCGCGCCGGGCAGCCCGACCAGCGTCAGCAGTTCCTCGGTGCGCGTCTCCCGCCGCTCCCGGGGCACCCGGTGCATGCGCGGCCCGAAGCCGACGTTGCCGCCGACGTCCCGCTGCGGGAAGAGCTGGTGGTCCTGGAACATCAGGCCGACCCCGCGCCGGTGCGGGGGCACGCCCGCCTGGTCGGCGCCGTCGAGGAGCACCCGGCCGCCGTCGAGCGGCTGGAGTCCGGCGACGGCGCGCAGCAGCGTGGACTTGCCGCTGCCGCTGGGACCGAGCACGCACACCGTCTCGTGGGCGGCCACGTCGAGGGTGACCCCGTCGAGGGCGGCGCGCTCGCCGAAGCGGACGGTGGCGCCGTCGAGGTGGAGCAGGGTGTCGCTCATCGCAGTGCCTTCTCGCGGGCGGGGGCGGCCGGGGACGCCGGGGCGGCGCCGGAGCCGCCGGGGGAGGTCCCCGGGACGGCGGGGGTGCGGGTGGCGGCCGATGACGACAGCGGGACCTCCAGGATGAGCAGGCACGCGGCGCAGACCACCATCAGGACGGTGCTCAGCGCCATGGCCTGGCCGTAGTTCATCTCGCCCGCCCGGCCGAGCAGCCGGGCCACCGCGACCGGCAGGGTGGGGCTGTCGGGGCGGGCGATGAAGACGGTCGCGCCGAACTCGCCCAGGGAGACGGCGAAGGCGAAGCCGGCGGCGATACCGGCGGCCCGGGCGGCCATCGGCAGGTCGATCTCACGCCATACCCGGGCCGGGGAGGCGCCGAGGACGGAAGCGGCCTCGCGCAGCCGCTGGTCGACCGCGCGCAGCACCGGCAGCATCACCCTGACCACGAACGGCACCCCGACCAGAGCCTGCGCCAGTGGCACCAGCAGCCAGGAGTCGCGCAGGTCCAGCGGCGGCTTGTCGAGGCTGATGAGGAAGCCGAAGCCGACGGTGACCGCGGAGGTGCCCAGCGGCAGCATCAGCAGCGCGTCGAAGCCGCGCATCAGCCGGCCGGCCCGGCGGGTCAGTGCCGCGGCGGCGAGCCCGCCGACCAGCAGCGCGATCAGCGCGGCGATGGCGGCGTACCGCAGCGAGTTCCACACCGCCTCGACCGGCGGCACCAGGAAGGTGCTGTCGTCGCCGGCGGAGCCCAGGGAGCGGTAGAAGTCCAGGCCGTAGCCGTGCGGGCCGTCGAACGAGCGGGCCGCGAGCACGCCGAGCGGCAGCAGGATCAGCACCGCGACCACGGCGAGGACACCGGCGAGCAGGGCGCGTTCGCCGCCGCGCGGCCGGTGGCCGGTGCCTGCGGCGTCCACCAGCCGCAGCGCCGACTCGCGGCGCCGCAGCGTCCAGGCGTGCACCGCGAGGATGGCGACGACGGCGAGGAACTGGAGGATGGTGAGCACGGCGGCGGTCGACAGGTCGAAGACCTCCGCGGTCTGCCGGTAGATCTCCACCTCCAGGGTGGCCCGGGTGGGGCCGCCGAGGATCTGGACGACGCCGAAGGAGGTGAAGGTGAACAGGAAGACCATCACACCGGCCGCGGCGACGGACGGTCCGAGCGCCGGCAGCACCACCCGGCGGAACGCGGCGAACCGGCCCGCGCCGAGCATCCGCGCGGCCTCCTCCTGACGGGGGTCGAGCTGCGCCCACAGTCCGCCGACGGTGCGTACCACCACCGCGTAGTTGAAGAAGACGTGGGCGATGAGGATCGCCCACACCGAGGTGTCCAGGCGCAGCCCGAACAGGCTGTCCGTCAGGCCGCCGCGCCCCAGCAGCGCGAGGAACGCGGAGCCGGCCACCACGGTCGGCAGCACGAAGGGGACGGTCACCACCGCCCGCAGCACCCGCTTGCCGGGGAAGTCCAGCCGGGCGAAGACGTAGGCCCCCGGCAGCGCCACCGCCAGGGTGAGCGCGGTGGACGCGGCCGCCTGCCAGCAGGTGAACCACAGCACGTGCCGGACGGACGGATCGCCGAGCACCCCGCCGATCCGTCCCAGCTGCCAGTGGCCGCCGGCCCGCAGCCCGCGCCCCACGATGGCGGCCACCGGGTAGGCGAAGAACACCGCGAAGAACGCCAGCGGCACCACCACCAGTCCGGCCCGCACCAGCGCGCCGCGCACGGCGGCAGCGCGGGCGGCGTCCGGGCCGGACTGGTGGTCGGCGCCTTCAGCGCGGTGGGCGCCTAGAGGACGAGGGAGTTCCACGTCTTCACCCAGTCGTCACGCCGGTCCGCGATGGTGGCGGGCGGCAGCGTCGTCGGGTGCGCGATCTTCGCCCCGTAGCGGGTGAACACCGCCGGCTCCTTGGCGCCCTCGACCACCGGGTCGACGTACATCTGGAGCGGCATGTCCTGCTGGAAGGTCCGGCTGATCATGAAGTCGATGAACGCCTTGCCGCCGGCCGGGTTCTTCGCACCGTGCAGCAGCCCGGCGAACTCGATCTGGCGGAAGCACGTCCCGGTCGACACGCCCACCGGCGACTGCGCGGGCGGCGGGTTGACGCCGACCACCTCGGCGGGCGGGCTGGAGGCGTAGGAGACGGTCAGCGGCCGGTCGCCACCGGCCTTGCGGCCGGCCGAGGAGCCGGAGAAGTCGCTGTCGTACGCCTGCTCCCAGCTGTCGACGACCTTCACGCCGTTGGCCTTGAGCTGCTTCCAGTACGTCTGCCAGTGCTGGTCGCCGTAGGTGGCGATGCTGCCGAGCATGAAGGCCAGGCCCGGGGAGGAGGTGGCGACGTTCTCGGTCACCAGGAGGTTCTTGTACTGGGGCTTGACCAGGTCGGCGAAGGTCTGCGGCGGCGCGAGGTGGTGGGAGGTGAAGTAGGCGCGGTCGTAGTTGACGCACACGTCGCCGGAGTCGATCGGGGTCACCCGGTGCTTGGCCGCGTCGAGCTGCACGTCGGCGGCCACCTTGTCGAGGCCCTTGGCCGTGTAGGAGTCGAACAGCCCGTTGTCCAGGGCCCGCGACAGCAGCGTGTTGTCGACGCCGAAGAAGACGTCGCCGCGCGGGTCGTCCTTGGTGAGGATGGCCTGGTTGACGGCGGCGCCCGCGTCCCCGCCGCGCAGCACCTTCACGGTGTAGCCGGTCTCCTTGGTGAACTGCGCCAGCACCGACGTGGAGGCGGCGAAGGAGTCGTGGCTGACCAGGGTGACGGTCTTGGACGGCTTCCCCGAGGCGGACCCGGAGCCGCCACCGCTGCCGCAGCCCGCCAGGACGGTGGCCGCGGCCGCCGCCAGGACGATCGCGCCCGCGGCACGCCTTCGGATGGTGCTGGTCATGTTGACTCCCTACGCCGGTATGACCCGGATCAGGTTGGAGGGTCTGCGGCCTGGTCTCCCAGCCGCACTCTCAGCGCCGTCTCAGACGCTCCCCTGTCGGATGTTCACTTGTGCCGTGTCGTGCTGCCCGGTGCCGGGCCGGTCGGAGCCGGTCAGGGCCGGTCGGCTCCTGTCCCGTCCCTCGGCGCGGACGGTGACGGTCGGTGCCGGGCGGTCGCGGCCCGGAGGGCCGTGGTCTGGCGGCCTGCCCGCCGACCGCGGCCGGCGGAGGTCCGCCGGACGCCCGGTCGGAGACGATATCAGCAGGCCAGCCGGGGTCAGCGGGCGGTGGCGGCCAGCTGACCGCAGGCGCCCTCGATCTCCTGGCCGCGGGTGTCGCGGACGGTGACCGGCACCCCGTGCGCCTGCAGCCCGGCGACGAACGCCCTCTCGTCCTCCGGGCGGGAGGCGGTCCACTTCGACCCGGGGGTGGGGTTCAGCGGGATCAGGTTGACGTGCGCCCGGCGGCCCTTGAGCAGCCTGCCCAGCCGGTCGGCCCGCCACGCCTGGTCGTTGATGTCGCGGATCAGCGCGTACTCGATGGACACCCGGCGGCCGGAGACGTCGGAGTAGCGCCAGGCGGCGTCCAGCACCTCGCGGACCTTCCAGCGGGTGTTGACCGGCACCAGGGTGTCGCGCAGCTCGTCGTCCGGGGCGTGCAGGGACACCGCGAGGCGGCACTTGAAGCCCTCGTCGGTGAACCGGTGGATGGCCGGCACCAGGCCCACGGTGGAGACGGTGATGCCGCGCTGGGACAGGCCGAGGCCGTCGGGCGCCGGGTCGGTGAGACGGCGGATGGCGTCCATCACCCGCCGGTAGTTGGCGAGCGGCTCGCCCATGCCCATGAAGACGATGTTCGACAGCCGGTCCAGGCCCTCGCCGCTGCCGCCGGGCACCTCGCCGTCGCGCAGCGCGCGCATGCCCTCGACGATCTGGTGGACGATCTCGGCGGTGGACAGGTTGCGGTCCAGGCCCGCCTGGCCGGTGGCGCAGAAGGGGCAGTTCATGCCGCAGCCGGCCTGCGAGGAGATGCACATGGTGACCCGGTCCGGGTACCGCATCAGCACCGACTCGACGAGCGTGCCGTCGAAGAGCCGCCACAGGGTCTTGCGGGTGAGGCCGTCGTCGCACGAGGCGTGGCGCACCACGGTCATCAGCTCGGGCAGCAGGTCGCCTGCGAGCCGGCCGCGGGCGGCGGCCGGGATGTCGGTCCAGGCGTCGGGGTGGTCGGCGTAGCGGGCGAAGTAGTGCTGTGACAGCTGCTTCGCCCGGAACGGCTTCTCCCCCAGCGCGGCCACCGCCTCGCGCCGCTCAGCGGGCGAGAGGTCGGCGAGGTGCCGCGGGGGCCTCTTGGCCCCGCGGGGTGCGACGAACGTGAGCTCTCCGGGTGCAGGCATGATGCCTACCAGTGTCGCATCCTTTCGGAGCGTCCTGGCCCGGTCCGCCGGGCCTGTGGAAAACCCGACACTTCGCACCATCCCAGGCCGGCCGACGCCGACCGGGCGGCTGCGGCCCCGTCACACCGGCTCTCTCGCGCCGGGCTCCTCGCTCCGCCCCCGTCAGGCCCCGGCCTCGTCAGCCCCGGCCCCGTCAGCTCTGGCCGACGAACGCGCTCAGCAGCAGCCAGGCGATCGGCGCGGTCGGCAGCAGGGAGTCCAGCCGGTCCATGATGCCGCCGTGGCCGGGCAGCAGCGTGCCCATGTCCTTGATGCCGAGGTCCCGCTTGATCATGGACTCACCCAGGTCGCCCAGGGTGGCGCTGGCAGCCACGGCGAGGCCGAGCAGCAGGCCCTGCCACCAGTGGCCGCCGTCGATGTAGAACTGCATCAGCAGCGCCCCCGCGACCATCGCGAAGGTGATCGCCCCCATCAGGCCCTCGCGGGTCTTGCCGGGGCTGATCCTGGGCGCGAGCTTGTGGCGGCCGAACCGCCAGCCGACCGCGTAGGCGCCCGTGTCGCTGACCACGGTGAGCAGCAGGAAGACCAGCACCCGGCGCGGACCGTCGTCCGCCGCGAGCATCAGCACCACGAAGGTGGCCAGGAACGGCACGTAGAAGGCGGCGAAGACACCGGCCGTGACGTCCCTGAGGTAGTCCTCGGGCGGCTGGGCCATCCGCCAGACCAGCACCGCGAGGACGGTCAGCGCCATCGCGATCCAGGCGCCGGTGGTTCCGCTGGTGTACCCGGCGATCACCATGGCGGTGCCGCCGAGCGCCAGCGGGACGAGCGGGGCGTGCAGCCCCTTGCTCTCGGCGAGCCGGGAGGTCAGCTCCCACAGGCCGACCACCACGGCGACCACGACGATGCCGACGAAGACGGCCTTGACGACGAAGAGCGCTGCGAGCACGACGGCGCCGAGACCGACGCCGACCCCTATCGCCGCCCGCAGGTCGCGTCCGGCGGACTTCTTCCCGGGCGCCGGGGACGGCGCGGGTGAGGGCGGCGGTTCCGGTGCGGCGGGCGGGGGCGGTGGCGGCATGGCAGAGATCTTCCTCCTGACCGCGGGTTCTGCGGCGGAACCCGCCACGTGGCCGGCGCGTGGCGACGCGCCCCAGGAAGAGTCGTTCACGAAAGCGTCGCCTCGCGTCGTCGGGTGGAGGTGGCCAGGAGGATGGCGGAAGGAGCGGTCAGGCGTGCCGTGCTGCGGGAGGCTCAGACCTCCAGCAGCTCGGCCTCCTTGTGCTTGAGCAGCTCGTCGATCTGCGCCACGTACTTCGCCGTGGTGTCGTCGAGCTCCTTCTCCGCGCGGCGCACCTCGTCCTCGCCCGTCTCGCCGTCCTTGACGAGCTTGTCCAGGGTCTCCTTGGCCTTGCGGCGGACGCTGCGGATGGAGATCTTGGCGTCCTCGCCCTTGGTCTTGGCGACCTTGATGTAGTCGCGCCGCCGCTCCTCGGTGAGCTGCGGGAAGACGACGCGGATGATGCGGCCGTCGTTGCTGGGGTTGACGCCCAGGTCCGAGTTGCGGATCGCCTCCTCGATGTTGCGCAGGCTGCTGCTGTCGAAGGGGGTGATCACCGCCATCCTCGGCTCGGGCACCGCGAAGGAGGCCAGCTGGTTGATCGGCGTGACGGCGCCGTAGTACTCGGCGACGATCTTGTTGAACATCGCCGGGTGGGCACGGCCGGTACGGATCGCCGCGAAGTCGTCCTTGGCGACCACGACGGCCTTCTCCATCTTCTCCTCGGCCTCAAGGAGTGTCTCTTCAATCACCATGTGCTCCTGGTATTCGGTGGGCAGGGCCTGGCGGTCATGCCCGGGTGCCGTGGTCGTTGACCAGCGTGCCGATCTTCTCACCCTTGACGGCCCGCGCGATGTTGCCCTCGGCGAGCAGCTCGAAGACCACGATGGGCAGTTTGTTGTCCTGGCAGAGCGTGATCGCCGTGAGGTCCGCGACCCGCAGATCCCGGGCGATGAGGTCCCCGTACTCCAGGGCGTCGAAGCGCACCGCGTCGGGATTGTGCCGGGGGTCGGAGTCGTAGATGCCGTCCACCCCGTTCTTGCCCATGAGCATCGCGGTGGCACCGATCTCCAGCGCCCGCTGGGCGGCGGTGGTGTCGGTGGAGAAGTAGGGCATGCCCATGCCCGCGCCGAAGATGACGACGCGGCCCTTCTCCAGGTGGCGCACCGCCCGCAGCGGGATGTAGGGCTCGGCGACCTGGCCCATGGTGATGGCGGTCTGCACCCGCGTCTCGATGCCCTCCTTCTCCAGGAAGTCCTGGAGGGCCAGGCAGTTCATCACCGTGCCGAGCATGCCCATGTAGTCCGAGCGGGCCCGGTCCATGCCGCGCTGCTGGAGCTCGGCACCGCGGAAGAAGTTGCCGCCGCCGAGGACCACGGCGATCTCGTAGCCGTCGCGGACCACCGCGGCGATCTCGCGGGCGATGGAGTGCACGACGTCCGGGTCGACGCCGAGCCCTCCTCCTCCGGAGAACGCCTCGCCGGAGAGCTTCAGCATGTACCGGCCGGGGGCGACGCCGTCGCGGGTGCCGACCGCGGCTTGCGCGGCGTCCTGCCCGGCCTCGTGGTCGTCGTCGCGGGCCTTGTCGGCGCCTTCGGCACCAGCATCCATGGAGATCTCCTCGTGCGCGTACCAAGAAGGCCATTGCCGCGGGGTCCTGTCGGTTCCCGTTACGGCAATGGCCTCCTCGTCACCTCTGCGTTCGGCCTGTGGACGGCCGCCCGCGTACGACCCTAGCGGGGCCGTCCGTCATTCGCCGAACGGTCGATGCCGTCCGGCAGCCAAGGTGGGGCCGGCTCAGACGCCGACGCGGAAGCGGGCGAAGCCCTTGAGGGTCACACCGGCCTCCTCCAGCACCTTCTGCACCGTCTTCTTGGAGTCCTTGGCGAAGGCCTGCTCCAGGACGACGTTCTCCTTGAAGAAGCCGTTGACGCGACCCTCGACGATGCGCGGCAGCGCGGCCTCGGGCTTGCCCTCCTCGCGGGCGGTGGCCTCGGCGACGCGGCGCTCGTTCTCGACGGTCTCCGCGGCGACGTCCTCACGGGTCAGGTAGACCGGCGCGAAGGCGGCGATGTGCTGGGCGACGTCCTTGGCGGTCTGCGCGTCGGCCTTGTCCAGCTCGACCAGGACGCCCACCTGCGGCGGCAGGTCGGGGCTGGTGCGGTGCAGGTAGGCGCTCACGAAGCCGTTGGTGAACTGCGCGAAGCGGTCCAGCACGATCTTCTCGCCGAGGGTGGCGTTGGCCTCGTCCACGAACGCCTGGACGGTCTGGCCGGCGTTGATCTCGGAGGCGAGCAGCGTGGCGATGTCGGCCGGCTTGGTGGCGGCGACGTGCGCGGCGATCGCGTCGGCGACGGCCACGAACTTGTCACCCTTGGCGACGAAGTCGGTCTCGCACTTGAGCTCGACGAGCACGCCCTCGCTGTTGTCCTCGGCGATCAGGGCGACGACGGCGCCGTTGGAGGCCGAGCGGCCCTCGCGCTTCGTCACGCCCTTCTGGCCCTTGACGCGGAGGATCTCGACGGCCTTGTCCAGGTCGCCTTCGGCCTCGGTGAGGGCGTTCTTGCAGTCCATCATGCCCGCGGCGGTCAGCTCGCGGAGCTTCTTGACGTCGGCGGCGGTGAAGTTCGCCATGGCTTTGAGTCTCTTCCCGAATGGTCGGTGGGTCTACGGGTGGACGGCGGGGGCACACAGGCCCCCGCCGTCGTCACGCGTGGTACTGCCGGGTGCCGTCCGGCGGACGCCGGGGCGCCTGTGGCAGGCGCCCCGCGGGCCGCGGTCGGCTCCGGGTCAGCTCTGCGCCGCGTCGCCCTCGGCCGGGGTCTCGCCCTCGGCGGGGGTCTCGTCCGCAGCGGCGGTCTCGTCCGCGGCGGGGGCGGCGGCCTCGGCCGGAGCCTCAGCGGCAGGAGCCTCGGCAGCGGCGGTCTCGCCCTCCGACTCGGCCTTCTTCTCGCCCTCGAGCAGGTCGCGCTCCCACTCGGCGAGCGGCTCGGCGACGCCCTCGGTCTTCTTGTCGCCCACCGCGGCGCCGGAACGGGCGATGAGGCCCTCGGCGACGGCGTCCGCGATCACGCGGGTCAGCAGCGTGACGGAGCGGATCGCGTCGTCGTTGCCCGGGATCTTGTAGTCGACCTCGTCGGGGTCGCAGTTGGTGTCGAGGATCGCGACGACCGGGATGCGGAGCTTGCGCGCCTCACCGACGGCGATGTGCTCCTTCTTGGTGTCGACGATCCAGACCGCGCTGGGCACCTTCTGCATCTCGCGGATGCCGCCCAGGGTCTTCTCCAGCTTGTCCTTCTCGCGGGAGAGGACCAGGAGCTCCTTCTTGGTCAGGCCGGAGGCGGCCACGTCCTCGAAGTCGATCTCCTCAAGCTCCTTCAGGCGCTGGAGGCGCTTGTAGACGGTCGAGAAGTTGGTGAGCATGCCGCCCAGCCAGCGCTGGTTGACGTAGGGCATGCCGACGCGGGACGCCTGCTCGGCGATCGCCTCCTGCGCCTGCTTCTTGGTACCGACGAACATGATGGAGCCGCCGTGCGCGACGGTCTCCTTGACGAACTCGTAGGCGCGGTCGATGTACGACAGCGACTGGAGCAGGTCGATGATGTAGATGCCGTTGCGCTCGGTGAAGATGAAGCGCTTCATCTTCGGGTTCCAGCGGCGGGTCTGGTGCCCGAAGTGGACGCCGCTCTCCAGCAGCTCCCGCATCGTGACGACGGCCATGGCCGTACTCCTTGGGTTCTCGGTTGTCGCGGCCGCCGGACGGCGGTCGCGCCTGACGCCCCGGCGCGCCGTTCCACGAGGGACCGAGGGGCGCGGCCACCGACCCGGAACCGTCGGTCCGGACCAGATGGCGGGGCGTGCGAAGTCGACCCGGTGACCCGGATCGCCGTTGAAAGTGTACGGGACCGCCGGAGCGCCGGGCGACACTCGGACTCCGGCCCAGGTCCGCCCAGCTCTGTCCGGTCATGCCCGCCCAGCTCTGCCCGGGCCTGCCCGGGTTCGCCCGAGCCCCCGGACGCGGACGCGGACACGGACAGGAAACAGGACGCGGCAGGAGAGGACATGCGGCTGCCTCGGCTGCTCCGGACGGGGTACGGCACCGCCGCGGGACCGCAGGCGGCGACATGCTCGGCGGAGTTATCCACAGGTCGCGGACCAAGATCATCGCGAGGTGGCCGCGCGGGGCCATGGTGGAGGCATGGCGATCACGATGGCGTGGTGGATGGTGGCGGCGGCCCTGCTGGCCGCCGCGGCGGGTTCGGGCTCGGCACAGCCGGCAGGGCCGGCAGGGCCCGTAGCACTGACGGGGCCGACGGGGCTGATGGAACCGTACGGACGGATCGTGCGCGGGATGCCGTCGGGGACGGCCGGGGCACCGGACACGGGGGGCCGTCCCGGGTGGAGCGAGGGCACGGAGGTCGGTGCCGGGCCGTCGGCCGGCGGCGGGTTTCCAGGGAGTCGGGTGGATGGCGGCGTCGACGTGCCGTCTTCGGCCGGGGCGGGTCCGCCCGCCGGGAGCCCCGCGGGTGCGTCGTCGAACGCGGGTCGGGGGTGTGCCGGTGCGCCCGGACCGGGGGCGCGCTGCTGGCCTGTCGCCGGGGCGGGGCCGCGCGGTCGGCCGCTGGTGCTGCGCGGGTTCGCGCCGCCGGTAACCGTCTGGGGCGCGGGGCACCGCGGTGTCGACCTGCGGGCGGGGCGGGGGGCGGCGGTGCGCGCGGTCGCGGCGGGCGAGGTGGCCTTCACCGGCGACGTCGCCGGAGTTCCCGTGGTCGTCGTCGCCCTGCCGGGCGGCCTGCGCACGACGTACGAGCCGGTGCGGGGCACGCTCCCGGTCGGTGCCCGGGTCGCGGCAGGCGACCGCGTCGGGGTGGCCGCACCGGGTGGGCTGCCGCACTGCCCGGGGAGCTGCCTGCACTGGGGGCTGCTGCGCGGCGACCTCTACCTGGACCCGTTGTCGCTGCTGCCGGCGTCGCTGCGCCGGTCGGCACCGTCACGACTGCTGCCGCTGGACGGTCCGCCCGCCGGATCCGTGGGCGGGCCGGTGGACCCCGGGGCGGGGGCGGCGCGGGCGGGGCCGGCGTCCGGGGCGTGACATCGCGGACGCGGGAGCGGGACAGGGGCGGTCGAGCCCTGGGCGGCGAAGCTGGGGGAGGCTCAGCGCGGCGGCGCTGGGAACGCGGCGGCCGTCAGAGCGTGACGCCGTGCAGGGCCATGGCGACGGCCGCCTCCACGACGGTCCCGGGCTCCTCTGCCGCGCCGAGCTCGATCCGTCGGACTGCCGCGTCCACCACGCCCTGGAGGAGCATCGCGGTCAGTCTCGGCTGGGCGTGGCCGAGCCCGGCGAGGGCGGCGACCAGCATCGTGACCAGGCCCCCGTGCGCGGCCCGGATCTTCTCGCGCGCGCCCGCGTCGAGCTCGCCGGCGGAGATGGCCACCACGGCGCGGTGGCGGCCGTCGCCGACCAGGGTGAGCTGGGTGCGGACGTACGCCTCGATCTTCGCGGCGGGCGTGGCGGCGTCCCGCATGGCGGCCTCGACCTCGGCAGCCCACACCGGGAAGTCGACGGCGCACAGTTCCTCGACGACGGCGGCCCGGGAGCGGAAGTACTCGTAGACCGAGGAGCGGGCGAGTCCGGTGCGTTCGGCGAGGGCGGGGAAGGTGAGGGCTTCCGTTCCGCCCTCGGCGAGCAGGGCTCGGGCGGCGTCCAGCAGGGCGCGGCGCTGCATCGTTCGGTGCTCGGCCACCGAGGCCGCACGGATTCTCGGCATCCCACCACTGTAGACAGTCCCGTTCAGCGGGCTTCCATATCTGCCAGCTTGGCACGGAGTTGGAGGACTGACTTGGTGTGGATCTGGCTGACCCGGCTCTCGGTGACGCCCAGTACCTGGCCGATCTCGGCGAGGGTGAGGCCCTCGTAGTAGTAGAGGGTGACCACGGTCTTCTCCCGGTCGGGGAGGGTGTTCACGGCGCGGGCGAGCAGCCGGCGCAGCTCGCGGTCCTCGGCGACCTCGACGGGGTCGTCGGCACCGGTGTCCTCAAGGGTGTCGACGAGGCTGAGCCGGCCCCCGCCCTCGCTGCCGGCGTGCAGGAGTTCCTCCAACGCCACCACGTTGGCCAGGGACAGGGCGCTGAAGACCCCGTGCAGTTCCTCCAGTCCGACGCCGAGTTCCGCGGCCACCTCCGGCTCGCTGGGGGTGCGCCGCAGCCTCGCCTCCAGCGTGGCGTAGGCGCGCTCCACCGCCCGGGCCTTCTGCCGCACGGAACGCGGAATCCAGTCCAGGGCCCGCAACTCGTCGATCATCGCGCCGCGGATGCGGGTGATGGCGTAGGTCTCGAACTTGATCTCGCGGTCCGGGTCGAACTTCTCGATCGCGTCGATCAGACCGAAGACCCCGGAGGAGACGAAGTCGGCCTGCTCGACGTTGGCCGGGAGCCCCACGCTCACCCGCCCCGCGACGTACTTCACCAGCGGGGAGTAGTGGAGGATCAACTGCTCGCGCAGTCGCGGGTCGCCCGTCGCCTTGTAGGTCCGCCACACGGTGTCGAGCGAGGTGGGCGCGGCGGTGCGGGGAGCGGCCGGGGCGGTGGTCACTGCCGTCGCCCGTCGGGACCCGGGGGTGTGCTGTGGCATACGTCCTGGTGCGCCGTTCTGCCGTGATGGGAGCGGGGAGTCGAGCCTCCGCGAGCGTAGCGTGACCATAGTGTCGCTTACAGCTACGGCGTCCGTGTGGGACATGCGCAGATACGTTCCTCTACGGGTGGGGGTGGAGCGGGCCGCCGCCCGGCCCGCCGCCTTCGGGCGGCACCGGACGGAGCGTGAGGGCAATAATGCGCCGCCTTGTGCGCCCTCGCGGTCCGCCCCGCGGACGCCCCAGGTCACACGGGCGTCGTGTCACCTGATGGTGTGCTCATGGCGTCAACCCGCTCATCATCCCGGCCGTCCCCGTGCGGTACGGACCAAGCACCATCGGCCGTCCTCCCTGGCCACGAAGCCGAGTGCCTGCAACTCGTGCAGCCGCGCCAGCGTGTCGGTCTCCGTGGTGCCGGCGGACTCGGCGATGTGGTGCTCGTCGGCGTGGCCACGGGCGGGCATCGCCTCCAGCACCCGGGCCGCCCCGGGACGGAGCCGGTCCCTCGGCAGCACCGGCCCGCGTCGTTCGGGTGCGAGATCCGCGCCGATCCGCCCCACCAGCTCGACGACCTCGGCCGCGTCGGTGACGATGGCCGCTCCCCCCGTGCGCAGCAGTTCGTGCACGCCTTCGGAGTGGCCGCTGGTGCACGGGCCGGGCACGCCCATGGTGATCCGGCCGAGTCCGGCCGCCCGCCGTGCCGTGATCAGTGAACCGCTGCGGTACCGAGCCTCCACCACCACGGTGCCGCGGGTGAGGGCGGCGATGACCCGGTTGCGCAGCACGAACCGCCACCGTGTCGGATGCGTGCCCGGCGGCAGTTCGGTGACCACCAGTCCCCGTTCGGCCAGAGCGTCGATGAGCCGGGTGTTCCCCGGCGGGTAGGCGACGTCCACGCCGTTGGCGAGCACGCCGACGGTGGCCCCGCCGGCCCCGAGCACCGCCGTGTGCACCGCCCCGTCGACGCCGTACGCCGCCCCCGAGACCACCACCCAGCCGGCGCCGGCGAGCCCCGCGCCGAGCCGGACGGCCATGTAGTGCCCGTAGTCGGTGCAGTTCCGTGAGCCGACCACCGCCACAGAGCGCAGCGCCCACAGGCGCAGTGAGGGCCGCCCGCGCACCCACAGCCCGAACGGGCGCTGCGCGCCGAGGTCGTCGAGCTGGCCGGGCCACTCCCCGTCACCGGGGCAGAGGAACCTGCCGCCCGCGCGGTGGACCGCTGTCAGGTCGGCCACCGGATCGGCGTCCGCGGCCCGCAGGGCGTACCGCCTGGTCCGCTCCGGGCCGGCCCCCGGCAACCGCCGGCCCGAGCGCAGCGCGGAGACGGTGTCGCGGAGCCCGCGCTCCGCCAGGGCACGCCCCACCACCTCGTCCCCCGGATCGGCCACCCGGGTCAGCAGCGCCCGTGCCAGGCGCTCCTCCGACGGCACCGCAGCGCGCACGCCCTCCCGGCCCTCCCCCGCAGGCTCGATCTCCCGGACGGGTCCCGGCGGCAGGACGCCCTCATCGCCCTCCGCGACCCCGTCGCCCCCGTCGCCCCCGGATCCGCCGAACACGGCGCCGCCCTCGTACCCGGCGCGCAGCACCTCCTCCTCCGTCCGCCCGGCACCGGCGGCGGCTCGCCACCCGGCGCCACCGCCACCGGACGCCCGCCCGCCGGCCAGGCCCCGCCGAGCGCTCTCCCGCTTCCCGGGTCCGCACCCGGCGGCGGAGCCGCCCCTCCCCCGTCGGCCGCCTCCGGCCCGCCCGCACCGGAGCCGCCGGGCGCGCGGTCGCCACCTGGAGCGCCGGCGGGGACTGCGCGCCCGGCGGTGCCCGTCCCGGGAACGGGGCTCGTCCGAGGCGCGCTCCCGGTGCCGTCCATGCCCGGCGGTGGGCCTTCGCCCTGCCGGACTCCGCCGCCGAGGGGTTCCATGCCCGTCATACGCCGCCTCCCGCCATGAGCGCGCCGCGGCCCACGCCGGTGCGCAGTTGGAGGGCGAGCCGCACCTGGTCCTCGCCGGGGCGGTCGCAGCCAGCCAGATCCGCCAGCGTCCAGGCCACCCGCAGCACCCGGTCGAGGCCGCGGGCGGTGAGCAGGCCCCGCTCCATGTCGCGTTCGACAGCGCGCAGGGCGCCCGGCTCGACCTGCCAGCGGGTACGCAGCTCATGGCCGGGCACCTCGCTGTTGAGCCGCCAGGGCGTGGCCGCGTAGCGGGCCGCGGACCGCTCGCGGGCCTGGCGCACCCGGGCGGCGACGACCGCGGAGGGCTCGCCGGCGCTTCGGGAGGGGCCGAGGAGCTCGGCCCGGCCGACCGGTTCGACCTCCACCCGCAGGTCCACCCGGTCCAGCAGGGGCCCGGACAGCCGGCTCTGGTAGCGGCGGACCGCGGCCTGGGTGCACTCGCACCCGAGGCCCGCCGAAAACCGCCCGCAGGGACAGGGGTTGGCCGCCAGGATCAGGGTGAAGCGGGCGGGCAGCCGCATCACCCCCGACGCGCGGGCCACCACCACGTGGCCGGACTCCAGCGGCTGGCGCAGCGCCTCCAGGGCATGGACGCTGAACTCGGCGGCCTCGTCGAGAAAGAGCACCCCGTTGTGGGCGAGGGAGACCGCGCCCGGCCGGGGCAGCCCGCTGCCGCCCCCGACGAGGGAGGGCATGGTGGCGGAGTGGTGCGGGGCGCAGTAGGGAGCGGTGTCGACCAGCGGGCGGCCGGGCGGGAGGATTCCGGCGACGGAGTGGACGGCCGTGACCTCCAGCGACTCCTGTCGGGTCAGCGGCGGCAGGATGCCCGGCAGGCGCTGGGCCAGCATGGTCTTGCCGGCTCCTGGCGGGCCCTTGAGGAAGAGGTGGTGGCCCCCCGCCGCCGCCACCTCGATGGCGGTCCGGGCCGCCAACTGCCCGGAGACGTCGGCGAGGTCGGGTACATGCGCCGACGCCCGGTCCGCCCCGCCGCCACGGGCCAGGCCGGTACCCGCGCCGCCGCCGGGCAGGAGGAGGCCCGCCCCCATCGGGTCCGGCCTCCCGGCCGGCTCGGCGCTCTCCGCGGCCTCCTCCGGGACCGGCTCGCCGGCCAGTACGGCGATCAGCTGCCGCAGGCTGCGCACCCCGAGGACGGCGACGCCGGGGACGAGGGCCGCCTCGGCCACGGTCCGCTCGGGCACCACCACGTGGCGGTAGCCGGCCTCGGACGCGGCCAGCACAGCCGGCAGCACGCCCCGCACCGGCCGCACCCGCCCGTCGAGGCCCAGCTCTCCGATCATCATCACGTCGGCGATGGCCGACGGCGGGATCCGCTCGTTGGCGGCGAGTACGGCACACGCGACACCGAGATCGAAGCCCGAGCCCGCCTTGGGCACGGAGGCGGGGCTGAGTCCGACGGTGAGCTTCTTCTGCGGCCATGTCTCACCGCTGTTGACGATGGCGGCGCGGACCCGGTCGCGGCTCTCCACCAGGCTCTTGTCCGGCAACCCGACCAGGGTGAACGCGGCCACCCCCGGCTCCAGGTCGGCCTGGACCTCGACCACCACGCCCTCGACGCCGACCAGGGCGACCGAGCACGTCCGGGCGAAGGCCATCACGCCACCCCCCGCGCGTGCTCCACCCGGGGCGCGCCCCGGTCGGGCAGGGTGACGCCGATGAGGTCGATCCGGACCCCGCCCGGCGGGGCTCCGCCGTGTTCGGCGATCCAGCGCTCGGCGAGCGAGCGCAGCCGCGCCGTCTTCGCCGGGGTCAGCGCCGCCATGGGCGGCTGGTAGGACCCCTCACGGCGGGTCTTCACCTCGCAGACGACCAGAGCCTCACCCTCGGCCGCGAGGATGTCGATCTCGCCGCTGCGACCGGCCCGCCAGTTCCGGGCCAGGACGCGCAGCCCCGCCTCGCTCAACTTCCGGGCCGCCACGTCCTCGCCGTAGCGCCCGAGCGCACCGCGTGCGTTCATGAGTACCACCTCCGTCACCGACTGTGACAGAGATGGTGCTCACGAAGATGATCTTGAAGCGGAGCCTGTGGATAACTTTTCGTCCGCCCGACCGCCCGCTCGACCGGAGCGGCCGGTCACCTGCCCTTCCGACCCTCCCGACCCCGCCGGAAGGGCTCCGGGCAACGGACCGGGCAACCGGGCGGGAGCGCCGTTATCCGCTGAAGCCCGACTCGTCCGACGGCAGGTCGAGGTCGGATTTGTTGAGCTCCTCGATGTTCACGTCCTTGAAGGTGAGGACGCGCACCTGTTTGACGAAGCGGGCCGGCCGGTACATGTCCCACACCCACGCGTCAGCCATGCTGACCTCGAAGAAGACCTCCCCCTGGACCGAGTGCACCTGCATTTCGTAGTCATTGGTGAGGTAGAAACGCCGCTCGGTCTCGATCACGTACTTGAACAGGCCGACGACGTCGCGGTACTCCCGGTAGAGCTTCAGCTCCATCTCGGTCTCGTATTTTTCGAGGTCCTCCGCGCTCATGGCATGTTCCCCTTCAGCCGTACGTGACCCCATTGTGCGCTACGGCGGCACCCTGGGAGCCGCACACCGCCGTATCGGGCCCCCTGTCAGGCGGCGAGGTCGGTCCCCTGTCCGGGCGGCCTGCCGACCGCCGGCCCGGCCCTCGCGGGCGGCCCGACCGCGGACGACCGAGACGCCGGAACTCGGGCGCCGGAGCCAGACCGGATGCGGGAGCCAGACCGGACGTCAGGGCTCCGGCGTCAGAGCTCGGGCCCCGACCCCGCTCAGCGGCGCCGCAGCAGCTTGACGGCCGGCTCGTAGGCCGCGCCGCCCAGTATCAGCACCGCTCCGGCCACCACCATGGCCGCCAGCCACGGCAGCGGGCCGCCGCCCGCGGCGCCGCCTCCGGGCAGCCGGTCGAAGGCCGAGGTGCGCGAGGCCAGGCCCGCCTGGCCGAGCGGCCAGGCGGTGGCCTCCACCCGGCCGCGCACGTCCGAGGCGGGCACCGAGCCGTGCTCCGCGTCGTCGAGGTGGACCCGCGAGTCCTGCGAGACCGGCCGGTTGTCACCGAGCAGGAAGAGCCCGCCGTGCGGCACCGTGGTGCTGAAGCGGCTCACGGAGGCCGCGCCGCCGCCGAGGTAGGACTCGGAGACGGGCTTGCCGTCGACGGTCATCCGGCCCTGCGTGTCGCAGCAGGCGACGGTGTCCCCGCCCACCCCGATGACGCGCTTCACCTCGGGCAGGTCGCCCCACAGCGGGTCCTTGAAGACCACCACGTCGCCGCGGTGCACCTCGGAGCCGGAGACCTTCCTCGCCAGCACCTTGGCGCCGGGCGCGATGGCGGGGCGCATGGAGTCCGTCGGCACCGTGTAGGGCCGGTAGACCAGCGCCGCCCAGACGAACCCGCCCAGGAAGAGCACGCAGCCCAGCGCGACGGCGGCACCGGACAGCCGGTGCCCCAGCCGCCCCCGCGCCGGGTGTGTCGGAGTGCTGGTACTACTGGTGCTCGCGACGCTCATGGACCGGCACCCTACCCGTCGGTACCCGCCCCGGTCAGCCCTTCTCGCCCTCCGTGCCTGCGGGGCCGTCCGCCGGAGCGACGGGCCGCGCGACCTCTTCCGGACGCAGCAGCCAGCGGCGGCGCATCATGACCAGCGGCACCGCGCCGGCCAGTCCGGCGGCCGCGGGGGCGACGGTGCCGGCCGCGTTGATGCCGGGCTGGGAGAACGTGCTCGGGATGCCCAGCCAGTCCCAGCGGTTGATGGGCCACGCCACGACGATGGCCCGGCCGACGACCTGCTTGTCGGACACCGTTCCGTCGGTGTGCTTGCCGTCGACGATCTCGTCCATGTGGTAGCGGGAGTCCAGGGAGTCCTGGCGGTGGTCGCCCATCACCCAGATCCGGCCCTTGGGCACGTGCACCGTGAACGGCCGGTCCGCGCTGCACGGCGTGTTGCCGGGATAGACGTAGGGCTCGTTGAGCGCCTTGCCGTTGACCATCACCGGGCCGGTGCCCTTGCAGCTGACGGTGTCGCCACCGACGCCGATGACCCGCTTGATCAGGTCCTTCTCCTCGGCCGAGGGCATCAGGCCGATGAAGCTGAGGCTCTTCTGCAGGCCGCGCACCACCGGGTTGCTGCTCGGCGGCGGGTTCTCCGGGAGCCAGTTGCCCGGGTCGTGGAAGACGACGACCTCGCCGCGGGTCGGCTCGGAGCCGAACCACGGGGTGAGCTTGTCGACCAGGACCCGGTCACCCACCTGGAGGGTGTTCTGCATCGAGTCGGACGGGATGGAGAACGCCTGTACGAGGAAGGTCTTGATCACCAGCGCGAGCACCAGGGCGATGACCACCAGCAGCGGCAGCTCCTTCCAGAAGGAGCGCTGCTTGTTCTCTTCCGGCCCGACCCGGGTGCTGCCCGAGTCGTCGCCGTCGCCGCCGCCACCACCGCTGCCGCCGTCACCGCCGCCGGGCCCGCCCGGACCGCCGCCCGCCGGGTCGTGGCGGTGAGCGCCCTCGGATTCCATGCCGCCGACCTCCTCCGGCCGGGTGGTCGGTGGCGGCACGTGGCCCGGCTGGTACGCCTGGTCGTAGCCGGCCTCGGCCGCCTGACCGTACGCCTGCCCGTACTCCTGACCGTAGCCGCCGCCCGCGGGTGCCGCGTAGCCGCTCGCGGCGGGGCCGTGGCCGTTGTCACCCGTCCGGCCGTAGGACGCGGTCCCGGCCTGGCCGTACTCCGCGTCGTACCCCTGCGGATACCCGTAGCCGCCGCCCGCACTCTGGTACGGGCCCGCGCCGCCGCCCGCGCCGGGGACCATGCCATCGGTCTGAGTCCCGTCCGCGGGGGGCACCGAGCCCTCCCCCTTCTCGGGCTCGCCGGAACCGGACCGTGCGCCGACCACTAGGTCCCCCACATCCACTCCTCAGTCGATTTCCTCGCCCGCGCCGCGACCGGCGCAGGCCCACCATTCCCATAACGAGCGGAAGTTCCCCAGGAGTCGGCAGTTGGTCCGTCCTTTGACCGCCAACGGTCGCGCCGGCCCCGGCGGAAGGGCCGACGCTGCCCACCATAGCCGTACTGGCTGTACCGCCCGGTCCTGTCGCGCCCGCCGCGCCAGGCGGCGGCACCGAGGAGTACGCGGGCGGCTCCCTCAACCGCTGCCAGTGGCCCAGCGGCCAGGCGACGGCGAAGGCCCGGCCGACCACCAGACTCTCCGGCACCGTACCGTCGGTGTGCTCGCCGTCCAGTAGCTGGCCCATGTGGAAGCGGGAGTCCGCGGAGTCCGATCGGTGGTCGCCCATCACCCACAGGTGCCCCTTCGGCACGTGGACGGTGAAGCGGATCTGCGAGGGCGGGTTGCCGGGGTAGAGGTAGGGCTCGTCGAGCGGCTCCCCGTTGACCGTGAGGCGGCCTTCCCGATCGCAGCAGACCACGGTGTCGCCGCCGACCCCGACGACCCGCTTGATCAGGTCCTGCTCCCCCGAGGCGGGCAGCAGCCCGATGAAGGCGAATGCCTGCTTGAGCTGCTTGACGACGACCGGGGCGGGCGCCGGTGCCGGCTCGCCGGAGAGCCAGCCCCCGGGATCCTTGAAGACGACCACGTCACCGCGGTGCGGCTCGGACCCGAACCACGGGGTGAGCTTGTCGACCAGCACCCGGTCGCCGATCCGGACGGTCTGCTCCATGGAGCCCGAGGGGATCACGAACGCCTGGACCAGGAACGTCTTCAGCACCAGGGCGATGGCCAGGGCCAGCAGCGCCAGCAGCGGCACCTCCCTGGCGAGCGAGGTCCGGCGGCGGCGCCTGACCTTCCGGGCCAGCCGGCGGCGCTCGGCCCGGGTGGTGGGGGCGGGCCGCGCGGGCGGTTCCCGCGTCCCGCGCGGCCGGCCCCGGTTACCCATGGCCGCCGGCCGGCGGCGCGGGGACGTCCGCGAAGGCGGCTGGGCGGCGCAACCGGGTCCAGCGGCCGACCGGCCAGGCGATCCACTCCGCGCGGCCGATGACCTCGTCCACCGGTACGGTGCCGCCGCCCGGGTCGCCCAGGTGGGCGCGGGAGTCGGCGGAGTCGTCCCGGTGGTCGCCCATGACCCACAGCCGGCCGGGGGGCACGATGATGTCGAACGGCGTCCGGGAGGGCACGTCCCCGGGGTACAGGTAGGGCTCGTCGATGGCCTTGCCGTTGACGAGGATGCGTCCCTGGGTGTCGCAGCAGCGGATGTGGTCGCCGCCGACGCCGATCACCCGTTTGACGTAGTCGGTGCCACTGCTCGTGGTGAACGAGTCCTTGCCGTCGAAGACGATCACGTCCCCGCGTTCGGGTGTGCCGCCGAAGTGGTAGGCGAGCCTGTCGACCAGGACCCGGTCGCCGACCTTCAGGGTGTTCTCCATCGAGGAGCTGGGCACCTGGAAGGGCTCGACGACGAAGTGGCCGACCAGCAGCAGTACGGCGCAGCAGGCGAGCGCGGCCAGCAGGGTGCCGCGCCAGTCGGCCCACCAGAGGGCCAGCGCGTCCCCCAGAACAGCAGAACGCGACCGCTCCTCCGGGTCCGCCTGGTGGTCGGCCGGGGAGGGGTCGCGTTCTGAGGTCACATCGCTGTCCATCGGGGCGGAAGCTTATACGGCCCGCCCCAAGGAGAGGTCAAGCGCTCAGCGCTCGCGCTTCTCCTTGATCTTCGCGGCCTTGCCGCGCAGCTCACGCAGGTAGTACAGCTTGGCGCGGCGGACGTCGCCGCGGGTGACGACCTCGATCTTCTCGACGATCGGGGTGTGCACCGGGAAGGTGCGCTCCACGCCGACGGAGAAGCTGACCTTGCGGACCGTGAAGGTCTCGCTGACGCCGGCGCCCTGGCGGCGGATGACGACGCCCTTGAACTGCTGCACACGGGAGCGGTTGCCCTCGATGACGCGCACGTGGACGTTGACGGTGTCGCCGGGGCGGAAGACCGGGACGTCGGTACGCAGGCTGGCGTCCTTGACGCCTTCGAGCAGGTTGGCCATGGTCGTTCGTTTCACTTCCTCGCCGATGCCACAGGTCATCGACGGCGGTCATACCGGGCGGGCGTCCTTGGGACGCGGCTCGGTCGCGAATGGAGGGTACTGCGGTGCTGCGGCGTCCGGTGCGGTCGGCGTCGTTCCCCCTGTGGCAGGGGCGCGGAGCCGTACGGGCCGCAGCGGGTCATTCTTCCACGGCGTCGGGGTTGCGCCCAAATCGGCCGTCGGGTCCGGGTTGCCAGCCCAGGATGGAGAGCATCTCGCGGTCCTTGCGGTCGAAGGCGGCCGGGTCGGCCCGCTCGATCAGGTCCGGGCGGTGGGCGGCGGTGCGGCGGAACGCCTCGTCGCGGCGCCAGCGGGCGATCCTGCCGTGGTGGCCGCTGAGCAGCACCTCGGGGATGTCGCGGCCGCGCCACACCGGGGGCTTGGTGTAGACCGGGCCCTCCAGGAGGTCGGCCATGGCCCCGGGCGCGAAGGAGTCGTCGGCGTGCGAGGCGGCGTTGCCCAGGACCCCGGGCAGCAGCCGCGCCACGGCCTCGGTGACGACCAGGACCGCGGCCTCGCCCCCGGCCAGCACGTAGTCGCCGATGGAGACCTCGTACACCGGCATGCGGGTGGCGTACTCCGCCGTCACCCGGGAGTCGATGCCCTCGTAGCGGGCGGGGGCGAACACCAGCCAGGGCCGGGCGGAGAGCTCGACCGCCAGGGCCTGGGTGAACGGACGGCCGCTGGGCGTGGGCACCACCAGGGCGGGCTGGGACGCGCCCTGCTCGTAGCCGTCGGCGAGGGTGTCGTCGAGGGCCTCGCCCCAGGGGCCGGTCATCATCACCATGCCGGGGCCGCCACCGTAGGGCGTGTCGTCCACGGTGTTGTGCCGGTCGTGTGCCCAGGAGCGCAGGTCGTGCACCCGGACGTCGAGGCGTCCGGTGCTGCGGGCCTTGCCGACCAGGGAGACGTTCAGCGGTTCGAGGTACTCGGGGAAGATCGTGACGACGTCGATCCGCATGTCAGGAGCCGTCCTCGACATCCGCGGCGGCCTTGCCGTCGGCGTCCGCCGTCCCGTCCTGGGCCGTGCCGGAGTCCTGGCGAGGCGCCTCGTCGCGGGAGCCGGCGACCTCGGCCGCGGCGTCGTCGAGCAGCCCAGGAGGGGGGTCGATGACGGCCCGCTGCTCCTCCAGGTCGATCTCGGGCACGATCTCGGCGACGAAGGGCACCAGCACCTCGCCGCCGTCGGGGCGCCGCACCACGAGGAGATCGTGGTAGGGCAGGTGGGAGATCTCGGCGATCCGTCCGACCTCGCGGCCGTCGACGGTCACGACGTCGAGGTCGACGAGCTGGTGGTCGTAGAACTCCTCGGGGTCCTCGGGGGTCTCCTCCGGGTCGACCTCGGCGATGAGGAGGGTGCCGCGCAGCGCCTCGGCGCCGTTGCGGTCGGTGACACCCTCGAAGCGCAGCATCAGCCGGCCGCTGTGGACCCGGCCGGTGGCGATGGTGAGCGGCCCGGTGGAGGCGGGGTCGGTGGCGAGGACGGCTCCGGGGGCGAGCCGCAGTTCCGGCTCGTCGGTGCGCACATCGACGCTGACCTCGCCCTTGATGCCGTGGGCGCGGCCGATCCGGCCGACTACGAGCTGCACGGGTGGTTCAACTCCCGGTGTGGAGGAGGCGGATGGGAGGAGGCCCGGAGGGCCGGGAGCCGGTGGGGCGCGTCGGCGCCGTCCGGGACGGCCCGGCTCGGCGAGACGTCGGCGGAGCCCCGCCAGGTCCCGAGGGGCCCGGCGGGGCGTCCGGCGTGCGGCCCGGTGGGCCCAGACGCGTCCGGGCCGGAGGCGAAGCCGCCTCCGGCCCGGACGTGAAGAAGCTGGCGACCGTCAGCGCACCTGGTCGACGTCGACCAGGTCGACGCGGACACCCCGCCCGCCGAGCGCGCCGACGACGGTGCGCAGAGCACGCGCCGTCCGGCCGTTGCGCCCGATCACCTTGCCGAGGTCGTCGGGGTGGACCCGGACCTCCAGCACGCTGCCGCGGCGCAGGGTGCGCATGTCGACCTGCACATCGTCGGGGTTGTCGACGATGCCCTTCACCAGGTGCTCAAGGGCCTCCTCAAGCACGCTCAGGCCTCGGTGGACTCGGCCGGGGCGGCAGCCTCGGCGTCCTCGGCCTTCTTCTCAGCCTTGTCGGCCTTCTTCGCCTTCGGGGTGATCGCCTCGCCCTTGGGCTCGTCGGCGGTGTCCTTGGCAGCGGCCTCGAACAGCGCGCGCTTGTCGGCCTTCGGCTCCGGCTGGAGCAGCGGGGCCGGCGCGGGCTCGCCCTTGAACTTCTGCCAGTCGCCGGTGAGCTTCAGGATCGCGAGGACCGGCTCCGTCGGCTGGGCGCCGACCGAGAGCCAGTGCTGCGCGCGCTCGGAGTCGACCTGGATGAGCGAGGGGTTCTGCACCGGGTGGTACAGGCCGATCTCCTCGATCGCCCGGCCGTCACGGCGGGTGCGAGCGTCGGCGACGATGATGCGGTAGTGAGGCGAACGGATCTTGCCCAGACGCTTCAGCTTGATCTTGACTGCCACGGGAGTGGGTTCTCCTGGTGTTGACGTGTTTGGGCGTGCCGAAGCCCACGTGGGGTTGTGGGAGGCGGTGCCCGGTGGACGCGTCAGCCGAAGGAGAGAGGGTTCCTGCACGGCTGTCGAGTTCTCAGCTGACCATAATGCCACAGTCAGCCGACACCCACGACCTCGGGGATGCGGAAGGGCTGGCCGCAGGCACCGCACATGATGGGCGCCTGCGCCAGCACCGAGGGCACCACGCGCACGTTGCGCCCGCAGTCGCAGACCGCCTTGACGCGCACCCCGCCACCGGACGACCCGTGGCGGGCGGCCGGCCCGCGGAAGGAGCGGCCGGTGTCGGCACTGGTGGCGGCGGTGTGCGCCTTGAGGGCCCGCTGGAGGCGTTCGATGGTGGAGCGGTAGCGCTTACGGGTGTCCGGGCGCATCACGACGAGTGAGAAGCCGCTGCTGGGATGCGGCTCGTCGGCGTGGTCGAGGCCCATCTCGTCGGCGATCGCCAGGAAGCGGCGGTTGTGGTAGCGGCCCGCCCGCGAGGTGTCGCGGATACCGCGGGCGGCGGCGATTCCGTGGACGGCCTCGTGCAGCAGGCGTTCGAAGGAGAGCTCGGTCCCGCAGGCGGACGAGGACTCTCCGATCAGTGACTCCGGGGCGGCCAGATCGGGCAGTTCGGGGTGGTGCCGTTGGATATCGGCCCAGGCGACTGCAAGCTCGGCGGCGAGGACAGGTGGTGTCGTGCTCACGACGTGACAACGAGCAGGGCGGCGCTGGTGTTCCGATTCCGGGCTAGCCCATTTAATTTGCACTGATCGGTCAGTTCCGGATCGATGCGCATGGATACGCATGACGAAGGGCGGGTGCGGAGGGACCGGAGGAAACTCCTGAGATCCCAGCACACCCGCCCCAATCAGGGATGATCCCCGACAAGCCGTGGCGTATGCGGTTGTTCGGCGCGAGCGGCCCGTTTCCCGGCACCGCTCGCACCCGGCCGCGGCCGGCCGGGTGCGAGCGGTCCGGTCGCGGACCGTCCGGTCTCAGTAGGCGCGGGCCACGATCGCCAGCGCGCCGGGCTCGTCGTCGGACTGCGGGACGGAGCCGTCGGCGGCGACCAGGCAGCGCACGGAGACGCCCTGCTCGGCGAGCTTGGCCTCACCCTCGGGGCCGAGGTCGGCCCACGGGATGCGGGCCCAGCCGGTGGCGGCGGCCTCCGCGGCCTCCTCGATGGTGGCCACGTCGACCGTCCGCGCCAGCCGCCGGTCGCTGGACTCCCGCAGCAGCTGCGCCTGGTCCTCCTCCAGCACCTTGGGCAGCAGGCCGGCCAGCGCGTCGAGCTCCACCGGCGCCTTGCCGCCCGGAATGCGGCGGGCGAGCATCGCGGTGCCCGACTCCAGGTCGCGCGGACCGATCTCGACCCGCACCGGGACGCCCTTGAGCTCCCAGTCCACGGCACGCCGCCCGAAGGGGGTGTCGGTGCGGTCGTCGACGACCACCCGCAGACCCGCCTCGCGCAGCTTCTCACCGACCTCCTGGACCTTGGCCACCACGGCGTCGTCGCCCTTGATCGCCAGCACCACGACCTGGACGTGCGCCAACTGCGGCGGGACCCGCAGGCCGTTGTCGTCGCCGTGCATCATCACCAGGGCGCCGATCATCCGCGTCGTGCTGCCCCAGGACGTCTGCCACACGTGCTCCTGGGCGCCGTCCTTGGACAGGTAGGAGGTGTTGAACGCCTTGGCGAAGTTCTGGCCGAGCTCGTGGCTGGTGCCCAGCTGGAGCGCCTTGCCGTCGCCCATCATGCCCTCAAGGGTGAGGGTGTTGGTGGCTCCGGCGAACCGCTCCTTGGCGGTCTTGCGGCCCAGCACCACGTCCATCGCCAGGACGTTCCGCATGAAGTCCGCGTAGACGTCGCGCTGGATGCGGGAGGCGAACTCGCGCGCGTCCTGCTCGGTGGCGTGCGCGGTGTGGCCCTCCTGCCACAGGAACTCGGTGGTGCGCAGGAACAGCCGCGGGCGCAGCTCCCAGCGGACCACGTTGGCCCACTGGTTGATCAGCAGCGGCAGGTCGCGGTAGCTCTGCACCCACTTGGAGAAGTACTCGTTGATGATCGTCTCGGAGGTGGGCCGGACGACGATCGGCTCCTCCAGCTCCTTGCCGCCGCCGTGGGTGACGACCGCCAGCTCCGGCGCGAAGCCCTCCACGTGCTCGGCCTCGCGCGTCAGGTACGACTGCGGGATGAAGAGCGGGAAGTAGGCGTTCTGCGCGCCGACGCCCTTGATCCGCGCGTCCATGTCGGCCTGCATCCGCTCCCACAGGCCGTATCCGTACGGCCTGATCACCATGGTGCCGCGGACCGGGCCGTTGTCGGCGAGTTCGGCCTTGTTGATCAGGTCCTGGTACCAGCGCGGGAAGTCGTCCGCCTGGGGGGTGAGAACGGGAGCCTTTGCCATGGGGTGATGGTACGGCCCGGCGCCGCCGCAGCGTGAATCGGTCCGTCCCCTGATGTGCCCCCGGGGGGCCGGACGGCGGGTAACACCGCCGTAGCGGGAAGTTCACGAGAACGCTCCACGCGCCCTCTGGACGGGCGGCCGGTTCCGGAGTTCTCTGGCTTTCGGGACGAGTGCGGCGCGCACGAGACCTCCGTGGCTGCCCCGCACCCGCAACCCCAGGCGTACGAACGGCGATCCCGTCAGCTGTTGGGGGCTTTCATGGCACCTACGCTCCATCGCGGACCGAGGCCCGGCACGGAGGCCAGGACACGGGACTGGGCGGAGATTCAGGAGCGGATGCTGGTCCCGCTCTACGAGACGGTCTACGACCGGCTGGAGGTCGGCTCCCGGACCCGGCTGCTCGGCCTGGGCTGCGGGACCGGACTGGCCCTGCTCCTCGCGGCGTCCCGGGGCGCCCGGGTCACCGGCTGCGACACCGACACGGGACGGCTGGCGCTGGCCCGGGAGCGCCTCGCGCTGCGCGGCGGCCCGGGCCAGCCCGGCGCGCCCGGCTGCTGGCCCGCGAGGCGCCGGACGATCTGGCGCGGGTGCTCTCCCCGGAGGGCGGGGAGGCCGCGCCGGGCGGTTACGACGTGATCACCGCCTTCGATCCGGCGGCCCCGACCGAGGAGCTCGGCCCGGAGCTGGCCTCGGCGGTCCGCGCGGCGCCCCCGGGCAGCGCGGTGGTGCTGGCCGGCTGGGGCCCGCCGGAGCGGTGCGCGACCGCCCGCGTGCTGGAGGTGGCCACCAGGCTGGCCGAGCCGCGCGGCGCCACGGCGCCCGCGCCGCGGCTGAGCGGCCGCGACGACCTGGAGGACGTGGCGCGCCGGGCGGGCCTGCGGCCGGACGGCTCGGGGCGGGTGTCGTGCCCCTTCGGCTACCCGGACCTGGCCAGCGCGGTGCGCGGGCTGCTGTCCACCGGGCTGTTCGACGCGGCGGTCGCGGCGACCGACGACCACCAGGTCGACAAGGAGATCGCCGAGGCCCTGCACCCCTACCGGCGCCCCGACGGCTCGGTGCGGATGGAGAACGTCTTCCGGTACCTGATAGCCCGCCCGGCGGGCTCCCCGGCGCGGGCGGTGAGCCGGCCGCAGCGGGCGTACGAGGCCGCTTGAGCTCCTGGCGCGTCCCGGCGGCGTCGGGGGCGGGAGCCCGAGGCACCGGGATGCCTCAGGCGCCTCAGGGCACCCCGCATAGATCGCTGAACCACCTATGGGGTCCTCCCCTTCCGCCACCTATAGGCGGGCGGGGGCCGGTCCTACGGTTGGCGGCAGGAAGGGCCCGGTGTGCGACCGCCGGGCGGCGGCCCGGGTATTCGGTGGCCGGGGCCCGGCGGTTCGGCCAGGATGACCGCATGCCCCTCGCCACGCCCGGCGGCTCCGCGCCGCTGCTCCCCGGTACCCCGGTCCTCGTCCGCCTGGTCAAGGCCGGGCGGGAGAAGGTCGGTTACGACGCCGAGGTAGTGGCGGACGACGGGGGGCGGGTGACCGTCACCGCGCCCTGGTCGCTGCCGGAGGCGCGGGACTTCGGCTTCACGGTGTTCGCGCCCGGGGACGTCTTCACCGAGCACTACTGGCGGGACCGCTGGTATGCCGTCAAGGAGGTCAGGACCGCCGGCGGCGAGCTGAAGGGCTGGTACTGCGACGTGACGCGCCCGGTCGTCGTCGACGGCGGCGTGCTCGTCTCCGAGGACCTGGACCTCGACCTGTGGGTGTCGGCCGACGGTACGGACGTACGGCGACTGGACGAGGACGAGTTCGCGGCCAGCGGCCTCTCCGCGCGGGACCCGGAAGCGGCCGGGAACGCGGTGCGCGCGCTGGACGCGCTGGAGCGGGCCGCGCTCGGCGCCGGGGGGCTGGAGCAGCTCACCCGCTGACCCGCGCGCGGCTCGCCCCGGCTGGACCGGCCGGCGGTCCGAACTCGGCGGCCCGGTTCGGGCGCGGCCCCGCTGAACGCCACGGCGCCCCCGGTCCCGACGCGGGACCGGGGGCGCCGTCCACGCGGACGGACCGGCCATCGGTGCGGACGGGCCGACCGGCGCGGAGGCTCCGGCCGGCCGCCCGACGCGTCCCGCTCAGCCCATGAACTTCTTGAAGTCGTCGGGCAGCTCGAAGTCCTTGCCGCCCGGCAGGCCGAACGGGCTGCCGCCCTCGCCGTCGGCCGCGTTCTGCTGCTGCTCGCGGCGGGCGGCGGCGGCCTCCTCCTCGGCCTTGCGCTTCAGCGGGTTGCCGCTCTGGCGCCGGCCCTTGGCCTGCTTCTGCTGCTTCTTCTGCTTGCCCGCGCCGCCCATGCCCGGCATCCCGGGCATCCCCGGCATGCCGCCGCCCTGTGCCATCCGCGACATCATCTTGCGGGCCTCGAAGAACCGCTCCACCAGGTTCTTCACCGCGCTGACCTCGACGCCCGAGCCGCGCGCGATGCGGGCGCGGCGGGAGCCGTTGATGATGTGCGGGTCGGCGCGCTCGCCCGGGGTCATGGACTTGATGATCGCGGCGGTGCGGTCGACGTCGCGCTCGTCCAGGCTGTTGATCTGGTCGCGGATCTGCCCCATGCCCGGCAGCATGCCGAGGATCTTGGAGAGCGAGCCCATCTTGCGGACCTGCTCCATCTGGGACAGGAAGTCGTCGAGCGTGAACTCCTTGGGGCCCTTGGCGAGCTTGGCCGCCATCTTCTCGGCCTCGGCGCGGTCGAGCGTCTGCTCGGCCTGCTCGATCAGCGTGAGCATGTCGCCCATCCCGAGGATGCGCGAGGCCATCCGGTCGGGGTGGAAGGCGTCGAAGTCGTCGAGCTTCTCGCCGTTCGACGCGAACATGATCTGCTTGCCGGTCACGTGCGCGATCGACAGGGCGGCGCCGCCGCGCGCGTCGCCGTCGAGCTTGGAGAGCACCACGCCGTCGAAGCCGACGCCGTCGCGGAACGCCTCCGCGGTGTTCACCGCGTCCTGGCCGATCATCGCGTCGACGACGAACAGGATCTCGTCCGGCCGCACGGCGTCGCGGATGTCCGCGGCCTGCCGCATCATCTCCTGGTCGATGCCCAGCCGGCCCGCGGTGTCGACGACGACCACGTCGTACTGCTGCGTCCTGGCGTAGGCGATCGAGTCCTGCGCGACCTTCACCGGGTCGCCCACGCCGTTGCCCGGCTCGGGCGCGAAGACCGCGACGCCGGCCCGCTCGGCGACGACCGACAGCTGGTTGACCGCGTTGGGGCGCTGGAGGTCGCAGGCGACCAGCAGCGGGGTGTGGCCCTGCTTCTTCAGCCACTGGCCGAGCTTGCCGGCCAGGGTGGTCTTGCCGGCGCCCTGGAGGCCGGCGAGCATGATCACGGTCGGCGGCTGCTTGGCGAACCGCAGCCGCCGGGTCTCGCCGCCCAGGATCTGCACGAGCTCCTGGTCGACGATCTTGATCACTTGCTGGCCGGGGTTGAGCGCCTTGGAGACCTCCGCACCGAGCGCCCGCTGCTTGACGTTCGCGATGAAGGCCCGGACGACCGGGAGCGCGACGTCGGCTTCCAGCAGCGCGATACGGATCTCCCGCGCTGTGGCGTCGACGTCCGCTTCGGTCAGACGCCCTTTGCCTCGCAGGCTCTTGAAGGTGTCCGCAAGGCGATCGGAAAGGGTATCGAACACGGTGGTCGCAGATCCTCGGTGTCGGGGGCGGGGACGATCGCCTTCCAGAGTATCCGGCCGGGCAGGCAGGGCGTCCCTGCCCGTCGGAATCACCGCAGGCCGCAGGAGAACCCGCGGGGCGCGGGAAACGGCGGCCGACGGTCCCGGTGGACCGCCGGGCCGGTGGGCCGTCCCCCGCCCGCTCCGGGAACGCCCGTTCAACGATCACCCGCCCGTACGGTCACGGCTCAGCGCAGGGCCGCCTCCACCTGCCGGGCCACCTCTGCCGCCCGGTCGGCGGGCAGCGGGTCGCCGTCCTTGCCGACGACGTAGAAGGCGTCGACGGCGTTCGCGCCCAGGGTGGAGATGCGGGCCGAGCGGACGGTGACGGCGGCGGCGGTCAGCGCCAGGCCGATGCGGTGCAGCAGCCCGGGGGCGTCGTGCGCGCGGACCTCCAGGACGGTGGCGGTCTGCGAGGTGTGGCCGGGGGCCACGGTGACCCGGGGCGGGGGCGGGGTGATGCCGCGCCGCCGGGGGTAGGCGGCCTCCCGCTCGGCCAGCCGCGCCTCGATGTCCAGGGAGCCGTCGAAGGCCCGGGCGAGGTCGGCGCGCAGCCGCCCGGCCTCCGGGAGCGCCCCGTACTCCGCGGCGACCCGCCAGTTCAGCAGCGCGACGGGACCGATCCCGGCCGGATCGACGGCCCGCAGGTCGGCGGCGCGCACGGTGAGCCGGTGCAGCGCCAGCACGCCAGCGGCCTGCGCCACCAGGCCGGGCCGGTCGGGCACGGCCAGCAGCAGTTCGACGCCCAGCGCCCCGCCGCCCGCCGCCTCCCCACCGTCCGCCGCCTCCGCGGCGGCGCCGGCCTCCGTCGCGCCCCCGGCCGGCTCCGTACCGGCGGGCGGCGCCGCGGGCGGCTCGGCGCGGGCCCGCAGGGAGAGCACCGGGCCGCCGGTACGGGCGGCTTCCACGGCGAGCCGCTCCTCCTCCGCGGTGGGGTCCGGGTCGGTGTTGTCGGGGAGCTGCCCGGTGTCCAGGGCGCCGGCCACGCGGACCACGAGGTCGGCGAGCAGGGAGGCCCGCCAGGTGCTCCAGGCCGCCGGACCGGTGGCCAGGGCGTCCGCCTCGGTGAGCGCGGCGAGCAGTTCCAGCGTTGCGGTGTCGCGGACCGCCTCGGCGACGGTCCGGATGGTCTCGGGGTCGTCCAGGTCGCGCCGGGTGGCGGTCTCGATCAGCAGCAGGTGGTGGCGGACCAGCAGGGCGAGGGTCTCGGTGTCGGCGGGGCCGAAGCCGATCCGGGCGCCCAGGTCGCGGGCGATGACCTCGCCGGCCTCGCTGTGGTCGCCGGGCCAGCCCTTGCCCATGTCGTGCAGGAGCGCGGCGGTCAGCAGCAGGTCGGGGCGGCCCACCCGGCGGGTGAGGGCGGAGGCGCGCACGGCGGTCTCCACCAGGTGCCGGTCGACGGTGAAGCGGTGCACGGCGTTGCGCTGCGGGCGGCAGCGCACCCGCTCCCAGTCGGGGATGAGCCGGGTGACCAGGCCCTCGGCCTCCAGCGCCTCCCATACGGGGACAGCGGCCTCGCCCGCGCCGAGCAGGGTGACGAGCTGTTCGCGGGCCTCGGCCGGCCAGGGGGACGGCAGCGGGCGGGCGGCGGCGGCCAGCCGCCGCACGGCGTGCGGCGAAAGCGGCAGGCCGGCCTGGGCCGCCGCCGCCGCGGCCCGCAGCGGCAGGACGGGGTCGCGCTCGGGCCTGGCGGTCAGCGCGAGGACCGCCTCGCCCTCCAACTCCACCACGCCCTCGGCGAGCGGCACCCGCTCGGGTCCGGAGGAGGCGGCGGCCGGGGCGACGGACCGGGCGGCGCGGCCGAGGCCCAGCAGGCGGCGGCGCGGGCGGCTGCCTCGGGCCCGCAGCACCCGGGCCACCTCGCGCCAGGTGACGTCGCTGGCGTAGGTGATGCGGCGGGCCGCCTCGTAGACCTGGCGCAGCAGCGCGTCGGCGTCGAGCAGGCCCAGGGCGGCGGCGATCTGGTCCTGCTCCTGGAGGGCGAGCCGGTCGGTGGCGCGGCCGGTGACCAGGTGGAGGGCGTCGCGGGTGTCCAGGAGCTGGTTGCGGGCCTCCTCCAGGCCCTCCCGGGGTGCGTCGGCCAGCCAGGAGGCGGCCACGGCGCGCAGCGCGGTGGCGTCCCGCAGGCCGCCGCGGGCTTCCTTGAGGTCGGGTTCGAGGAGGTAGGACAGCTCGCCCTGGCGTTCGGCGCGCTCGGCGCACAGCTCGCGCAGCGCGGGCAGCCGGTCGGCGGCCCGGTTGCGCCAGTCGGCGAGGACGGCGCTGCGCAGCCGGGAGGTGAGGGAGCCGTCGCCGGCCAGGTGGCGGGCGTCGAGCAGGCCGAGGTTGACCTTGAGGTCCTCGGCGGCGGCGCGGCGGGCCTCGTCGGGGGTGCGTACCGAGTGGTCCAGGGCGAGGCCGAGGTCCCAGACGGGGTACCAGAGGCGGTCGGCCAGGGCGGCGACACCGTCGGAGCCCCGGCCGGTGTGCAGCAGGAGCAGGTCGAGGTCGCTGCGCGGGGAGAGCTCGCCGCGGCCGTACCCGCCCACGGCGGCCAGCGCCCAGCCGGTGGCGCCGGTGTCGGCTGCGGCGTGGGCGGCCAGGCCGGCCAGCCACCGGTCGGTGAGCGCCGACAGGGCGGCACGGCGCGGCGGCCCGGGCCGCGCCTCCTCGGTGAGCAGGTGCAGCCGGGCCGCCGCGTAGCTGTGGCCTTGCCCTTCGACGCTGTCGGTCACTCGTTCTCCGCTGGTTGTCGGTTCGCCCGGCCTGGCGGCCGTCGCGTGGGCGGGCCCGGCCGGCCGGGCCCGCTGGGGCCCGGCCGGCTGTCCGCGCGGTGCGGCGCGGACGCGGGGGTCAGAGCGCGTCGGGGCCGCGTTCGCCGGTGCGGACCCTGACGGCGGTGTCGACCGGAAGGCTCCACACCTTCCCGTCACCGATCTTCCCCGTTCGGGCGGCCTTGACCACCACCTCGATCAGGTCGTCGGCGTCGGAGTCCTCCACCAGGATCTCTATGCGGATCTTCGGCACCAGGTCGACGGTGTACTCCGCGCCGCGGTAGACCTCGGTGTGGCCGCGCTGGCGGCCGTAGCCGCTGGCCTCGGTGACGGTCAGGCCGTGCACGCCGAAGGCCTGGAGGGCCTCCTTGACCTCGTCGAGCCGGTGCGGCTTGACGACGGCGGTGATGAGCTTCACGCGTCCACCTTCTTCGTGGGGGAGGCGTCCGCCTCGGTGCTGGACCCACCGGTCAGGGCGCCGGCGATACGGCTGCCGACGGCGGTGAAGTCGTAGGCGGACTCGGCGTGCAGCGCCTGGTCGACGCCGGCGGCCTCCTCCTCCTCGCTGACCCGGAAGCCCATCACCATGTCGATCAGCTTGGCCAGGATCGCGGAGCAGACCAGGGAGTAGCCCAGCACCGCGCCGACACCGATGAACTGCAGGCCCAGCTGGTGCCAGCCGCCGCCGTAGAAGAGGCCCTTGGCGGTCTGGCCGACGCCGCCGGTGGCCAGGAAGCCGATGGACAGCGAGCCGATGATGCCGCCGACCATGTGGACGCCGACCACGTCGAGGGAGTCGTCGTAACCGAAGCGGTACTTCAGACCGACCGCGGCGGCGCAGACCGCCCCGGTGACCAGGCCGAGCAGGATGGCGCCCAGCGGGGAGATCGAGCCGCAGGCGGGGGTGACGGCGACGAGGCCGGCGACGGCCCCCGAGGCCGCGCCCAGGGTGGTGAAGGAGCCGTGGCGCAGCCGCTCGTAGACCAGCCAGCCGATCATCGCGGCGGCGGTGGCGACCTGGGTGTTGGTGAAGGCCACGGCGGCGACGCCGTCGGAGGCGAGCCAGGAGCCGGCGTTGAAGCCGAACCAGCCGAACCACAGCAGGCCGGCGCCGAGCATCACCAGCGGGATGTTGTGCGGGCGCATCGCGTCACGGCCGAAGCCCTTGCGCTTGCCGATCACGAGGATGACGCCCAGGGCCGCGGCGCCGGCGTTGATGTGGACCGCGGTTCCGCCGGCGAAGTCGATGACGCCCTTCTTGTACAGCCAGCCGTCGGAGCCCCACACCCAGTGCGCCACGGGGAAGTAGACAACCGTCGCCCACAGCGTGATGTACAGCGACCAGGCGGTGAACTTCACCCGGTCGGCGAGCGCACCGCTGATCAGGGCCGGCGTGATGATGGCGAACATGAGCTGGAAGACAGCGAATACGTAGATCGGAATGGAGTATCCGGGCCACAGCTCGGAGATCCCTATGTTGCGCATGCCGAGCCAGTTGGTGCCACCCAGGAACCCGTTGCCGGTGTCGAAGGCGAAACTGAATCCGTAGAGGGTCCACAGAATGGTGATGATGCCGAGGCTGATGAAACTCATCATCAGCATGTTGAGGGCGCTCTTCACGCGGACCATGCCGCCGTAGAAGAAGGCGAGACCCGGGGTCATCACCATCACCAGGGCGGCGCTGATCAGCATGAACGCCGTACTTCCGGAATCTAGCCTGGGCGCGTCCGCGGCCAGCGTGATGATGGCTGGAGCCATCGGCGTCTCCTCGTCGTCCGTACGGCCCGTGCGGGCTGTGCAGAGTGGGCCGGTATGGTGTCCGAGATTGGCCGAAGAGGGTTTCCGACGATGCCGCAGGGTGTTTCGCGGCCGTGACGAAGAAGTCGCGCGTGTTACGCGGGGATGAACCGGGGCCCAG
This sequence comes from Actinacidiphila yeochonensis CN732, assembly GCF_000745345.1. Lineage (NCBI taxonomy): Bacteria > Bacillati > Actinomycetota > Actinomycetes > Kitasatosporales > Streptomycetaceae > Actinacidiphila > Actinacidiphila yeochonensis. The sequence goes on along the minus strand of NZ_JQNR01000005.1, from coordinate 3,076,804 downwards.
CTCCGTGAATACTGTATACGGATGGGAAAGCAGGAGATCAGCGATGGCCGCCGCAGCCGCCTCAGGCGGATTCGGCGACTTCCGGCAGTTCCTCGGAAAGCCGTTCGGCCAGTTCGATCACCTCGGGCACGTCGCCGAAGTCGCGTACGGCCGCGTGGGTGGTCTTGCGGATGCGCGTGTTGACGCGTTCGGACCGCACCCGCTTGGCGATGTTGACGGCCCGGCCGGTGAAGTGCGCGGCCTGCTCGGGGTGCCGCATCAGCAGGTGGACGGTGCCCATGCCGACGAGGTTGAGCGCGTAGGCGCGCTGGTGCACCGGGTCACGGCCGAAGCCCTCGACCGCGAGGTGCATCTCCGGGTGGGCCAGCGAGGCGTAGGTGGGGCTGCGGCCCGCGACGTAGGCGAGGTCGCGGTAGGAGTGGGCGTTCTCGGCGTGGAGTTCGGCCTCGGTGAAGAAGCTGATCCACGGCGGGTCGTCGTCCGGGCGGGAGTCGGTGAAGGCGTCCTCGGCCATCCGGACCGCCCGGTGGCACTTGTTGGCCAGCCCCATGTTGGCGTAGGCGCGGGCCTCCAGGGCGTGCAGCATGGCCTGGGTGGTGGCGGTGGCCGAGTCGCGGCTGCCGTACTGGGCGAGGTGGATCAGCTCCAGGGCGTCGTCCGGCCGCTCCAGGTGGATCATCTGGCGGCTCATCGAGGACAGGACGAAGGCGCCCAGCGAGCTGTCGCCGGCCTCCTTGGCCGCGTGCAGCGCCAGCACCAGGTACTTCTGGGCGATGGGCTGGAGCCCGACGTCGTAGCTCATCCAGCCGGCGAGCGCGGCGAGGTCGGCGGTGACCCGGTACAGCCGCCGGGTCACGGACTCGGGGTGGCTCTCCTGGAGCAGGTCGGTGACCTCGTGCAGCTGCCCGACGACCGCCTTGCGGCGCAGCCCGCCACCGCACTGGCTGTCCCACTCGCGGAACATGGCGGCGGTGGACTCCAGGAGTTGCAGCTCCTGCTCGGACAGCCGCGACGGGCGGCCGCCGGCCTCGTGCGGCTGCGCGGGCGGGGCCGGGGCCGGCCCGCCGGCCGCGGTCGGCACCAGCCAGCGCTGCATGGGTTCGAGCAGGGCCGGGCCGGCCGAGAGCACGAGGGAGGCGCCGAGGAAGCCGCGGCGGCCCAGCATCAGGTCGCTGCGGGAGAACTCGTTGATCAGCTGGACCGTCTGCGGACCGGCCCACGGCAGGTCCACCCCGCCGCCGGCGGTCGGCTGGTGGGTGGCGCGCAGGCCGATGTCCTCGACGGGCACGACGCAGCCGAAGCGCTCGGAGAACAGCTCGGACAGGATGCGCGGGATCGGCTCCCTCGGCTGCTCGCCGTCCAGCCAGCGGCGTACCCGGGACGTGTCCGTGCTCACGTGGTGGGCACCCATCTGGCGCGCCCTGCGGTTGACTTGGCGGGCAAGCTCGCCCTTGGACCAGCCGCTGCGCACGAACCACGAAGTCAGTTGCGCGTTGGGCTGCCTCTCCGCTGTGCCGGCCACGGTCGCGCCCCCATCCCGTTTCTGCTCCCCCGTAACGTAGCGCCGCCGTCACCCCTCCCGTGGCGCAATTGCGTAATCGCCACCATTCGCCACCCCTTCGAATGAACGCCCGGGCCCCGGCGCGCGATTCACTTGACACATGCCGCGGGGACACGCGTGAGCGGGCCCGTAACCATCGGCAGCGGCGATCCGTTGGAGGGGTCATGGTGTTCACGATCGGCAGCATGCGCGAGATGCGGCAGCACCGGACCACCGTGCGCGGGGCCGTACGGGCCGCGGCACTCTCCGGTGTACGGGCAGGCCGGCGCCGGTCGCACACCGCCCTCTGCGGCACCGTGGCCGAGTACACCGGCCGGTGCGGCTGGGCGGTGGTGCCGGGGGCGCGGGCCGTCCGCGGCGGCGGCGCCTGCTCGTGCGGCCGGGACGGCTGTCCGCTGCCGGGCGCGCACCCCCTGGACCCTGCCGCGGAGCTGCCGCCGGGCGCGGATCTCGAACTGGCGGAGCGGCTCTGGGAGCGGATGCCCGGGGCGTCGGTGCTGCTGCCCACCGGGCGGTCCTTCGACGTGATCGACGTGGCGGAGGCGCCCGGCCGCCGGGCGCTGGACCGGCTGGAGCGGATGGGACTGCGGCTGGGTCCGGTGCTGCTGACGCCGACCGGCCGGGCGCAGTTCTTCGTGGCGCCGGGTGCCGCCGCCGAACTGCCGCACCTGCTGTACCGGATGGGCTGGGACGACGCCCGGCTGGACCTGCGGTGCCTGGGCCGCGGCGAGCATGTCACCGCTCCCCCGTCGGACTTCGCGGGGCTCGGCCCGGTGCGGTGGCTGCGCGAGCCGCGCCAGGACGGGGAGCGCCAGCCCCCGGAGGCCCGGCTGCTGCTGGGCACCCTGGCGTACGTGTCGCACCGCGCCCGCGTGCACGCCTAGGACGACGCGCGGGACGCGCCTCCACGGCCTCCCGCCCCCGTCTCGGGCACCTGTTCTGTCCGGCGCCCCGCAGCAGCCGGACGGCACGGCCGTCAGCAGGACACCGTCGGGCAACGCGTAAGGGGCACCCCTGAGGAGGGGTGCCCCTTACGGGTGGGACTGCTCGGGCAGACCGCCCGGTGGAGGCCCGCGGTTCTCCCGCCGCCGCGGCCGCCGGTGGCTCAGCCGCCGATGAGGGCGTCCACGAACGCCTCCGGCTCGAAGGGCGCGAGGTCGTCCGCGCCCTCGCCGAGCCCGATCAGCTTGACGGGGACGCCCAGCTCGCGCTGAACGGCGACGACGATGCCGCCCTTGGCCGTGCCGTCGAGCTTGGTGAGGACGATGCCGGTGATGTCCACCACCTCGGCGAAGACTCTCGCCTGCACCAGGCCGTTCTGGCCGGTGGTGGCGTCGAGGACCAGGAGCACCTCGTCGACGGGGCCGTGCTTCTCCACGACCCGCTTGACCTTGCCCAGCTCGTCCATGAGGCCGGTCTTGGTGTGCAGCCGGCCGGCGGTGTCGATGAGGACGGTGTCGGCGCCGGTCGCGATGCCCTCCTTGACCGCGTCGAAGGCGATGGACGCGGGATCGCCGCCCTCGGGGCCGCGGACGGTGCGGGCGCCGACCCGTTCGCCCCAGGTCTGGAGCTGGTCGGCGGCGGCGGCCCGGAAGGTGTCGGCGGCGCCCAGCAGCACGCTGTGGCCCTCGGCGACGAGCACCCGGGCGAGCTTGCCGGTCGTGGTGGTCTTGCCGGTGCCGTTGACGCCGACGACCAGCAGGACGGCCGGCGACTCCTCGTGGCTGTCGGTCTTCAGGGCGCGGTCGAGGGTCGGGTCGACGAGCGTGAGCAGCTCCTCGCGCAGCAGCTGCCGCAGCTCCTCGGGGTGCCGGGTGCCCAGGACGCGCACCCGGGTGCGCAGCCGGTCCACGAGCTCCTGCGTGGGGGTGACGCCGACGTCGGCGGTCAGGAGGGTCTCCTCGACCTCCTCCCAGGTGTCCTCGTCCAGCCGCTCCCGCGAAAGCAGGGTCAGCAGGCCCTTGCCGAGGGAGTTCTGGGAGCGGGAGAGCCGGGAGCGCAGCCGCACCAGCCGTCCGGCGGCCGGCTCGGGCTGCTCGATGACGGGCTGCTCCGGGACCGGCACCTCCTCGACCGCCTCGGGCGCGGCGGTCGCGCCGGGCAGGCCGACCTCCTCGATGGTGCGGGGGGACTCCTCCTTGGGAGTCTCGGCCTCCTCGCCCACGTGCGGTTCGGCGGGGGGCCTGGTGATCGTGGGGCTGCTCGGCGGGGGCGGCAGCTGCTGCTTCCTGCGGCGGCTGCCGATGACGAGCCCGCCGGCCCCGAGGACCACGACCAGGGCGATGACGACGACAAGGATCACGATTTCCATAACCCACCCAGCCTAGGGCTTTCCCGTCCCAATACCGTGCTTCCGGCGGGTGAGATCTCCCTCCCGCCGGCGGACCTCCCGCGGGCCGTGCCCGACGGCCGGCGGCCGCCCCGGCCCGGGGCCACGCGCCGGCCGGACACACGACGACGCTGCCGGCGGGTCCTCTCACCCGCCGGCAGCGTGCCGGTGCGCACCCGCAACGCGGGGAGGGGCCACCCCTCCCGCGGCGCGGTGGAAGGGGCTACCCCATCTCCTCCAGGGCCTTGCCCTTGGTCTCCTTGACGAAGGCGAGCACGAAGGGGATGGAGAGTACGGCGAAGCACGCGTAGATCACGTAGGTGCCCGACAGGTTCCAGTCCGCCAGGCTCGGGAAGCTCGCCGTGATGGCCCAGTTGGCGATCCACTGGGCCGAGGCGGCCACGCCGAGGGCGGCGGCGCGGATCTTGTTCGGGAACATCTCGCCGAGGAAGACCCAGACCACCACGCCCCAGGACAGGGCGAAGAAGAGCACGAAGCAGTGGGCGGCGATCAGGGCGACCGTGCCCTCGGTGTTGGGCAGGGTGGCGCCGTGCTTGTGGGAGAACGCCCACGCTTCCAGGGCCAGCGCGATGGCCATGCCGGACGAGCCGATCAGCGCCAGCGGGCGGCGGCCGATCCGGTCCACGAAGATCATCGCGATCACCGTGCCGATGATGTTCACGATGGACGTGGTGAAGGAGTAGAAGAACGAGCTGCTGGGGTTGATCCCGACGGACTGCCACAGCGTCGCGGAGTAGTAGAACGCCACGTTGATGCCGACCAGCTGCTGGAAGGCGGACAGGCCGATGCCGATCCACACGATCGGCAGGAAGTTCCGCCGCGTCGAGGTGAGCAGGTCGCTGAAGCTCGCCTTGTGCTCGCGGTGCATCGCGGTGCGGATCTCCGCCACCCGGGCGTCCAGGTCGCTGTCCGTGCCCTCGACGTCGGCGAGCACCTTCCGCGCGTCCTTCTCGCGGCCCACGGTGAGCAGGTAGCGGGGGGACTCGGGGATGGCGAAGGACAGCAGGCCGTAGATCGCCGCGGGGATCACCATGACACCGAGCATCAGCTGCCACGCCTCGATCCCGAGGAGGTGGCCGCGCTGGTTGCCGTTGGCCGCGTTGAGGATGCCCCAGTTGACGAGCTGCGAGACGGCGATGCCCAGCACGATGGCGCCCTGCTGGAAGGAGGCCAGCCGGCCGCGGTAGGCCGGCGGCGAGACCTCGGCGATGTAGGCGGGGCCGATCACCGAGGCCATGCCGATCCCGAACCCGCCGATGACGCGCCACATGGCCAGGTCCCACAGGGCGAACGGCAGGGCGGAGCCGATGGCGCTGATGAAGAAGAGCACGGCGGCGATCTGCATGCAGCGGATACGGCCGATCCGGTCGGCGATCCGGCCGGCGGTGGCGGCGCCGATGGCGCAGCCGATCAGGGCGATGGCGATGACCTGCGCCAGGGCGGCGGAGCCGATGTCGTACTTGTCGCGGATGCCCTCGACAGCGCCGTTGATGACCGAGCTGTCGTATCCGAAGAGGAATCCGCCCATGGCCGCGGCGGCGGTGATGAAGACGACATGGCCGAGGTGTTCGGAAGGTGGCTGCCGGTGGGTACCGGCCGCTGATGCGGTGCTGGTCACATTGCGCTCCTGGGGCTCGCCGGTGAGCCCTCGCATGAGGGTCTGATCTTCAAGTGTTGGGCCGCCTTGTGGCGGCCACCACTCGAACGTATTGGCAGGACGCGCCAGCTTATGCATACAAGTTTCAAATACAAAAATCAGGAAAGAAGCCTCATGCCGCGCATTCGGCGGCGCTAAGCGGGCGATGTATCAAACGTGTAGCCCTTGTATAACAACCAATGCGTTCACCTCTTGAACGATCATGCGGGCTGAACGGGCCCAAGATCACCCGAATGGCTGCTTCCCCGCTTTCCGTCCCGCAACCGCTGACTGATCACCTTCGAGACTCCGTCACCCTGCATGGAGACTCCGTACAGGGCATCGGCGACCTCCATCGTGCGCTTCTGGTGGGTGATCACGATCAGCTGGGAACTCTGCTGGAGTTCCTCCATGATCCGGATCAGCCGTTGGAGGTTGGTGTCGTCGAGCGCCGCCTCGACCTCGTCCATCACGTAGAACGGGCTGGGCCGGGCCTTGAAGATCGACACCAGCATGGCCACCGCGGTCAGCGAGCGCTCGCCGCCGGAGAGCAGCGACAGCCGCTTGACCTTCTTGCCCGGCGGCCGGGCCTCGACGTCGACCCCGGTGGTGAGCATGTTCTCCGGGTCGGTGAGCAGCAGCCGCCCCTCGCCTCCCGGGAACAGCCGGGAGAAGACCCCCTCGAACTCGCGGGCGGTGTCGTGGAAGGCCGCGGCGAAGACCTGCTCCACCCGCTCGTCGACGTCCTTGACCACCTGGAGCAGGTCGGCCCGGGTGCGGCGCAGGTCCTCCAACTGCTCGGTGAGGAACTTGTGCCGCTCCTCCAGGGCCGCGAACTCCTCCAGGGCCAGCGGGTTGACCTTGCCGAGCTGCGCGTACGCCTTCTCCGCCGCCCGCAACCGCTTCTCCTGCTCGGCACGCGCGAACGGCCGGGGCAGGTTGCGCGGGTGCTCGGGGTCCTCCGGCAGGACCTCGCCCTCGGCCGGCGGGGAGGGCGGCACCGGCTGGTCCGGGCCGTACTCGTCCACCAGGCCGGCCGGCTCCATGCCGTGCTCCTCCAGCGCCCGGGCCTCCAACTGCTCGATGCGCAGCCGCTTCTCGGCGCCGAGCACCTCCCCCTTGTGGACGTCGCCGGTGAGCCTGTCCAGTTCGGCCTTGAGCTCCCGGCCGCGCCGCCGCTCGGCCCCCAGCCGCTCCTCACGCTCGGCTCTCGCCCGTTCGGCGGCCACCCGTTCGGCCTCGGCCCGCTCCAGCGAGACCTGAACACACGCCAGCAGGCCGCGGGTACCTGCCAGCACCGCGACCGCCACCGACGCCTCGTACGCCAGCCGGGCCCGGTGCCGCTCGGCACGCGCCCGGCTCTCCCGCTCGGCCCGGGCGGCCCGGTCCAGGGAGTCCGCCCGGCCGGCCAGGCTCCTGACCCGCTCCTCGTGGGTGCGCGCCTGGAGGCGGGCCTCCATCTCGGTCTGGCGGGCGTTGGCGCCGTCGGCGGCCAGCCGGTCGCGGGTGAAGGTGTCCGGCTCCTCCTCGCCGGGCTGCTCCTGCGCCTCCCCGAGCCGGTACGACAGCTCCTCCAGCTCCTCCCGGGCCGCCGCCAGCGCCTCCTCGGCGCGGAGCACCGCCGCCGCGGCCCGCTCGGCCTCGCCGGCCGCGGCCCGGGCCTGGCCGCCGTGCCGGCCGAGCTGCTGGGCGACCGACGCCTTCTCCTTCTCCGCGGCCCGGCGCCGCCTGCCGAGTTCGTCGGCCGACCGGGCGGCGGCGGCCCGGCGCTCCTTGGCCGCCTGCTGCCGTTCGTCGAGCCCGGACCACTCCCGCTCCAGCCGCTCCAGCTCCGCGGTGGCCTCGTCGACCTGCGCCTGCACCTCCAGCACACTGGGCGCCTTGGCCGACCCGCCCTGGGCGAGATGGGCGGAGAGCACGTCGCCCTCGGCCGTCACCGCGGTCAGCTCGGGGCGGGCGGCCACCACGGCCTCGGCGTCCTCCAGGGAGCCGACGACGACGGTGTCCCGCAGCAGCCGCCGCACCGCCGGCAGCAGTTCGGCCGTCCCGGTGACCAGGTCGACGGCCGGACGCGCACCCTGCGGCAGGCCGGACGCTCCGGCCGGGCGGGGGCGGGGACAGCGCCCGGCGCCGGCGACCCGCCGTGGTCGGCGGCCGCGGCGGGGCGGTGCCCGCCGTCCGTTGGGGCGGGCACCCGCCCGGCTTCGGCCGCCCCGACGGTGGACGCGGCGGGCTCCGCGGCTCCGAGCCCCGCAGCCGGGGCGGACGCCGAGGCCGCCGATGACGCGGGCCCGGGCTCCGCCACCGACACCGAACCGGCCCCGGACTCCGCCGCCACCGACGCCGCCCCGACCGGTGCCGCGTCCGGCTGCGGGGCGCCTGCCAGCAGCAGCGCGGCCCGGCCGCCGTCCTCCTTGCGCAGCAGCCGCAGTGCCTCCGCCGCGGCGGCCGGGCCGGAGACGGCCACCGCGTCCGCCGCCGCCCCCAGCGCCGCCGCGACCGGCACCTCGTACCCCGCGGCGACGCGCAGCAGCGCGGCGGCCGGGCCGAGCACCCCGGACAGCACCCCGCCCTGCCCCTCGCCCCGCTCCCCCGCGGCCAGCAGCGCGCCGCTGCCGTCCTTGCGGCGCAGCGCGGGCGCGAGCGCGTCGCGGCGGGCCGCCACCGCCGCCCGGCGGCGTTCGGCGGCGGCCGCGGCGTCCCGCGCGGAGCTGTACTCCTCCTCGGCCGCGGCCTGTTCGGCGCGGGCGGCCTCGATCCGGGCGTCGAGTTCGGTGTCGTCGGCGTCCAGCCCGTCGACCTGGGCGCGCAGCTCCTCGTACTCGGCCTGCGCCGACTCCGCCCGCTCACGGGCCTCGTCGCGGGCCGCGGCGAGCCGGCCGATCTCCGCCTCGGCCGCGACGGCCTTCGAGCGGGCGGCGTTGACCTGGGCGTTCAGGCGGGCCAGGCCCTCGCGGCGGTCCGCGATGGCGCGCGCCGCGGCCTTGAGCCGGGCCTCCTCCTCGGCGAGTCGCCGCTCCAGCTCGGAGCGGTGGGCGACGGTGTCCTCCAGAGCCCGTTCGGCGGCGTCCAGGGCCTCTTCGAGTTCGGCCTCCTGCTCGCGGACCCGAGCGGCCTCGCGCTCCATGTCCTCCGGGTCGCGGCCGCGCCGCTCGTCGGCGGGCTGGCTGGTGGCGTGCCGGTGGCGCTGCTCGGCCAGGCCGATGGTGCCGCGCACCCGCTCGGTCAGCTGGGAGAGCGCGTACCAGGTTGCCTGCGCGTCGTTCACCCGCGGGGTGAGGGCGCGGACCTGCTCCTCCAGCTGCGCCTCGCGCCGGGTGGACGCGGCCAGTTCCGCCTCCACCGCGTCCCGGCGCTCCTTGAGCGCGGCCTCGTCGGCGACCTCCGCCCGCAGTGCCTCCCGCAGGGTGACGAGGTCGTCGGCCAGCAGCCGCAGCCGGGAGTCGCGCAGGTCGGCCTGGATGACGGCGGCCCTGCGCGCCACCTGGGCCTGCCGGCCGAGCGGCTTGAGCTGGCGGCGCAGCTCACCGGTGAGGTCGGTGACGCGGGCCAGGTTGGCCTGCATGGCGTCGAGTTTCCGCAGCGCCTTCTCCTTGCGCTTGCGGTGTTTCAGGACGCCGGCGGCCTCCTCGATGAAGGCGCGGCGGCCCATCGGGTCGGCGTGCAGCACCGAGTCGAGCTGGCCCTGCCCGACGATGACGTGCATCTCGCGGCCGATGCCGGAGTCCGACAGCAGCTCCTGGATGTCGAGCAGCCGGCAGGTGTCGCCGTTGATCTGGTACTCGCTGCCGCCGTTGCGGAACATGATCCGCGTGATGGTCACCTCGGCGTACTCGATGGGCAGCACGCCGTCGCTGTTGTCGATGGTCAGCGACACCTCGGCGCGGCCCAGCGGCGGGCGGCCGGTGGTGCCGGCGAAGATGACGTCCTCCATCTTGCCGCCGCGCAGCGACTTGGCGCCCTGCTCGCCCATCACCCAGGACAGCGCGTCGACCACGTTCGACTTGCCGGAGCCGTTGGGCCCGACGACGCAGGTGATTCCGGGTTCGAAGCGCAGCGTCGTCGCCGAGGCGAACGACTTGAAGCCGCGCAGCGTGAGGCTCTTGAGATGCACGCCGGTCGACTCTACCCGCCGTGACCGGTTTCACCGAGGACAGCGCAGGGCAGATCAGACGTAAGCGCGCCAGGCGCGAGGGGCCATTGGGGCGTGCGGGAACGGAGCGTGACCGGGGCCGGGAAGCAGGGCGGGGCCGGGGCGGACGAAGGGGCGGGCACACCAAGAGGGCGGGCACCACACGGGGCGGACGGACGAGAGGGCAGAAAAGAAGGGACGCCGTGGAAGGCGCCCCTTGCGGTTGCCGCGGGAATGCGGCGTCCTGGACGGTGGCCGCACCGAGCCGGATCACGCCGGGCCGGGTGGCCACGGAGAGTCGAATCCGTCGGCGCGACCGAACAGTCGTGCGTTCAGGCAGTCGAGGAGTCGAACAACCGAACAGTCGAGCGTGGCCGGATACCGGGCCTGCCGGGCCTGGCGGACGCCCGATCAGGCCAGCGCGGGCTCGGCGTGGTTCACGTCGATGCCGAGCAGCGACTCTTCGTGCGATGCCACAGTGAGAGCGTCGTTCTCCGCCTGCATGCGGATCAGCTCGGCCTCCAGATCCTGGACGCGCCGCTGCAGCCTTCGCATCTCGGCGAGGAGTCGCGGGTCGGGGCCGCCGACGTAACCGAGAAGCGCCTTTGCCATGATGGATGGTCCTCCACGCTGAGTGACCGACCGGGGCAGGTGGTCGTGGGTGAGGGGTACGCTCCCGCGCAGGCTCACAGCCGTGGCGTCCTGCCGGATAATCAACGGTGCCACGATGCGCGGGGCTTTCAGCGTCTCACCAAAAAGAGGGGCGGTCAACACGATCACAGCCCAAGCGCCGGATCGGCCTCAGAAAACACGGCGCCGCACCGGCGCCGCGGGCCGCCCGCGGGGCGCGAGGGCCATTCCGATCATCCTCGCCTGGGGGCAGCCTGGCACGTGATCGCCCGGAAGGCAACGGGTTCGGCTCAGCGGATCTCGAATCCGTCGTATCCGCCCCTGGCCACGCCCCAGATTTCGGTCACGCCGTCGACCCGCCCGGGCGTGGCGCCCTCCCGCAGCGACTCCAGCAGCCGCTCGCAGGTGGCGCGCGGCCCCTCGGCGACGACCTGGACCCGGCCGTCGGCGAGGTTGCCCGCGTAGCCGATCAGGCCGCCGATCTCCAGCGCGGTGGCGCGCGTCCACCACCGGAAGCCGACGCCCTGGACACGGCCGCGCACCCAGGCGGTCAGCCGGACATTCTCGTTCATGTGGGCACGCTATCCCGCTGGATCGGTCCACCTCACCTCGAACCCCGGCGCGATTCGCTACAGTCCCCACTCAGCAGATTCACCCGTTCGGAGTACACCCGGGCGTCTTGGGTCGCCCGGTCCGCCGCGGCATCCGCCCGACGAGCAGTCAGGAGTGCGGCGATGGGGCGTCACAGCCGCCATGCCCAGCCCCCGGCCCCGCAGCCGGCCCCGCGCGGCCACCGCGGCCGGCGCCGGCACCACCCGATACGCACCGGCCTGCTGGCGTCCTCGGCCGCTCTCACGGTGGGCGCGGTCGCCGTCTCCTCGGGCCTGCTGACCCAGGTGGAGGACGGCCTCAAGCACGTCGACGGCGCCGACACGCCCACCACGCGGGCCGACGGGCCGGACCAGGACACGATCGGCGGCAACTCGCCCTCTCCGCTCGGCGCCACCTCCTCACCGGCCTCCGGCGCCGCCACCGCGGGCTCCGGCTCGTCCGCCGCGACAGGCACGGCGGGCAGCGCGGCCCCCACGCCGAGCGCCACGCCCTCGCGTACCGCCACTCCCGCCCCGACCCCCACCCACGCCGCCCGACGCCGACCCGCACCAGCGCCGCGCCCACCACCCCGGTGCCGACCTCCGCCGCGCTGAACCCGGCCACCGCCACCGCGACGTCGGCCACCAGCACGGTGGCGGCGGCCCGGGCGCAGATCCTCACCCTGGTCAACCAGCAGCGGGCCACGGCCGGCTGCCAGCCGCTGACGGCCAGTTCCTCCCTGGACACACTCGCCCAGAACTTCAGCGACGACATGGCCGCGCGCGGCTTCTTCGACCACACCGACCCGGACGGCCACACGCCCTGGGACCGGGCGAAGGCGCTGGGCATCACCAACCTCGGCGGCGAGAACATCGCGATGGGCCAGGCCGACGCCCAGGCCGTCATGGACGCCTGGATGAACAGCGCCGGCCACCGCGCCAACATCCTCGACTGCGACTACAAGACCCTCGGCGTGGGCGTCCACTTCGGCACCGGCGGCCCCTGGTGGACCCAGGACTTCGGCTACTGACCGCGTTCGCCGCCGGCGCCCCGGCGGACCGCCCGAACCCCGCGGTCGCCGCGGGTCAGGAGCGGGGGGCGGGCTGGCAGCGCGGGCAGAAGTAGCTGGAGCGGTTCATCCAGGGGCGGCGCCGGATCGGGGTGCCGCAGCGGCGGCACGGGCGGTCCTCCTGGCCGTAGGCGTCCAGGGACCGGTCGAAGTAGCCGGACTCGCCGTTGACGTTGACGTACAGGCTGTCGAAGCTGGTGCCGCCGGCGGCCAGCGCGTCGCCCATCACGGCACGGATGGCGCCGAGCAGTTCGGTGGTGCGCGGCCTGGTCATGGTGGCCGTGGGCCGCTCGTAGTGGAGCTTGCTGCGCCACAGCGCCTCGTCGGCGTAGATGTTGCCGACCCCGCTGATCAGGGACTGGTCGAGCAGCGCGCGCTTGATCGTGGTCCGCTTGCCGCGCAGTGCCTGGTGGAAGGCGTCGTCGTCGAAGGCCGGGTCGATCGGGTCGCGGGCGATGTGGGCGAGGGGGGCGGGCAGCCCGTCGGGGTCGCCGGGCAGCGTGTCGTGGAGCGAGAGGCCGCCGAAGGTGCGCTGGTCGACGAAGCGGAGGTCGGTGTCGACGACGTCGTCGAAGACGAACCGGACCCGCAGGTGGGTCTCGGCGGGGGACTCCTCCGGGCGGACCAGGAACTGCCCGCTCATGCCGAGGTGGGCGAGGAGCGCGGTGCCCTCCTCCGGCTCCGCCGTGCCGGACGCGTCCTGGAGCGGCACCCAGAGGTACTTGCCGCGGCGGCGGGGCGTGCCCAGCCGGGCGCCGCGCAGCCGCCGGGTGAAGTCCTCGGCGCCGGCGAGATGCCGCCGCACGGCCCTGGGGTGCAGTACGGCCGCCTCGGCGACGGTGCGGCCCGCGGCCCACTGGGCGAGGCCGCGGCGGACGACCTCCACCTCGGGTAGCTCCGGCACGGCTTCCTCTCTGCCGTCGCGGCCGGCCGGACGTCCCCGGTGCGGCCGGACCGTGGTCAGGGGGCAGGTCAGGGGCGGCAACCGGGTCCGGCCCGGAAACCGCCCGCGGCCCGCGCCCCGGCGCACACCGCCGGAGGCGGGTACGACCGGGGCGCGGGCCCGGGGTGGTGCGGATCGATCAGGAGGCCGAGGAGGCGGACGCCTCGCGGATGGACCGCCAGGCGGACTCTGCGGCCTGCTGCTCGGCTTCCTTCTTGCTGCGGCCGGTGCCGGTGCCGTACTCGACACCACCGACGCGGGCGGCAGCCGTGAAGGTCTTCTCGTGGTCCGGTCCGGCCTCGGTGACCACGTACTCCGGGACACCGAGCGCCTCGGCGGCGGTCAGCTCCTGGAGAGAGGTCTTCCAGTCCAGGCCTGCGCCCAGGTTGGAGGACTCCTCGATGAGCGGGTCGAAGAGCCGGTGGATCAGCTGGGAAGCCGCGTCGAGGCCCTGGTCGAGGTAGACCGCACCGATCACAGCTTCAAGGGTGTCCGCGAGGATTGATGCCTTGTCCCGCCCGCCGGTGCCCTCTTCGCCCCGGCCGAGCCGGATGAACGCGCCCAGGTCGAGCCCGCGGCTCACCCCGGCCAGCGCTCGCGAGTTGACCACCGCGGCCCGCAGCTTGGCCAGTTGGCCCTCGGGCAGGTCCGGGTGGGTGCGGTAGAGGGTGTCGGTGACCACCAGGCCGAGCACGGAGTCCCCGAGGAACTCCAGCCGCTCGTTGGTGGGCAACCCGCCGTTCTCGTACGCGTACGAGCGGTGGGTGAGCGCACGCACCAGAAGGGCGGGTTCGAGTGTGTACCCGAGCCGCCCTTCCAGCACCGCATGGGACGAGGCCTTGTCCGTCGCGGCCGTCTCGGCCTTCTTCGACACCGGGGCGTCGGGCGCGGATGACGTGGACGACATGGAGCCTGTCACCTGCCGATCAGACCTCGATGACCTGACGGCGGTTGTAGGTACCGCAGCTCGGGCACGCGATGTGCTGGAGCTTCGGCTCGTGGCAGCGCTCGCACGCCACCAGGCTCACGGGCGCAGCCTTCCACTGCGAACGGCGGTGGCGCGTGTTGCTGCGCGACATCTTCCGCTTCGGAACAGCCACGGCTACTTCTCCTGGTTCTCGTCGGCGCCGTCGCCGGCACCGTTCTGCTGGAATTCGAGCAGGGCCGCCCAACGGATGTCGGCGGCCTCGTGGTGGTGGTCGGGTTCGTCCGCCAGCCGCACCCCGCACTCGGGGCACAGACCGGGGCAGTCCTCCCGGCACACCGGCTGCATCGGCAGTGCGAGCACCACCGCGTCGCGCAGCACGGGTTCGAGGTCGAACAGGTCGTCCTCAAGGTGGAGCGTGCCCTCATCCTCGGCGTCGTCACCGGGGTCGGCCTTGACGGCGGTCCGGGTGTCGGCGTCGGGGTAGGAGAACATCTCCTGGAAGTCCGCGGCGAGCTCGCGCTCCACGGGCTCCAGACATCGTACGCACTCCCCCGTCGCCGGTGCGTGGGCGGTACCGGTGACCAGCACGCCGTCCATCACCGACTCCAGGCGGAGGTCCAGCTCGACGTCGGCGCCCTCGGGCACCGCGATGACCCCGGCGATACCGAGGTCCGCGGGCGCCGGGACGGTGCGGGAGAGCCTCTTCATCGCACCAGGACGCCGCCCCAGCTCGTGTGTGTCGAACACGAGGGGGTTGCGGTGGTCGAGGCGGGTGTTCAGGGCTTCCTGCTTTCATCGGTACGGCCGGGGCCCGCGCCTTGCGGACGGGCAGGCCGAAGCGCCGGTGCGTGACACGGCTGGAGCTGACAGGATACTGGACCGGACGCCCCCACCCAAACGCGGCACCCGCCCGGCCTGGCGGCCGCCCGTGGTCGGCCCCGCCCGCGGGGCGCGGACCCGCCTCAGAGGCCCTGTTCCAGCTCCCTGAGCCGGTTGAGGTCGATCATGCCGGTGTCGAAGAAGCTCGTCTCGTCCAGTGCGGCGGCGGGCTGCTGCCCGTACTGGGGTGCCTGCTGGTACGGGAGCTGCGGCGGCCCGGGGTAGGGCTGGCCCGCGATCGTGCCGTCCGGCTGGACGTAGCCCTGGCCGCCGTACTCGTACCCCTGGCGGGGATCGGCCTGCTGCGGGTAGCCCTGCTCGGCGCCGTAGGGGTCGTATGCCTGCCGGGCGTACTCCGGCTGCTGCCGCGGGTAGCCCTCGGGGTCGTAGCCGCCCTGCTGGGGGTAGGACTCGGGCTGCTGCTGGTAGTAGCCCGCGGCGGCCGGGGCCTCCTGCGGCGCCTGGGCGGCGGCGGGCGTGTAGCCGTACCGGCTCAGGTCCTGCGGGCCGGCGGCGGGCGCGGCGAGGCCGGCCATGTAGTCGTCGTCGGACTGCCGCGGCCCGGCGCCGCCCTCGGCGTCGGCGGCGGCGATGTGGTCGGCCAGGTCGTCGATCGGCCGGTGCCCGGTCAGCTTGAGCCGACCGCGCCCGACGGCCTCCAGGGTCTTGCTGAGGACGGTCTCGAAGGCCCGCATCTTGGCGTCGACGTAGTCGTCGGCGCGGCGGCGCAGCGTCTCGGGGTCGGAGCTGCGCTCGGGGGCCTCGACGTCGTCCTCGCCGTACTCGCCGGCGTCGCCGTAGGGGTCGAGGCCGAGCAGCTTCTCCCGGCCCCGGTCGACCGAGCCGATGGTCTTGGTGAGGACCACCTCGAAGTTGGCGAGTTTGCTGTCGACGTAGTCGTCGGCCTCGGCCCGGATCTCGTCGGCCTCGCGACGGGCCTCGGCGAGGATGCGCTCGGCCTCGTCCTGGGACTGGCGGGCCACCTGGGTGTCGGAGACCAGGGAGCCGCGTTCGGCGTGCGCGGTGTCGATGATCTGCTGCGCCTCGGCCTGCGCCTGGGCGACCATCCGCTCGCGCTCGCCGAGGACTTCCTCGGCCTGGGCCAGCGACTGGGGGAGGCTGGCGGAGACCTCCCCGAGCAGGGCCAGCAGCTCGGCCCGGTTCACCACGCAGGAGGCCGACATGGGCATGGACCGCGCGCTGTTGACGGTCGCCACGATGTCGTCGAGCTTCTTCTGGACGTCCACAGCGGAAGCCTACTGCTGCCGGAGCTTCTCGTTGAGCGCGTCGAGAACCTGTGGCGGCACCAAGTGTGAGATGTCGCCGCCCCATTGGGCGACTTCCTTGACCAGGCTGGAGGAGAGGAAGCTGTAGGCCGGGTTGGTGGGCACGAAGAGCGTCTCCACCCCGGACAGGCCGTTGTTCATCTGCGCCATCTGGAGTTCGTAGTCGAAGTCGCTCACGGCCCGCAGGCCCTTGACGATGGCCGGGATCTCGCGCTGTCTGCAGAAGTCGACGAGCAGGCCGTTGAACGCCTCCACCCGGACGTTGCCCAGCTCCGCGGTGACCTGCTCGATGAGGGCGATCCGCTCGTCGATGTCGAACAGGCCCTTCTTGGCCTTGTTGATCATCACGGCGACGTGGACGCTGTCGTACAGCCGGGACGCGCGGACGATGATGTCCAGGTGCCCGTTGGTGACGGGGTCGAAGGACCCCGGACAGACTGCGCGGCGCAACGGTTTCTCCTCTCCGGACGGGTTCACGACCCGGCGGTGACTTCGGCGGCGCGACCGTACCAAAGCGTCGCCTCGCCGTAGCGGCGGGCGCGCAGTCCGTCGAACCCCTCCGGCCAGCGGAAATCCCCGCCCCGGGTGGCGCGCTCCACCGTGGCCAGCGCCTCGGGAGCCAGCCAGCCGCCGGCCCGGAGTGTGAGCAGGATCTCCCGCAGCGCGTCGTCGGGGACGTCGTAGGGCGGGTCGAGGAAGACCAGCCCGTACGGCCGCTCCGGCGCCGGGGTGGCGGCGGTCTGCTCCGCGCGCCCGGACCGGACCTCGGCGCCGGGCAGCCCGAGCGCGGCGGCGTTCTGCCGGACGACGCGCAGGGCGCGCGGATCGGCCTCGACGAGCAGGGCGTGCCCTGCCCCCCGGGAGAGCGCCTCCAGGCCGACGGCCCCGGTACCGGCGTACAGGTCGAGCACGCGGGCCCCCTGGATCGGGCCGTACAGCGCCTCCCACGTGGAGAAGAGCGCCTCCCGGGCGCGGTCTGAGGTGGGACGGGTGCCGTTGCCCGGAGGTACGGCCAGCCGGCGCCCACCGGCGGTACCGGCGATCACACGGGTCATGAGCTGCTCACAGCCCCGATGCTACCTTTCGCCGGCCCCCGGCCCTTGTCCCAGCCCTTGTCCCCATCCCCTGTCCCCATCCCTTGTCCCAGCCCCTTGCCGCCGCCTTGTCTCAGCCCTTGTCGAGGAACTCCTCGCGGTCGGCGTCCAGCAGGCTCTGGAGGGCGCTGCGCAGGTCGGGGTGGGCGGCGAGGTCGGGGTCGGCGGCGACCACGGCGGTGGCCTCCTCGCGGGCCGCGGCGATCACCTCCTCGTCGTCGACCACGGTGAGCATCCGCAGGCTGGAGCGGCTGCCGGACTGGGCCTGGCCGAGCACGTCGCCCTCGCGGCGCTGTTCGAGGTCGATCCGGGACAGCTCGAAGCCGTCGAGGGTGGCCGCCACGGCGTCGAGCCGGCCGCGCGCGGGGCTCATCTCGGGGGTGTCGGTGACCAGCAGGCACAGCCCGGGGGCGGAGCCGCGGCCGACCCGGCCGCGCAACTGGTGGAGCTGGGAGACGCCGAACCGGTCGGCGTCCATCACCACCATGGCGGTGGCGTTGGGCACGTTGACGCCGACCTCGATGACCGTGGTGGCGACGAGGACGTCGGCCTCGCCCGCGGTGAAGCGGCGCATGACCTCGTCCTTCTCCTCGGGCGCCATCCGGCCGTGCAGCACCTCGACCCGCAGTCCGGCCAGCGGCCCGGCGGCCAGGCCGGCCGCGACCTCCAGGACGGCCAGCGGCGGGCGCCGCTCGTCGTCCAGGGCGGCGGCCTCCGCCTTCTCCGCCTCGGCGCGCGTCCCGGCCTTTCCTGCCTTCCCGGTCTTCCCTGCCTTCTCGGCCTTCTTCGCGTCGGCCTTGGTGTCCTCCTCGTCGCCGATCCGGGGGCAGACGACGTAGGCCTGGTGGCCGGCCGCCACCTCCTCGCGCACCCGCTCCCAGGCGCGCGCCAGGAAGTGCGGCTTCTCGGCGGCCGGTACGACGTGGGTGGCGATCGGCGAGCGCCCGGCCGGCAGCTGGTCGAGGACGGAGGTCTCCAGGTCGCCGAAGACCGTCATGGCGACGGTGCGCGGGATCGGGGTGGCCGTCATCACCAGGAGGTGGGGCGGGCGTTCGGCCTTGGCGCGCAGGGCGTCGCGCTGCTCGACGCCGAACCGGTGCTGCTCGTCGACGACGACCAGGCCGAGGTCGTGGAAGCGGACCTTGTCCTCGATCAGGGCGTGGGTGCCGACCACGATCCCGGCCTCGCCGGTGACCAGGTCGAGCAGGGCGTGGCGGCGGGCGGCGGCGCCCATCGACCCGGTCAGCAGCACCACCTTGGTGCCCAGGTCGGAGCCGCCGAGCAGGCCGGCCTCGGCGAGGTCGCCCATCATCTCGGTGATGGAGCGGTGGTGCTGCTGGGCGAGCACCTCGGTGGGGGCGAGCATCGCGGCCTGGCCGCCGGCGTCCACGACGCCGAGCATGGCGCGCAGGGCCACCATGGTCTTGCCCGAGCCGACCTCGCCCTGGAGCAGCCGGTGCATGGGGTGTTCGGTGGCCAGGTCGGCGAAGACCTCCTCGGAGACCTTGCGCTGGCCGTCGGTGAGGGTGAAGGGCAGGCGGGCGTCGAAGGCGGCGAGCAGGCCGTCTGCGGCGGGGCGGCGCGGCACCGCGGGCAGCGCGGACTCGTCGGCCCGGCGGCGCGCCAGCGCCACCTGGAGGACGAACGCCTCGTCCCACTTCAGCCGGTCCCGGGCCTGGGCGATGTCCTGCTTGGAGCGCGGGCGGTGGACCTTCTCCAGCGCCTCCGGCAGCGCCACCAGGCCGCGGCCCGAGCGGAGTTCGGGGGGCAGCGGATCGCCGACGCCGGCCCAGCCGGTGGCCGCCAGGGAGTCCACCGCGGTGTCCACGGCCTGCGCGATCCGCCAGGAGGTGATCTGCTTGCAGGCCGGGTAGAGCGGGATGAGCCGGCCGGCGAAGGCGTCCACCGCCTCCTTGCCGTCCTCGGCGTCCAGCAACTGGTAGTCGGGGTGGGCGAGCTGGCGGGTGCGGTTGAAGACCGACACCTTGCCGGAGAACATGCCGCGCCGCCCCGGGATGAGCCGGTGGGCGTGCGCGTGGGCGGCCTTGCTGAAGAACACCAGGGTCAGGGAGCCGCTGCCGTCGGTCACCACGACCTCCAGGCGCACCCCGGAGCCGCCTCCGTAGGTGCGCTTGTCGGCCTTGGCGATCTGCGCGACGACGGTGACGTACTCGTCGACGGGGAGGTCGGCCAGCCGGGTCAGCTCGCCCCGCTCCGCGTAGCGCCGGGGGTAGTGGTGGAGCAGGTCCCCGGTGGTGTGCAGGTCGAGGTGCTCGCCGAGCACCTTGGCGGTGCGGTCGCCGACGAGCTTGTGCAGGGGGTCGTCGAGTGGGTTCATCGCGTCCCATCGTCGCGCACACCGCCGACAGCCGGCGGCAGCGGGCGTCCGCGCGCCTCCCGGCGGCGGTCGGGCCGGGACGTCCAGAACGGCCGGGAGCCGGGGCGGTCAGGGGCAGAGCGGCCAGGGGCGGGGCGGCGGCTCACTCGACGCCGATCTGGAGCGGGGTGCCGGGCTCGCCGCCGGAGTACGTGACCGTGTCCACTGCCAGGTGCCGGGTCTGGACGTGGGCTTCGAGCAGGCCGCCCAGGCCGGGCGGCGCGGTGGGGCCGAGGACCAGGGTGACGAGTTCACCGCCCGCGGCGAGCATCCGGTCCAGCACGGTGACGGCGGTCTCCTGGAGGCTGCCGCCGATGACGGCGACGTCGCCGTCGATCAGGCCGAGGACGTCGCCGGCCTGGCACACCCCGGCGGTGGTCCAGGACTGCCGCTCGGCGACGGCCAGTTCGCCGTACCGGGTGGCACCGGCCGCCGCGGTCATCGCCACCACGTCCTCGTCGAACCGCCGCCCGGGCTCGTGGACGGCCAGCGCCGCGAGGCCCTGGACGGCGGACCGGGTGGGGATGAGGGCGACCCGGACGCCGTCGGCGCGGGCCTGCTGGGCGGCGGCCGCGGCGGCGTCGCGCAACTCGGTGTCGTTGGGCAGCAGGACCACCTCGCGGGCGCCCGCCCGGCGGATGGCGGCGGCGATCTCACCGCCCGCGGGCCGCTCCCCCGGGCGGACGGCGACGACGGTGGCGCCGGCCTCGGCGCACAGGTCGGCCAGGCCGCCGCCGGGGACGAGGGCCACCACGGCCCGGCTCCGCCGCCCGGGCTGCCCCGCGTCGGGGGCGGCGGCGGTCTGGTCGCCGAAGTGGGTGACCCTGATCCGGTAAGGGCGCCCGGCGTCGATGCCCGCCTCGATCGCGGTGCCGACGTCGGCGGCCCGCGGGACGTGCACGTGGATGTTCCACAGGCCGTCGCCCCCGACCACGACCAGCGAGTCGCCCAGGGCGTCGAGCCGGGCGCGCAGGGTCTGTACAGCGGCCTCGTCCGCGGCCTCCAGCAGGAACAGCACCTCGAAGGCCGAGCCCTTCGGGGAGGCGTTGCCGTCCTGGACGCACGCGGCCAGGTCGGCTGCCTCCCCGGATACGGCCAATCCGGCCTCTATAGGTGGCACGCCGGGCTGGGCGGAACCGGCGTCCATAGGCGGGGCGCCGGATACGGCGGATCCGGCCTCCATAGGCGCCGGACCGGTGTCGACCCCCTGGGGAGCTGGTCCCGCGTCCATAGGTGCCAGGTCCGATCCGGCGGTTCCGGCGGGTCCGGCGTTCCGGGGTGCCCGGGTGAGCGGTGTGGGGTGCGTGGTCCGCGCGCCCGGGGGGCCGGCGGGCACGTCGCCGGTCACGGTCCGGCACAGCGCGCCGAGCAGGGCGACGAGGCCGAGACCGCCCGCGTCCACCACCCCGGCCTGCCGCAGCGCTCCGAGCTGGCCGGGGGTGGCGGCCAGAGCGTCCCGGGCACCCTCGTGGGCGGCCCGCACCACGTCGGCCACCCCGCCCTCGCAGGCTCGGGCGGCGCGGGCGGCGGCCGTGGCCACGGTGAGCATGGTGCCCTCGACCGGCCGGGCCACGGCCTCGTACGCGGAGGCGGCGGCGGCCCCGAAGGCCCGGCGCAGCGCCTCGGCGGGGTCGCCGTCCCCGGCGGCGCCCGGCGGGGCGGCCTCGGCGGGAGCGGGCGCGGGAGCGGACCCGCGCGCGGAGGAAGCAGCGGCAGAGGAAGGGCCAGGCGCAGGGGCAGGGGCCGCCAGGTCGGCGTGCAGGCCGCGCAGGAGCTGGGCGAGGATCGTCCCGGAGTTGCCGCGGGCGCCGATCAGCGCGCCGTGCGACAGGGCCCGCAGGGCCTCGTGGAAGGAGGGTCCCGGGCCGCCGGCCGTGGTGGCGTGGGCCTCGAAGACCGCCTCGACGGCCTGGGCGGCGGACTCGACGGTGAGGTAGAGGTTGGTACCGGTGTCCCCGTCCGGAACCGGGTACACGTTGATCGCGTCGATGTTCTCGCGGGCCTGCCCGAGGGCCCTCAGCGCGCACCGGCACCAGGTGCGCACGGCGGCCGGGTCGAGCGTCGACGCCAACGGTTCCTCCTGGCGCTCCGAGGGGCGGGTCGCAGGTGAGCGTACTGCCGGCCGCCGCCGGCGGGAGGCCCCCGGCACGGGGTGGGCGGCCGAGGACCGCCCGGACCGTGGTAGTTTCGTTGTACGCGAGCAGCCGTTGTATGCTGCTCCGGTTGTCCGGGTCCTCTCGGGCTGATCCCACCGTAAATGATCTGAAGTCTTTGGAGTGACCCGTGGCTGCCAACTGCGACATCTGCGGCAAGGGGCCGGGCTTCGGCAACAGCATCTCCCACTCGCACCGCCGCACCCCTCGTCGCTGGAACCCGAACATCCAGCGCGTTCGTGCGGTCGTGGGAAAGACGCCGAAGCGCCTGAACGTCTGCACCTCTTGCATCAAGGCCGGCAAGGTCTCGCGCTAGTCCGTACCACCGCCGCGGCTCAGGCCGCGGTGGTCATGCGGCGACCGCACCGCAGCAGCTCGTAGCAGCTCCTGGCAGCGCGTCCTCTGCCGTCATCCGAAGCCGATCCACCTCGTGTGGATCGGCTTTTCGGCGTTTCCTGGCGACTGCCACCGGTCCCCCGGCGTCAGCCGTTCCCGCGCAGCCGCCAGCCGTGGTCGACCGGTCCGGTGCCGGCGCCCAGGGGGAAGCCGGCCGTGATCGCGCCGTGCGTGTACGCCTTGGCGAGGCCCACCGCCTCCGGCACGGTGCGGCCGAGGGCGAGGTGGGCCGCGACGGCGCTGGCCAGGGTGCAGCCGGTGCCGTGGGTGTGCCGGTTGGCCCGGCGCGGCGCCCGGTACCAGTGGGCGGTGGTGCCGTCGTGGAGCAGGTCCACCGCGTCCGCGTCGGCGCCCGGGAGGTGGCCGCCCTTGATCAGCGCCCAGCGCGGGCCGAGAGCGAGCACGGCGCGGGCGGCGTCCGCCATCTCGTCCTCGCGCGTGACGGCGGTCCCGGTGAGCGCGGCGACCTCGTCGAGGTTGGGGGTGGCCACGGTGGCCAGCGGCAGCAGCCGGGTGCGGACGGTGTCGAGGGCCCCGGCGCGCAGCAGCGGGTCACCGCGCTTGGAGGCGGCCACCGGGTCGACGACCACGGGCACGTCGGGGTGGCGGGCGCGCAGCCCGGCGACGAGGTCGGCGACGGCGGCGGCCAGTCCGGCCGAGCCGAGCATGCCGGTCTTGACCGCCTGCACCCCGATGTCGTCGGCGACGGCCCGGAACTGGGCGCGGACGGCCGCCTCGGGCAGCTCCCAGACGCCGTGCACGCCCAGGGAGTTCTGCGCGGTGACCGCGGTCAGGACGCTCATGCCGTGCACGCCGAGGGCGAGCATGGTCTTGAGGTCCGCCTGGATGCCCGCGCCGCCGCCGGAGTCGGAGCCGGCCACGGTCAGCACCCGCAGCGGCGCGGCCGGCGCCGCCGGGCCCGTCCCCCTGCCGGTGTCCATGTCCGCGTCCGCCATTCGGTCACTCACCGAAGTGGTCCCAGCCGCCGGCCTTCTCCCAGGGCGCGCCGTCGACGGTCACCCGGGGCGCCGCTCCGTCCGGCCGGACCACGTCGCCGATGACCCGCCAGCGGGCGGGCAGTTTGACGTCGCGGGGGAAGACCGCCGCGATGGCGTGGTCCTCTCCGCCGGTGAGCACCCAGTGCAGCGGGTCGACGCCGACGGCGTGGCCGATGTCGGTCATCTGGGCCGGGATGTCGACGGCGGACGAGCGGATGTCGATGTCGACGCCGCTGGCCGTGGCGATGTGGCCGAGGTCGGCGATCAGGCCGTCGCTGATGTCGGTCATCGCGGTGGCGCCGAGTTCCGAGGCGGCGGGCCCGGCGTGGTAGGGCGGCTCGGGCCGGCGGTGGGCCTCGACGAAGGCGCGCGGGGAGCGGAAGCCGCGGGAGAGGACCGCCAGCCCGGCCGCTGACCAGCCGAGCCAGCCGGTGACGGCCACCAGGTTGCCCGGACGCGCCCCGGCACGGGTGACGGGTGGGCGGTTGCGCAGGTCGCCCAGGGCGGTGATGGACACGGTGATGGTGTCGCCGCGGACCACGTCGCCGCCGACCACGGCGGCCCCGGCCACCTGGCACTCGTCCCTGATGCCGTCCATCAGCTCGACCGGCCAGGTGGCCGGGAGCTGCGCGGGCACCACCAGGGCGAGCAGCACCGCGGTGGGCACGGCGCCCATGGCGGCGATGTCGGCGAGGTTCTGGGCGGCGGCCTTGCGCCCGACGTCGTACGCGGTCGACCAGTCGCGGCGGAAGTGCCGGCCCTCCAGCAGCACGTCGGTGGTGGCGACGACCCGGCGGTCCGGCGCGGCCACCACCGCCGCGTCGTCGCCCGGCCCGAGCTGCACCGCGGGGGTCGTGGTGAGGCGGGCCGTGAGCTCCCTGATGAGCCCGAACTCCCCCAGATCGCCGACTGTCCCCTTCATAGCGTCGTTCCCTCGTCTCTCGCCCCGGCCCGGCACGCCGGGCGCTTCCGCTGGGTGTTTCCCGTCATTACGGGGGTTGTGTACCGCGCGGGTCTCCCCGCTGCGCGCGGTGACGCGATAACGTGGCGTCCCCCCGCCCACATGATCCTCGAAGCCGCTCTGGAGGTTCCGTGGTACAGGCGTACATCCTGATCCAGACCGAGGTCGGGAAGGCCTCGACCGTCGCGGAGCTGGTCTCCAAGATCGACGGGGTGATCCGGGCCGAGGACGTGACCGGTCCCTACGACGTGATCGTCCGCGCCCAGGCCGACACCGTCGACGAGCTCGGCCGGATGGTGGTGGCCAAGGTGCAGCAGGCCGAGGGCATCACCCGCACCCTCACCTGTCCGGTGGTGCATATCTAGCCCCCGCCCGCCCGGCCGCCCGGGCTCCTTCCGTATGCTCGCCCGGTGACGTTCTCCCGCCGGGTGGTACTGGCTGCCACCGCCGCAGCCGCGTGTGCCGCCGCGGTCGCGGTCTACGCGTCCGCGTCACCGGGTACCGACGACTCGGTCGCGGTGCCGGTTCCGGACGCGCAGGCCGCCAGGTACTGCTCGGCGCTGCACGCTCGGCTGCCGAAACGGCTCGACGGGCTCGCCATGCATGATCTCAAGCCGCGTTCGGAGCTGACCGCCGGGTGGGGCGATCCGCTGATCGTGCTGCGCTGCGGGGTGCCGCGGCCGGCCGTGGACTACGACTCGGACACCCCCGGCGCGGAGGTCGACGGGGTCTCCTGGTCCTACCAGTCGGCCCCCGGCGGCGGGACGGTGATGACCACCACGCTGCGCAAGGCGTACGTGGAGCTGGTGCTGCCGGCGAAGTTCGCACACGACGCCTCGCCGCTCGTGGACCTGGCCCCGGCGGTCCGCGCCGCCATCCCCGCCGGGATCTGACCGCCGGGGCCCGGCCGGGTGGGCGCGGTCCCCCTGCCCGCACCGGAACCGGGTCCGGGGACGGGCACGGGGCCGTGGCTCGGGCGGGTTCAGCGCAGGCCGGTGGAGCGGCGCAGCGCGGCCTGGATGAGCAGGTCGATCAGCTCGCTGTAACTGACGCCGCTCTCCTGCCACATCCGCGGGTACATCGAGATCGGGGTGAAGCCCGGCATGGTGTTGATCTCGTTGATGACGAACTCGCCGTTGTCGAGCAGGAAGAAGTCGGCGCGCACCAGGCCCTCGCAGGAGGCGGCCTCGAAGGCGTCGACGGCCAGCCGCCGCACCCGCTCGGTCTGCTCCGCGGTGAGCGGGGCGGGCACCAGGCCCTCTTCGGCGTCGATGTACTTGGCGTCGAAGTCGTAGAAGGAGTGGCTGTCGGCGGGCGGGATCTCGGCGGGGACCGAGGCACGCGGCCCGTCGGGGAACTCCAGGACGCCGCATTCGATCTCGCGGCCGGTGAGCGCGGCCTCCACCACGACCTTGGGGTCGTGGCGGCGGGCCTCGGCGAGGGCGGCGTCGATCCCTTCCGGGCCGTCGACGCGGCTGATGCCGATCGAGGAGCCGGCGCGGGCGGGCTTGACGAACAGCGGCCAGCCGTGGACGGCGGCGAACTCGGTGACCCTGCGCCGGGCGGCCTGCGGGTCGCGGTCGAACTCACGCGGGCGGATCACCGTGTAGGGGCCGACCTTGAGCCCGAACGAGGTGAAGATCCGCTTCATGTACTCCTTGTCCATGCCGACGGCGGAGGCGAGGACGCCGGCGCCGACGTACGGGATCCCGGAGAGTTCCAGCAGGCCCTGGAGGGTGCCGTCCTCGCCGTAGGGGCCGTGCAGCAGGGGCAGGACGACGTCGACCTCGCCGAGCGCCTTGGGCACGGCGCCGGCCTCGGTGTAGACGATCTCCCGGTTCGAGGGGTCGACCGGCAGCAGCAGCGCGCCGTCCTGGTCGGCGACCTGCTCGACGCTGGGCATGCGGCGGTCGGTGATGGCCATCCGGTCGGGGGCGTCGGCGGTGAGGGCCCAGCGGCCCTCGGTGGTGATGCCGATGGGCAGCACGTCGTACGCGTCGCGGTCGATGGCCCGCAGCACGCTGGCCGCGGTCACCACGGACACCCCGTGTTCGGAGCTGCGGCCGCCGAAGACGACGGCGACGCGGGGTTTGCGGCCCTCCGGACCCGGTCGGACGACGCTGTGGGGCGCGGGCCGGCCGTCAGCGGTGTGCTGCGGCGGCCTGTCGTCGGACTGGTCTTCCAGGCGGATTTCCGGATTGTCTTCCATATCGCGTTGACCTTACCGTTCGGGCTTCGCAGAACGTGACATCAACTCCCGCACGGCGGCGGCGGGAGATTTCCCGTTGTGCACGATGTCGACGACCGTTTCGGTGATCGGCATGTCGACGCCGTGCCGCCTGGCCAGGTCGGCTACGGATTCGCAGGACTTGACGCCCTCGGCCGTCTGGCTGGTGGCGCGCATGGTCTCCGCCAGGCTCATGCCCTGGCCGAGGTTGCGGCCGAAGGTGTTGTTGCGCGACAGCGGGGAGGAGCAGGTCGCCACCAGGTCGCCCATGCCGGCGAGTCCGGCGAAGGTGTGCGGGTCGGCGCCCATCGCCACGCCCAGCCGGGTGGTCTCGGCCAGGCCCCGGGTGATCAGCGACGCCTTGGTGTTGTCGCCCAGGCCCATCCCGCCGGCGATGCCCACGGCGAGCGCGATCACGTTCTTGACCGCGCCGCCGAGCTCGCACCCGGTCACGTCGGTGTTCGTGTAGGGCCGGAAGTACGGGGTCAGGCAGGCGGACTGGATGCGCCGGCCGACCTCCTCGTCGCGGCAGGCCACCACGGCGGCGGCCGGCTGCCGGGCGACGATCTCCGGTGCCAGGTTGGGCCCGGTGATGACGGCGACCCGGGCGGGGTCGGTTTTGACGACCTCCTCGATGACCTCGCTCATCCGCTTCGCCGTGCCCAGTTCGACGCCCTTCATGAGGCTGACCAGGACCGCGTCGGGCCGCAGCAGCGGCGCCCACTCGGCCAGGTTGGCCCGCAGCGCCTGGGAGGGCACGGCGAGGAAGACGAACTCGGCGCCGTGCGCGGCCTCCGCGGGATCGGTGGTGGCCGTGACGGTGTCCGGCAGGACGACCTCCGGCCGGTACTCGGGGTTGGTGCGGGTGGTGTTGATGGCGGTGACGAGTTCGGGTCGGCGGCCCCACAGGGCGACCTCGCAGCCCGCGTCGGCCAGCACCATCGCGAAGGAGGTGCCCCAGGAGCCGGTGCCGTAGACGGCGCAGCGAGCCGTCACGCCGCCCCCTTCTTCTGCCGGCGCGGGTCGTAGAGCTCGGCGGGGGCGGGTTCGCCCCGCATCTCGGAGAGGAGTCGCGTCACGTCGACCATGATGGCCTCGGTCACCGCGCGCAGCACCTCGACCGTCGGCTCCTGGCCCTGCCAGCGGCTCAGGTCGACGGGCGGGCCGACCAGCACGCGGTGGGTCTTGCGCGGCAGCACGCTGGGCCGCTTCGCGTACGGCGGCAGGAACTCGTTGGCTCCCCACTGGGCGATCGGGATGACGGGGGCCCCGGTGAGCAGGGCGACGCGGGCGATACCGGTCTTGCCGACCATCGGCCACAGCTCGGGGTCGCGGGTGAGGGTGCCCTCGGGGTAGAAGGCAACGCACTCGCCCTTGTTGACCGCCTCGACAGCGGCCCGGTACGCGGCCGCGGCGTCGGTGGAGGCGCGGACGACCGGGATCTGGCCGGTGCCGCGCATGATGCGGCCGACGAAGAACGGCGTGAAGAGGGACGCCTTGGCCAGGAAGCGCGGGAGTCGGCCGGTGTTGTACTGGAAATGCGCGTACAGCAGCGGGTCGAGGTAGGAGTTGTGATTCACGGCCGTGAGGAATCCGCCCTCGGCCGGAATGTTCTCCATTCCGCGCCAGTCGCGCTTGAAGAGCACGATGAGCGGCGGCTTGGCGATGGCTGCCGCCAAGCGGTACCAGAAACCGATTCTGCGGCGGGTCACCGGGGTCTCCTCCTGGTCGGTGGGGTGCCGCGCTGGTGTGGCGGCTAACCGAGAGGTTAACGCCAGGGCTTCGCACGCGATGGGGCACCTCTGCCACCTGTTCGTCACGGCTTCGCCACGACTGCGCCGCCGGGGGTGCGAACACCCGTACCGGGGCCGTCCGGCCGGTCGACTCCGCGCACGCCGGACGGGCGCGGTACGGCCTCCCCAGCGGCCTCCCGGGCGCCGCGATCCGGCCCGGCGGCCCGCGGCCGACAGCGGTTCCGAGACCGCTCCACGGCCGCTCCACGCGGCCGCACGGCGGCATCACGACAAGCCTCACGGCGCCCTCCCGAGCCGCTTCCCGGGCGCTCGGCGGCGTTGCGGCGGCGACGGGGGGCGATACGGCGAGGAATGCGGCGGGTGACGGGCCGCACGGTGGCGCGGCTCCGGGGACGCACAATGGACGGCGTGGATGAGCCGTTCAATGAGCCCGTCGATGAGGCCGTCAATGAGCCGCGGTGGTCGCTGGTGGTGCCGTTGAAGCCGCTGGCACTGGCCAAGAGCAGGCTGGCGGCGGCCGGGCCGCTGCGGCCCGCGCTGGCGCTGGCGTTCGCGCTGGACACGGTGGGCGCCGCGCTGGCGTGTCCGGAGGTCGCGGAGGTGACGGTGGTGACCGACGACCCCGCCGCGGCCGCGGAACTGGTGGCGGTGGGCGCCCACGTGGTGCCCGACTCCCCCGCCGCGGGCCTCAACGCCGCTCTGCGGCACGGGGCGGCGGCGGTGCGGGCGCGCAGGGCCTCGGCGCCGGTCGCGGCGCTGAACGGCGATCTGCCCGCCCTGCGCCCGGCGGAGCTCGCGCAGGTGCTGCGGGCCGCGGCCGGGATCGGCGAGCGGGCGTTCGTGACGGACGCGGCGGGGATCGGCACGACGCTGCTGGCGGCGCCGCCGGCGGTGGTGCTGGCTCCCGCGTTCGGCGGCCCCTCCCGGGCCCGCCACCTCGCCTCCGGAGCGGCCGAGATCGGCCTTCCGCACGCCCCGTCGGTACGGCAGGACGTGGACACCCTCGACGATCTGCGGGCGGCGCTGGCGCTCGGGGTGGGCCCGGCGACGGCGGAGGCGGCCGCGGCGCTGCTCTCCGCCTGACCGGCGGACGGTCGGGCACATAGGGTGGTGGCATGCAGGCCACCGCTTTCACCTTCGACGACGACACCCGCAGCGGCAGCGTGCTGCTGGACGACGGCAGCCCGCTGGAGTTCGGCTCCGAGGCGTTCGACGCGGGCGGCCTGCTGACGCTGCGGCCCGGTCAGCGGGTGCGCATCCGCACCGAGGGCTCGGGGCAGGCTCGCCGGGTGGTCTTCGTGACCCTCCAGACCTTCCCCGACCCGCGGGCGTAGCCCGCGCCCGCTTCCGCGTCCGTCAGCTCCGGACGCGAGCGGGCCCGGAAGCCCGTACGCGAGCGGGCCCGAGGGACACCGGAGGGCGCCCGCCCGGGCCCCCTGGCGGGCCCCCTGGCCCGGAACCGCGAACGGGCCGCCTCCCGCGGTGCGGGAGCCGGCCCGTCGGGGGCACAGTGGCGAGGATCACCTCGCGGCGGCGCGCTTCGTGGCGGTCTTGCGAGCCGTGGTGCGCTTGGCCGGAGCCTTCTTCGCGGTGGCCTTCTTCGCCGGAGCCTTCTTGGCCACGGTCTTCTTCGCCGCGGTGGTCTTCTTCGCGGCGGTGGCGGTCTTCTTCGCGGCGGCGGTGGTCTTGGTGGCCGCCGTCTTCTTGGCCGCGGTGGCCTTCTTGGCGGTGGTGGCCTTCTTCGCCGCGGCCTTCTTGGTGGTGGTGCGGGCGGTGCTGGACGCGCCGCCGGACAGGCTCCCCTTGGGGGCCTTCTTCACCGACACCTCGCCGCCGCGCGGAAGCTTCTTCGCGCCGCTGACCAGGTCCTTGAAGCCCTGTCCTGCGCGGAACCGCGGCACAGAGGTCTTCTTGACCCGCACCCGCTCCCCGGTCTGGGGGTTGCGAGCGTAACGAGCGGGCCGCTCGACCTTCTCGAACGAACCGAAACCGGTGACCGAGACCCGGTCGCCACTGACGGTCGCGCGGACGATCGCGTCGAGAACCGCGTCGACGGCGTCCGCTGCGGCCTGGCGGCCGCCCAGCTTGTCGGCAATCGCTTCTACGAGCTGCGCCTTGTTCACGTCTTCCCCTTCGGAAACTTGCCCGGTGAATGAGTACGGGCTGATTTCGCACGCTAGGCGGATATATACCGCAAATCAAATACGAAACGGGCGAATCACCCTTGTGCCGCAACGGACTCGGTACTGGGCGTGATCACCGATCAGGGATTCCGAGATCGTCCAACTCAGCCGTCAACGCGTCCAGCCGCCGCGCCGCGTCGGCCAGGTCGTGCTTGGCCGCCGCGGTCACCACGAGCAGCCGTCGAGTCAGCTCCCGCCTTGTCGCGTCGGGTACTTCGGGATCGGCGACGCGGGTGTGCGCCTCCTTCAGACGCGCGGCTAGGAGCCGGTAAAGCTCCAGTTGGCCGTCGCGTTCCATGCGTCGATTGTGCCATCTGTGGCGAGTTATCGCTGACAGCAGGGCCAACCGGGTGCCCATGGGGCCTTCAACAGTACCCATGGCAGGGTTCGGCGCGGCCGCCCGGGCACGCCGAAACGCCCCTCGCGGACGGGCGAGGGGCGCTTCGGGGTTGCTTGCGGACCGGTACCGGCACCGGGTCCGGGACGGACCCGAACCGGGCCCGAAAGGAGCCCGCTGAGGCCCGCACGGGGCCCCGTGCGGGCCTCAGCGGCCGGACCGGGCCCGGCCGGGGTCAGGCCTGGACGGTGCTGGGCTTCCAGGACGGCCGGGACGCCTCGAACGCGGCGATGTCGGCCTCGTTGGCCAGCGTCAGGCTGATGTCGTCCAGGCCTTCCAGCAGCCGCCAGCGGGCGTTGTCGTCCAGCTCGAAGGACGCGGTGACGCCCTCGGCGCGCACCTCGCGGGCGACCAGGTCGACGGTGATCTCAGCGGTCGGGTCGGCCTCGGTGAGCTTCCACAGGCTCTCCACGGTGTCCTGCGGCAGCACCACCGTGAGCAGGCCGTTCTTCAGCGAGTTGCCGCGGAAGATGTCGGCGAAGCGCGGCGAGATGACGGTCTTGAAGCCGTAGTTCTGCAGCGCCCACACCGCGTGCTCGCGGGAGGAGCCGGTGCCGAAGTCCGGGCCGGCCACCAGGACGGTGGCACCCTGCCGCTCCGGCGCGTTGAGCACGAACTCCGCGTCGCGGCGCCACGCCTCGAACAGGCCGTCCTCGAAGCCGTTGCGGGTGACCTTCTTCAGCCAGTGCGCGGGGATGATCTGGTCGGTGTCCACGTTGCTGCGGCGCAGCGGGACGGCCCGGCCGGTGTGCGTGGTGAAGGCTTCCATGGTGCTCAGACCTCCGTCAGGGCAGGGGCGTCGGACAGGTCGGCGGGCGCGGCCAGGCGGCCCAGCACCGCGGTGGCGGCGGCGACCTGCGGGGAGACCAGGTGGGTACGGCCACCCTTGCCCTGGCGGCCCTCGAAGTTGCGGTTCGAGGTGGACGCGGAACGCTCGCCGGGGGCGAGTTGGTCCGGGTTCATACCCAGGCACATCGAGCAACCCGCGTGCCGCCATTCGGCGCCGGCCGCGGTGAACACCTTGTCCAGCCCCTCCTCGACGGCCTGCAGGGCGACCCGGACCGATCCGGGGACGACCAGCATGCGTACGCCGTCGGCGACCTTGCGGCCCTCGACGACGGACGCCGCGGCCCGCAGGTCCTCGATCCGGCCGTTGGTGCACGATCCGACGAAGACGGTGTCCACCTTGACCTCGCGCAGCGGCTGCCCGGCGGTCAGGCCCATGTACTCCAGGGCCTTCTCGGCGGCGAGCCGGTCGGTCGGGTCCTCGTAGGAGGCCGGGTCCGGCACGGAGGAGCTCAGCGGCGCGCCCTGCCCGGGGTTGGTGCCCCAGGTGACGAACGGGGCCAGGGTGGCGGCGTCGATGCGCACCTCGTGGTCGAAGACCGCGTCCTCGTCGGTGCGCAGCGTCTTCCAGTACTCCACCGCGGCGTCCCAGTCCTCGCCCTGCGGGGCGTGCGCGCGGCCCTTGAGGTAGTCGAACGTCGTCTGGTCCGGGGCGATCATGCCCGCCCGGGCGCCGGCCTCGATCGACATGTTGCAGACCGTCATCCGGGCTTCCATCGAGAGCTTCTCGACGGCCGAGCCGCGGTACTCGATGACGTAGCCCTGGCCGCCGCCGGTGCCGATCCGGGCGATGACCGCCAGGATCAGGTCCTTGGCGGTGACGCCCTCGGGCAGCTCGCCGTCGACGGTGACCGCCATGGTCCGGAACGGGGCCATCGGCAGCGTCTGGGTGGCCAGCACGTGCTCGACCTGGGAGGTGCCGATACCGAACGCCAGCGCGCCGAACGCGCCGTGCGTGGAGGTGTGCGAGTCGCCGCAGACCACGGTGGTGCCGGGCTGGGTCAGGCCCAGCTGCGGGCCGACCACGTGCACCACGCCCTGCTCGACGTCGCCCAGCGGGTGCAGCCGCACGCCGAACTCGGCGCAGTTGCGGCGCAGGGTCTCCAACTGCGTGCGGGAGACCGGGTCCGCGATCGGCTTGTCGATGTCCAGGGTGGGGGTGTTGTGGTCCTCGGTCGCGATGGTGAGGTCCGTGCGGCGCACCTTGCGGCCGCTCAACCGCAGCCCGTCGAAGGCCTGCGGGCTGGTCACCTCATGGATCAGGTGGAGATCGATGAAGAGGAGATCGGGCTCGCCCTCGGCGCGGCGGACGACGTGGTCGTCCCAGACTTTTTCCGCGAGTGTCCTACCCATCGGTATCCCTCCGGCCCGCACCGTCGCGGGCCACAACTCGGTGTTTGGCTGGCGTGTGTGCCATCCAGCGTGCAGCCTGACGGGAAAAATTGAACTTGCGTTTCACACTCTGAGACGCGAGTATCGTTGCATGGACAACTCTAGCGGCGTCGGCGTTCTCGACAAGGCGGCTCTGGTGCTCAGCGCGCTGGAGTCCGGCCCGGCCACCCTGGCCGGACTTGTCGGCGCCACGGGCCTGGCCCGCCCCACCGCGCACCGCCTGGCGGTGGCGCTCGAACACCACCGCATGGTGGCCCGGGACATGCAGGGCCGCTTCATACTCGGTCCGCGGCTGTCGGAGCTCGCCGCGGCGGCCGGCGAGGACCGGCTGCTGGCGACGGCCGGCCCGGTCCTGACCCACCTGCGGGACTTCACCGGTGAGAGCGCCCAGCTCTACCGGCGCCAGGGGGACATGCGCATCTGCGTGGCCGCCGCGGAGCGGCTGTCCGGGCTGCGGGACACCGTCCCGGTGGGTTCCACGCTCCCCATGAAGGCCGGTTCGGCCGCACAGGTCCTCATGGCGTGGGAGGAGCCGGAGCGGCTGCACCGGGGCCTCCAGGGCGCCCGGTTCACCGCGACCGCGCTGTCGGGGGTGCGCCGGCGCGGCTGGGCGCAGTCGATCGGCGAGCGGGAGCCGGGTGTGGCGTCGGTCTCGGCGCCGGTGCGCGGCCCGTCCAACCGCGTGGTGGCCGCGGTCTCCGTCTCCGGTCCGATCGAGCGGCTGACCCGCCACCCGGGCCGCATGCACGCCCAGGCCGTCGTGGACGCCGCCACCCGCCTCAGCGAGGCACTGCGCCGCAACGGCTGAGCGGCAGCCGAGCAGGCGGCAGCGGTCGGCGGCGGCACGACGGGCGGCGGACGGCGGCAGAGGCCGGTGAACGGCCGCAGACGGCCAGGAGAGCGCCCGGCGACGGCTTCCCGACCAAAGGGGTCGCCGCATCCGGCACGACGCCGTGGGCGGGCCACCGGGAAGCGCGCCCGCGGCCGGAACGGAAGCCGGCACGGTGACATCGCCGGGGGTGGGGCAGGAGCCCGTGGCCCCCGGCGGGCACCGCAGGGCCCGGGACGGCCCAGGGCGCGCGAGGCCCGGAGGACGAGCAGCCGGCCCCCGGACCCGCGGGACCCGGGAAACACAAAAGGCCCGCCGCTGCTGCGACGGACCCGGTGCTCTGCGGTCGAACTCGTTCACCGCTCTGGTGCGTACCCCCGACCGGATTCGAACCGGCGCTACTGCCTTGAGAGGGCAGCGTGCTAGGCCGCTACACAACGGGGGCCCTAGCGATCCTCGCGTCACCATGACCGGGAGCTACCCGGTGGTGGTGGAAGGAAGGATCTGTACCCCCGACCGGATTCGAACCGGCGCTACTGCCTTGAGAGGGCAGCGTGCTAGGCCGCTACACAACGGGGGCTCGCACTTTTCAGTGCTGCTGGGGTACCAGGACTCGAACCTAGACTAACTGAACCAGAATCAGTCGTGCTGCCAATTACACCATACCCCACCAGAATTCAACTTCCGTCTGGAAGTCTCCTTCGGCGTCCGCCTCCGTCCCGGGCTTTTCGGCCCTTCCGGCGGCGACAGGAAGAACATTACCTGATCCACGACCACGCTCCAAAACGGGTTCCACGGGGGCCCGGTGGCACGCCTCCGAGCCCCCGCCGCGGACCGTCTCCGGTCGCCCTCCCGTCAGCGCATCCGCGCCATCAGGGCGTGCTCGACGAGCGTGATCAGCGCGCTCTTGGCCTCCACCCGCTGCCGGGCGTCGGTGACGATGATCGGCGCGTCAGGGCCGATCTGGAGGGCCTCCCGGACCTCCTCCGGGCGGTACGGCTGGTGGCCGTCGAAGCCGTTGAGCGCGATGACGAACGGCAGCCCGCTGTTCTCGAAGTAGTCGACCGCCGGGAAGCAGTCGGCCAGCCGTCTGGTGTCCACCAGGACGATCGCGCCGATCGCGCCGCGCACCAGGTCGTCCCACATGAACCAGAACCGGTCCTGGCCCGGGGTGCCGAACAGGTAGAGGATCAGGTCCTCGTCGAGGGTGATCCGGCCGAAGTCCATGGCCACCGTCGTGGTGGTCTTGTCCGGCGCGTGCGTGAGGTCGTCGATCCCGGCCGACGCGGAGGTCATCACGGCTTCGGTGCGCAGCGGATTGATCTCCGACACGGCACCGACGAACGTGGTCTTGCCCACGCCGAATCCGCCCGCCACCACGATCTTCGCGGAGGTGGTGGCGCGGGTCGGACCGCTAGAGCTTCCGAAGTCCACTGAGCACCCTTTCAAGCAATGTCACGTCTGGCTGCCCGCCCGCGGAGTCGTCTCCGCCGGGCTGGTGGATCGCGACCAGGCCGGCCTCGGCGAGGTCGGCGACGAGGATGCGGACCACGCCGAGCGGGATGCCCAGCAGCGCGGAGATCTCCGCCACCGACTTCACCTCCCGGCACAGCACGCAGATCCGCTGGTGTTCGGGGAGCTGGCCGCGCAGCCGGTCGGGCTCGGCCGCGGTGCTGACCAGCGCCTCGATGGCCAGCTGGTAGCGCGGCCGGGTCCGGCCGCCGGTCATGGCGTAGGGCCGCACCAGGCCCGACGGCGTGCGCGGACGCCCGCCGGAGCCCGCCGCCCCGCCCCGGCCCTGGTCCGGGCGCTGGGCGCCCTGAGCGGGCCCCTGGCCCGCCTCCTGGCCCGCTCCCTGGCCAGGCGATGCCGGGGCGCCGTGCTGCGGCCGTCGGGACGGCTGCTGCGAGGGCTCGGCGAGGGGCTGGGAAGGCTGCTGGAACGGGTCGCCGGCGTCCTGCCGGCGTTCCTGCCGCGGCGGCGGGGCCTGCGGCGGCGAGTACGGCTGCACCACGGGCCGGCGGTAGCGTCCGCCCGGCCGGGGCACGGCCGGCTCGGCGTCCTGGCCGGTGCTCGCGGTGAAGGGCTGCTCGGAGCCCTGCCGGTAGGGCTGCCCGTGCCGCCCGCGCGCGGGCTCGCCGGACTGCCCGTAGGGCGTCGGGGACGCCCCTGTGTACGGACCCTCGGGCCCCTCGTGGGGCTGCCCGCCGTACGGCCGCCCGTCGCGGATGTCGCGGGTGTCGTAGGCGTCGTAGGGCCGTCTCTCGTACGGCTGCCCCTCGTACCGCCCGCCGTACGGCGCGTCGGGCCCCGGGCGGCGGGCGCCGTCGGGCCGGCCGTAGGGCTGGTCGTGCGGTCGGTCCGAGGCCGGGCCGTAGCCGTCCGCACCGGGGGAAGTGCTCACGGGTCCTCCTCCTGCTGTTCCGGCGCGCCCTGTCCGAGCGCCTGGCCGGCGCCCGGAAGGTCCGCTTCCGGTGCGTTAGTTGAGCAGGCTGCCCTGCAGTTCGGCCCTCAGGTCAGGGGTGAGGACGGCACCGGCCCGGTCGACGAGGAGGGCCATCTCGTAACCCACCAAGCCGATGTCACACTCCGGATGCGCCAGCACCGCCAACGACGAACCATCCGAAACCGACATGATGAACAGGAAACCCCGCTCCATCTCCACCACCGTCTGGTTCACACTCCCGCCCTCGAAAATGCGGGACGCACCAGCCGTCAACGACGTCAACCCCGAAGCCACCGCCGCCAACTGATCAGCACGATCACGCGGGAAACCATCAGACATCGCAAGCAGCAGGCCGTCGGCGGAGACCACCACCGTGTGGGACACCCCCGGGGTGTTGTCCACGAAGTTGGTGATCAACCAGTTCAGATTCTGTGCCGCCTGGCTCATCGCACTCAACTAGCGCTCCTGGTTGTGGGGGCCGCCGAAACGGCTGTCAGCGGCCGGTCCGTTCGAGTCGGTTCCGGCGGTGCGCCCTTGCTGGACACCACGTCGCAGACTACTCAGTCTGCCGCGTACGTCCTCAGGCGCTCGGGAGACCTGTGGGCCACCCTGCGATGTCTGGTCGGCGGCGCCCGGGACCAGGTTGGCCCGCGGGACCCGCCGGGGCAGGCCGGACGGGGTGACCCCGCCTGCCCTGGGCTCTCGGACCTGCTCGGCCCGCTGCCAGTGCTCGTCGTTGGCCGACCGCGGGTCAAGGGCCGTCGGCTGCGGGGCGTCGTGCGGATCGGGGGTGGGTTCGGGCCTCTCCTGTACGTGCTTGCTCGGGCGCTGCCGTTCCCGGCGGGGCAGGCCGGCGTCCGTCAGTGCCTGTGAGACTACGCTCTCGGACGGCCCCGCGGGGGGCGGCGGAACGGATTGCGCCGCGTCGACCGCGTTCCGGGGCGCCCCGGCGCCGTTCTCCGGCCAGCCCTCCTGAGCTGGGCGGTAGAAGGGGAACCCGGCCTGGCCGACGTCGCCCGGCCGCTCCGGGAGGCCGGCCGGGCCGCCCTCGCCGGAGGAAGCGGAACCCGCGGCGCCGGTCGGGGCGTAGGGCCGCGCGGAGCCGTCGTCGTACCCGCCCGGTGCGGGGAAACCGTTCTGCTCCTGGCCGTTCACCGGGCCGGACTGCTGCGGGAACGCCTGCACGGGGCCCTGGCCCGGCACAGCGTCCGGACCCTGGAGGCTCTGCTGGAGGCCATGGGCGTAGGGCTGCGTGAAGGACTGCGGGTAGGGCTGCGGGTACGGCTGCGCGGGGCCGGCGGACTCCCCCGCCGGGTCGAGGCCGGCGCCGCCGGCCTGGCCGTTTCCGGTGCCGTACTGATCGGGGTAAGCCTGGCCTGCGACGTTGACGCGGCCGTCGGCACCGACGTCGTACCGGCCGTATCCGGTGTACCCGTCGGAGGTGCCGTAGGCGGCGTACCCGCCGTGCTCCTGCCCGGACTCCGGTACGGGCGGCTGCCCGCCCGGGTGCGTGGGCAGCGGGCTGGACCCGTACCGCTCGGCCGCGGCGGCCTCCAGTTGGGCGCGGCGCTCCTCGCGCGCCAGGGAGCGGCCGAGTGAGTCGAGGGCGCTGACCGGCCGCTCGTAGCGGGAGTCGTCGAAGCCGAGTTCGGCGGCCGTACGCCCGCCCGCCTCGGGTCGGGGTCCGCGGCCTTCGCCCGTGGGTTCCGGGGCGATCCGGGGGACGGTGAAGTCGCCTTCCTCCACCCGGGGCCGGCCGACTCCGCCGCGGGTGACCGCCTCGGGCAGCATCACCAGGGAGGTGGTGCCGGACAGCTCGCCCGAGCGCCGCAGCTGGACCCGGATGCCGTGCCGCAGGGACAGCCGGCCGACCACGAACAGGCCCATGCGCTTGGCGATCTCCACGTCCACGGTGGGCGGATCGGCCAGCTTGTGGTTGATGTCGGCGAAGTCCTCGGCGGTCAGCCCGATGCCCTGGTCGTGGATCTCGACGATCAGCCGCCCGTCGGGCAGCCGGGTCGCGGTGACCCGCACCTTCGTCTGCGGCGAGGAGAACGAGGTGGCGTTCTCCAGCAGCTCGGCGAGCAGGTGCACGAGGTCGGTGACGGTGCCGCCGTGGATGTCGGCCTCGGGGACGCCGACGAGCTCGATCCGGTCGTACGCCTCCACCTCGGACGCGGCGGCGCGCAGCACGTCGACCAGCGGCACCGGCTGGTTCCAGGTGCGGCCGGTGTCCCCGCCGGCGAGGACCAGCAGGTTCTCGCCGTTGCGGCGCATACGGGTGGCGAGGTGGTCGAGCGTGAAGAGGGAGGAGAGCTGGTCCGGGTCGGCCTCGTTGTTCTCCAGCTCGGTGATCAGGTCGAGCTGGCGCTGGATGAGGCTCTGGTTGCGCATGGAGAGGTTGCTGAAGATCGCGTTGACGTTGCCGCGCAGCAGGGCCTGCTCGGCGGCCAGCCGGACCGCCTCGCGGTGCACCTGGTCGAAGGCGCGGGCGACCTCGCCGATCTCGTCCCGCGTGTTGAGCGGGATGGGCGCGACCTGGGTGTCGACCCGGCCCGGGTCGGTGCGGGAGAGCTGGTCGACCAGGCCCGGCAGCCGGGTCTCGGCGATGTCGAAGGCCGCGGAGCGCAGTCGCCGCATGCCGCGGGTCATGCCGCGGGCCATCAGGGCGGCGACGATGAACGCGATGACCAGGGCGACGAGCACGATCGCCGAGTTGACGAAGACGTCCCGCTTGGCGTGCGAGGCGACGGCGGCGGCGTCCGAGGCGGCCTGGTCGGCGAGTTGGACCTCGACGGCGCGGTAGGCGTCGAAGGAGAGCGTCGCGGCGGCGGTGTAGGAGTCGGGGGTGATCCCCCGCTGGGCGAGCCCGTCCGGGGTGAGGGCCGGGTCGGCGAGGTCGGCGACCATGGTGGCGAGGTCCGGCGGCACCACGTACGCGGCGCCGGCCGCCTTGGCCTCGTCCAGCGCCGCCGTGGTCTGCCGCTGGCCCTTGGCGGCCGCGTCGGCCTGCGCTTTCTTCAGCAGGGCCTGCTCCTGGGGGGTGCCGCCCTCCTCGAACTCCTGGCGGGCGATCCCCTGGAGGTACTGGTAGGAGCCGAGCGCGGTCTTCTGGAGGGCCAGGGTGTCCTTGGCGGTGCCCTTCTCCACCAGGATGTGCAGGCCGATGGAACGGGTCAGCGACTCGGCGGACTTGGCCAGCGAGAGGGAGTACAGGATGCGGCCGTAGGAGGCGCTGTCGCTGGTGCCGTAGCCGAGTTCGTTGGCGAGCTCGGCCAGCGGGTGCTGGAGGAGCACGTAGCGCTCCTCGGTCTGCACGCCGGAGAGCTGGGCGGTGTAGGCGGCCTTGCGGGTGGCGGCGAGCTGCGGCTGGACGCTGCGGACCTCGGCCAGCCGGCGCCTGAGGTCGGCGTTGGAGGGGATGTGCCGGGCGGCCTCCTCGAACGCGGTGGCGGCGGCGTCGGTGGCCGCGTCGGCGGCACCGACCGACGGATCGTTTCTGCGGCCGCTGACCAGCGGAACGACGGTGGCGTCGCGCTCCTTCTCCAGGGCGTCCCCGTAGGTGGCCGCGGCGCGCACCAGGCCGGCGATGCGCACGGCGTCGTCGGCCTGCCGCCAGGTGGTCACCGCGCCGTTCACCCGGAAGCCGCCGAAGACGAGCGCGACCAGCACGGGTATCAGGAGGATGACGTTCAGCCGGGTCGCCACGCGCCAGTTGCGCACGCCGAACCGGCTGCCGGGGGCGGGCAGTCCCGCCGGGGCGGCCTCCGCGTCGGGCGTGCCACTCGGCCCGGTGCCGGCGGGCGGGGGCGGAGTGAAGTTGCCCCGCGGGCTGGTGGCGGTGCTCGGCTCTGCTCGCCTGGTGTTCCTCACTGGACCAACAACCTCTCGGCGACGGCCGACATGACGGCCGTCGTGCGCTCGGGTCTGGGCATTCCAGCATGCGGGACATGAGGTGGCAAACGACCGGTAAACGGCCACGACGGACCGTTTTCCCGGCGATGACCGGAGATAAAACCGGCATAAGTCCAAGGCGGTGGCAAACCGTGGGACACGCGGACACGCTGTGACACCGCGTGAGCGCGACTCGTGGCGGAAACCGCGGGGAAACGCCCGGGAAACGTTATGAAAACGAAGGGCCCGTCGTGCCGGGGTACGGCACGACGGGCCCTTCCGCCGCGCGAGCGGCGACAACAGCGCCTGGGCGCGCGGACTACTTCAGCCGCGCCAGCAGCGCGTGTTCGACGAGCGTGATCAGCGCGCTCTTCGCCTCGGCCCGGTGCCGGGCGTCGGTGGTGATGATCGGCGCCTCGGGCCCGATCTGGAGGGCCTCCCGGACCTCCTCCGGGCGGTACGGCTGGTGGCCGTCGAAGCCGTTGAGCGCGATGACGAACGGCAGCCCGCTGTTCTCGAAGTAGTCGACCGCCGGGAAGCAGTCGGCCAGCCGCCGCGTGTCCACCAGCACCACGGCCCCGATCGCGCCGCGCACCAGGTCGTCCCACATGAACCAGAACCGGTCCTGGCCCGGCGTACCGAACAGGTACAGGATCAGGTCGTCGTCCAGCGTGATGCGGCCGAAGTCCATGGCCACCGTCGTGGTGGTCTTGTCCTGGACGTGGCTCAGGTCGTCGATCCCGGCCGAGGCGGAGGTCATCACGGCCTCGGTGCGCAGCGGATTGATCTCCGACACCGCGCCCACGAACGTGGTCTTGCCCACACCGAAGCCGCCCGCCACCACGATCTTCGCGGAGGTGGTCGACCGCACCGGCGGCGCACCGTACGCCGGCTGCGGCTGCGACCTAGAGCTTCCGAAGTCCACTGAGCACCCTCTCAAGCAGTGTCACATCTGGCTGGCCGCCCGCCTCGCCGCTGCCGGGCTGGTGGATGGCGACCATGCCGGCCTCAGCGAGGTCGGCCACGAGAAT
Organism: Actinacidiphila yeochonensis CN732; assembly: GCF_000745345.1. NCBI lineage: Bacteria > Bacillati > Actinomycetota > Actinomycetes > Kitasatosporales > Streptomycetaceae > Actinacidiphila > Actinacidiphila yeochonensis. The sequence continues at coordinate 3,035,821 of NZ_JQNR01000005.1, read as the reverse complement.
GCGGGCCACGCCGAGCGGTATCGCCAGCAGCGCGGAGATCTCGGCCACCGACTTGATCTCGCGCGTCAGGTGGCAGATCCGCTGGTGCTCCGGAAGCAGTCCCGCGTACTGCGCCGGGTCGGCGGTGGTGCTGACCAGTGCCTCGATGGCCAACTGGTAGCGCGGCCTGGTGCGGCCACCGGTCATGGCGTAAGGCCGCACCAGCGGCTGGTCGCCTTCCACCCCGTACGGCGCGTGGTGGGACGCGCCGTACGGGCCCGGCGAGGCGGGTGGCGGGGTCATGAGGGTCCTCCGTGTCCGGGCAGAGCTACTGGTGCGGAATAACGGGAACGTTCTGTTTGTGGTGCGGTGCCGCGGCCCGAGGAGGCGGGCCGCCAGGGCGGCCTAGTTCATCAGGCTGCCCTGCAGTTCGGCCCTCAGGTCAGGGGTGAGGACGGCACCGGCCCGGTCGACGAGGAGGGCCATCTCGTAACCCACCAAGCCGATGTCACACTCCGGATGCGCCAGCACCGCCAACGACGAACCATCCGAAACCGACATGATGAACAGGAAACCCCGCTCCATCTCCACCACCGTCTGGTTCACACTCCCGCCCTCGAAAATGCGGGACGCACCAGCCGTCAACGACGTCAACCCCGAAGCCACCGCCGCCAACTGATCAGCACGATCACGCGGGAAACCATCAGACATCGCAAGCAGCAGGCCGTCGGCGGAGACCACCACCGTGTGGGACACCCCCGGGGTGTTGTCCACGAAGTTGGTGATCAACCAGTTCAGATTCTGTGCCGCCTGGCTCATCGCACTCAACTAGCGCTCCTGGTTGTTCATGCCGATACCACGGCCGTCGGTGTTGTTCCCGGCCTGGCGGCCTTGCTGGATACCCCTGCGGAGGTTGGTCAGACGTCCACGCACGTCGTCGGGGGCACGGGAGATCTGCGGGCCGCCCTGGGGGGCCTGCTGCTGGGTCGCCCCTCCGGCGACGAGATTGGCCCGCGGGACACGGCGGGGCAGGCCGGACGGGGTGACCCCGCCTGCGGCCGGCTGCCGGATCGCCTCGGCCCGCTGGCGCAGCTCGTCGTTGGGCGAGGTGCGCCAGTTCGGCGTCTCCCGCGGCAGCGGCTGGGCCACGGGCGCCGGGGAGGCCGGCTGCGCGGTCGCGGCCGGCTGCGGTCCGGTCGGACCGGTGGCCATGGGCCGCTGCGCGCCCGGGCCGGGGCGCCGCTGCGGAGGCGCGGTGCGGCCGACCGGCCGGGGCGGCGGGGCCTGCGGGCCGCGGTTGCCCTGCTCCACGTGGATCTGCTGCATCCGCTCGGCCTGGCCGGTGCGGAACCAGTCGGACTCGATCGCGGCGAAGATCGGCGTCGGCTCGTCGCCCCGGGTCGGGGCCGGCGGCAGCGCCATCGGCTCGGCCGACTGCTGCTGCTGTTCCAGGCCGCCCTGCCCGTAGCCGGCGGGCACGCTCCCGTGGCCGGCCGTCAGGTCGTACTGCTGGCCGCCCTGGGGACGGGCGGGGTACATCGGTCCGCCCTCGGGGCCGGCGCCGGACGGCGGGCCGCCGGGACGGCTGGTGCCGGGCCGCTGGAACTGCGGCGCGGGAACGCCGGGCGCCGGGAACTGCCCGGTGTCACCCGGACCGCCCTGGCTACCGAGCACCGGGAACTGACCCGTGTCGCCCGGAGCACCCTGGCCACCCTGCACCGGGAACTGACCCGTGTCACCGGGACCGCCCTGGCCGCTCTCCATCGGGAACCGACCGGTACCGCCCTGGCCGGACTGGCCGGACTGGCCGGACTGGCCACCGTGCACCGGGAACTGACCCGTGTCACCCGGACCACCCTGCACCGGGAACTGACCGGTGTCACCGGGACCGCCCTGGCCGCTCTCCATCGGGAACCGACCGGTACCGCCCTGGCCGGACTGAGCCGGAACCTGCCCCGTGCCGCCGGGACCACCGGGTGTCGGGAACGACCCGGGGTCACCCACACGCGGGTTCAGGCGCGCCCTCGGGGCCCGCTCGTCGCCGCGCGCCGCCGGGAACTGACCGGTGTCACCCGGAGCACCGGGCACCGGGAACGCCCCCGTGTCACCCGGGCGCGGGCCCAGGAAGGCCCTCGGGGCCCCCTCGCCATCGCGCGCCGCCGGGAACTGGCCCGTGTCACCCGGAGCACCGGGCACCGGGAACGCCCCCGTGTCACCGGGACGCCGGTCCTGGAAACCACCCTGGCCGCCGTGCGCGGGGAACTGCCCGGTGTCACCCGGACCACCCTGTACGGGGAACTGGCCGGTGTCGCCCGGACCACCCTGGCCGCCCTGCACCGGGAACTGGCCCGTACCGCCCTGGCCTCCGGCCGCCGGGCCCCGTCCGCCGCCCGCGGGCGCGAACGGGTCCTGCTGCTGCTCGGCCGGGTCCCACCCGGGGGTGCCCTGCTGGCCGCGGTTGCCGCGCTGCGGCAGCCGGCCGCGTGCCGGCCCCCTGCCCTGCGCGCCCTGCGGGCCGTTCTGGTCCTGCCGGCCGTTCCGGTCCTGGGCCGGACCGTCGTCGGACACCGCCGGGAACTGCGCGGTGTCGCCGGGGCCGCCGAGGCGCGGGAAGGACCCGGTGTCGCTCTGGCCGCGCCGGGGCGTCGGGCCGGGGCGGCCGCCGAAGACGTCGGAGCGGAAGCCGGACGGGCCGGTCGACTGCGGCTGCGGCGGCGCGAACCCGCCCTGCTGGCCCTGCTGGCCCTGCTGGGCCGGGCCGGCCGCGGCGGCGGGGCCGGCCTGCGGCAGCTCGCCGCGGGCCGACGACGCGGACTGGTCGAACTGCCGCTCGAAGCCGTCGAACGCGGTCTGCGCCTCGACGTCCTCGTGGCCGCGCGGGGTGTCCTCACCCGGACCACGACCGCCCTCCGGGGCCGTCCAGCGCGGGCCGCCCTGCTGCGGGGGCCGTCGGGGCCACCGGGGGTGCCCGGGCCGCCGGGCTGGCCGGCGCCCGGCAGCGCGGGCCGCAGGGCGCCGCCCACCTGGCCGCGCTGGGACCGGCCGACCGCCTGCGGGGCGTTGCCGAAGGCACCGGCGATGCCGGCGCCGGCCGCCGCCTGGGCGCCCGCGGGGCGGGTGCCGGGTGCGCCGTTCTTGGCCGCGCCGCCCTGCGTGACGTCCACCGGCAGCATGACCAGCGCCGTGGTGCCGCCGGAGTCCGACGGGCGCAGCTGGATGCGGATGCCGTGGCGCAGGGACAGCCGGCCGACCACGAACAGGCCCATGCGGCGTGAGACGGAGACGTCCACCGTCGGCGGGTTGGCCAGCCGCTCGTTGATGTCGGCCAGGTCCTCGGGGGACAGTCCGATGCCGGTGTCGTGGATTTCGATGAGCACCCGGCCGTCGGGCAGCGAGTGGCCGGTGACGCGCACCTTGGTCTGCGGGGAGGAGAACGACGTGGCGTTCTCCAGCAGCTCGGCGAGCAGGTGCACGAGGTCGTTGACGATGCGGCCGGTGACCTCGGCCGAGGGCACGGAGGTCAGCTCGATCCGCTCGTACTGCTCCACCTCGGACGCGGCGGCGCGCAGCACGTCGACCAGCGGGACCGGGCGGGTCCACCGGCGGCCCGGCTCCTCACCGGCGAGGACCAGCAGGTTCTCACCGTTGCGGCGCATACGGGTGGCGAGGTGGTCGAGCTTGAAGAGCGAGGAGAGCTGGTCCGGGTCGGCCTCGCGGGACTCCAGTTCGGAGATGAGCGACAGCTGACGCTGGATGAGGCCCTGGCTGCGGCGCGAGAGGTTGGTGAACATCGCGTTGACGTTGCCCCGCAGCAGGGCCTGCTCGGCGGCCAGCCGGACGGCCTCGCTGTGGACCTCGTCGAAGGCGCGGGCCACCTGGCCGATCTCGTCGCGGCTGTTGATGCCGATCGACTCGACGGAGGTGTCGACGTCCTGGGGGTCGGCCTCGGAGAGCTGCTTGACCAGCTCGGGCAGCCGCTTCTGGGCGACGTCCTGGGCGGTCTGCTGGAGCCGGCGCAGCGAGCGGATCATCGAGCGGGCCACGACGAACGCGCCGATGACGGCCACGCCGAGGACGAGCAGGATGATCGCGCCGGAGATCAGCGCCTCCTGCTTGGCCTCGTCGCGCAGCTTGATCGACTTCTGCTGCATCTCGTTGAGCAGCGAGCGCTCGATCTGGTTCATCGCGTCGATCTTGGTCTTCGCGCCATCGTCCCAGTCGAGGTACGACATGCCGCCGATCTTGCTGATCGCGTTCTGCGAGCCGGCGATGCGCTCGCGGACGTTGTCGTGGTTCGAGATGGGGTCGCTGCCGCCCTCGATGGGCCGCAGCAGGGTGGCCGAGTCGGTGCCGTAGACCTTCTGGAACCGGGTGAGCGCGGTGGACTCGTCGGCCGCCGCCCACTTCACCGTCTGGTAGTTGTCGGCGTCCAGCTGGCCGCCGGTGGCGAACGCGGCGCTGATCACGGCGCGCTGGATGGACTCGTACTCCTTGGCCGACGAGAAGGCGGCCAGCGCCCGGGTGGCCTTGATCATCTCCGGGTTGCTGGTGGCCTGGGCCATGTCCTGGGAGAGGGACAGCAGGGAGGTGATCAGGCCGTCGTACTCGGAGACGGTCTGCGCGATGCCGGCTTCCTGGCTGTAGGCCTGGCCGCGGATCTCCTGGAGGGTGGCGAGCTGGCCGCCGATGGCCACCAGGGTGGCGCGGACGCCGCTGTAGACGGGGTCGGTGTCCGAGACGTCGTCGGTGGCCTGCTCGTAGAGCTTCAGTTCGCGGTCGGTGGCCTGCCGGCTGCCGGCCACGTTGTCGTCGTCGGTCCGGCCCGCGGAGAGCGGTCCCGCCGAGCTGTCGCGCTCCTCCTGGAGCGCCGCGGCCAGGTCGGTGGCGTGCTCCGTGATGTCGGTCAGCGTCTTCATGTGCTCCAGCTGGTGGATGTTGTCCACCGAGCTGTTGATGCGCAGACCGCCGAGGGCGGAGGCGGTGACCACGGGGAGGGCGAGCAGGGAGACGAGTCTGGTGCTGATGCGCCAGTTGCGCATGGCTATTCGGGGGCCGGGCCTGACGCCGGCGCCGGTGATCTTCCCGGCCTCCATCCCGCTGGGCATGCCCGTCCTCGCGGGGGCCGCACCGGTGGCCGGCGCGGCGGCCGCGGAGTCCTCCGCGCCCTGCGCGGGACCGCCGCCGGTTCCGGCCGACGGCTGCTCCGGGTCACCCGCGGCGCCGCTGTCCCTCTTGAAACGTCCCTGCACTAGCGTCGCAACCTCTGGACCAGGCGCCCTTCCCGCCGCACAGACGGGGAAGGACGGTGTCGAGTCATGGGGGCACACTCAGAAGGGTTCTGGCCCACCCCGGATCGCGGGACGGCAGACGTGTCCTCCACCGCCGCTCGGTGATCGTGCGCGCCCCCTGCGCGCAGCCGATGTGATGCGGCGGTCCGGGGAATTCCAGCACAGTGCCTGATCTCCCAACAAGGCCCGCAGCCCAGCTCCTGGAATGTGTCACTGGTCGCGATGGTCCAAGTACGCAGCGTCGAACGACGGAACGTCGATTCCGGGCATATCGACCAGCACGAGAGCCGCTTCGGTAACCCCATCCAGGGGTGTTCGAGCACTCGACGGGGGGCGATCGCACCCCCCTTGCGGCTTTCCGTACGAGATGTCGGAACACACCTCTGGGACGGAATGTCCGCAACGCGGCTTCTGTCGGACACTCCGTGAGGAAAATCACAACCCGTCAGGCGAATGCGGCCGTGTCCCGCGGGAAACGGCCGCATTACGCTGGTGGTTTACCGAACCGTCGCGGAAACCGGCCCGGTTCACGCCGCCTTCGAGGCGCCCCGCACGGCACGCCTCGCACGGCGCGCCGCCCGACCGGCACGCGGGCCCGCCGGTTACCGCTCTTCGAGACCCGAGGTCCCCACGGCCGATGAAGACCACCCTGAACTCCCGTCAGAAGCTCGCCAACCCGCGCCGCACCACGCTGGCGCACCTCAAGGACGTCTCCGAGCTGGCCGTCGTCCTGTCCGGCGGCACCCCTCGGGAGCAGCAGGACGTGGCAGACGCGGCGCCGGTCGCCGGGCCGGCGGAGCCGCGCACGCTGCCGCAGCGCACCGCCAACCCGCGCCGGACGGTCCTGGACCGCCTGCCCGAGCCGCGGGTGCCCGAAGCCTCCTGAGGGCCGCGGCCAGGACGGGCGGACGACCGTCCGCCCCGGGTGCCTCTGATGTCCGGGGCGCGCGCCCGCACGCACCCGTCGCGTCGCATCCCGGTTCCCGTGCTCCGCGTAGTCCGGGCCGCGCGCCCGCACCTACCCGGGGCGCGCCGCCGCCGGAGGGAACCGCGCCGGTCACGGCACTAGGCTGAGTGCCATGCGCATCGCCAGGTTCTCCATCGACGGCAACGTCGGGTTCGGGTCAGTCGAGGGTGACCCCGCCGACGGCCCCGACGGACTCGTCATCGACATCATGAAGGGCGTGCCGTTCGGCGAGTTCGAGCTGTCCGGCACCAAGGTCCCGCTGGCCAAGGTCCGGCTGCTGCCGCCGGTGCTGCCGAACAAGGTCGTCGCCATCGGCCGCAACTACGCGGCCCACGCCGCCGAGCTCGGCAACGAGGTGCCCGACGCCCCGTGGGCCTTCTTCAAGCCCTCCACCTCGGTGATCGGCCCCGGGGACCCGATCGTGTACCCCTCCTTCTCGCAGGAGGTGCACCACGAGGCGGAGCTGGCGGTCGTCATCAGCCGGCTGTGCCGGGACGTGCCGCGCGAACGGGTCAAGGACGTGATCCTCGGCTACACCTGCGCGAACGACGTGACCGCCCGGGACACCCAGCGCGCCGAGAAGCAGTGGGCGCGCGCGAAGGGCTTCGACTCCTCCTGCCCGCTGGGCCCGTGGATCGAGACCTCGCTGGACCTCGACGCTGCGGGTGACCTGGCTGTCACCGCGACGGTCAACGGCGAGCTGCGGCAGGCCGGACGGACCCGGCAGATGCTGCACGGCATCGAGGAGCTCGTCGTCAACATCACCGAGGCGATGACGCTGCTGCCCGGCGACGTCATCCTCACCGGCACCCCGGCCGGGGTCGGCCCGCTCAACCCCGGCGACGAGGTCTCGGTGACCATCGAGAACATCGGCACCCTCACCAACAGGGTCGTCTCGCGTGGCTAGCGCCACCTCCCCCGCGGCCCCGGCTCCCGGCGACACGCCGGTCCGCGTCCGGTTCTGCCCCTCCCCGACCGGCAACCCGCATGTCGGCCTGGTCCGCACCGCCCTGTTCAACTGGGCCTTCGCCCGGCACCACCACGGCACGCTGGTCTTCCGCATCGAGGACACCGACGCGGCCCGCGACTCCGAGGAGTCCTACGGCCGGCTGCTGGACGCGATGCGCTGGCTCGGCCTGGACTGGGACGAGGGCCCGGAGGTCGGCGGCCCGTACGCGCCGTACCGCCAGTCGCAGCGGATGGACGTGTACGCGGACGTGGCCCGCCGGCTGCTGGAGGCCGGCCGCGCCTACGAGTGCTACTGCTCGGCCGAGGAGCTGGAGACCCGGCGCGAGGCGGCCCGCGCGGCCGGCCGCCCCTCCGGCTACGACGGGCAGTGCCGCGACCTGACCGACGGGCAGCGTGCCGCCTACCGGGCGGAGGGGCGCGACCCGATCGTCCGCTTCCGGATGCCCGACCGCACCGTCACCTTCACCGACCTGGTCCGCGGCGAGCTGTCCTTCGCCCCGGAGAACGTGCCGGACTACGGCATCGTCCGCGCCAACGGCGCCCCCCTCTACACGCTGGTGAACCCGGTCGACGACGCGCTGATGGGGATCACCCACGTGCTGCGCGGCGAGGACCTGCTCTCCTCCACCCCGCGGCAGATCGCGCTGTACGAGGCACTGGCGGAGCTGGGCGTCGGCACCGGCGGCACCCCGCTCTTCGGCCACCTGCCGTACGTGATGGGCGAGGGCAACAAGAAGCTCTCCAAGCGCGACCCGCAGGCCTCCCTCAACCTCTACCGGGAGCGCGGCTTCCTGCCCGACGGGCTGCTCAACTACCTCTCGCTGCTGGGCTGGTCGTTCTCGGCGGACCAGGACGTCTTCTCGCTCGACGAGCTGGTGGAGCGGTTCGAGATCGCCGACGTGAACGCCAACCCGGCGCGGTTCGACCTGAAGAAGGCCGAGGCGATCAACGCCGACCACATCCGGCTGCTGGACGTGAAGGCCTTCGCCGACGCGTGCGAGCCGTGGCTCCGCGCGCCCTTCGCGCCCTGGGCGCCGGAGGCGTTCGACGAGGCGGCCTGGCAGGCCGTCGCGCCGCACGCGCAGACCCGCCTGACGGTGCTGTCGGACATCACCGCCAACGTCGACTTCCTCTTCCTGCCCGAGCCGGTCTTCGACGAGGCGTCGTGGACGAAGGCGATGAAGGAGGGCTCGGACGCGCTGCTGCGCACCGCCCGGGAGAACCTGGCGGCGGCCGACTGGTCGGCGCCGGAGCCGCTGAAGGACGCGGTGCTGGTGGCGGGCGAGGCGCACGGCCTCAAGCTCGGCAAGGCGCAGGCGCCGGTCCGGGTGGCCGTCACCGGCCGGACGGTGGGGCTGCCGCTGTTCGAGTCGCTCCAGGTGCTCGGCAGGGAGCGGACGCTGGCCCGGATCGACGCGGCGCTGGCCCGCCTCGCCGGCTGACCCGCCCGCCTGAACGCCGACGGCGGCGCCCCCTTCGCGGGGGCGCCGCCGTTGTTCGTCATGGGGGGGGCGCCGCACGGGTGCCACAGGTCACGCGTCACAGGACGGGACGGGCGGGTCGCGCGGCGCGGGCCGGCAGCCGGGCGGCGGGCCCTGCCCGGGCTCGGCCGGGGGCTCGCGAACGGCTCAGCCGGCGGCCCGCGGCGGGCTCAGCCGGCGGGCAGGACCGGCAGGGGCTCAGCCCTGCCAGGAGTGCGGGGCGCGGAAGCCGGGGGTGCGCTCCAGCCGGCGCCAGCCGGCGGTGGAGCGGGCCGGGCGGGCGGGGCGGCGTGCCCGCGGCGGCGGCGCGGGCGAGCAGCAGCGCGGTGAGCGCGGCCAGCTCCTCGGCGTCGGCGTGGCCCTTCTCGACGCGCACTATGGAGAGGTCGAGGCCGGGGGCGGTATCGAGGGGGCGTTCGGGGGCGTCTGCGGGAGTACTCACGATGGTCTCCAGTGGTGTGCCGCCGACCGCGGTGGCGGACGGCGGCGGTGGCAGTGGGCGGGGTTGCGGGGCGTCCGGCGGGCCGGGCGCCCCGCGGCGGGTCACTGCGGCGGGTTGCCGTGCTTGCGGGAGGGCAGGTCGGCGTGCTTCGTACGGAGCATGGCCAGCGAGTGGATGAGCACCTCGCGGGTCTCGGCCGGGTCGATGACGTCGTGCACCAGGCCGCGCTCGGCGGCGTAGTACGGGTGCATCAGCTCGGCCTTGTACTCCTTCACCATCCGGGACCGCATCGCCTCGGGGTCGTCGGCCCCCGCGATCTGCCGGCGGAAGATCACGTTGGCCGCGCCCTCGGCGCCCATCACCGCGATCTCGTTGGTCGGCCACGCGTAGGTGAGGTCGGCGCCGATGGACTGGGAGTCCATCACGATGTACGCGCCGCCGTAGGCCTTGCGCAGGATCAGCGAGATCCGCGGCACGGTGGCGTTGCAGTACGCGTAGAGCAGCTTCGCTCCGTGCCGGATGATCCCACCGTGCTCCTGGGAGACGCCGGGGAGGAAGCCGGGGACGTCCAGAAGGGTGACGATCGGGATGTTGAAGGCGTCGCACATCTGCACGAAGCGGGCGGCCTTCTCGGACGCCTCGATGTCGAGGACGCCGGCCAGCGAGGCGGGCTGGTTGGCGACGATGCCGACCACCTGGCCGTCGAGCCGGGCCAGCGCCACGATGATGTTGGTGGCCCAGCGCTCGTGGACCTCCAGGTACTCGCCGTCGTCGACGATCTCCTCGATGACCTTGTGCATGTCGTAGGCGCGGTTGCCGTCGGCGGGCACCAGGTCCAGCAGCGAGTCACCGCGCCGCTCGACGGGGTCGGCGCACTCCACGGCCGGCGGGTTCTCGCGGTTGTTCTGCGGCAGCAGCGACAGCAGGTAGCGGACCTCTTCGAGGCAGTGCTGCTCGTCGTCGTACGCGAAGTGCGAGACGCCGGAGATGCCGGCGTGCACGTCGGCGCCGCCCAGGCCGTTCTGCGTGATGTCCTCACCGGTGACGGCCTTGACGACGTCGGGGCCGGTGATGAACATCTGCGAGGTCTCGCGGACCATGAACACGAAGTCGGTGAGCGCCGGGGAGTAGGCGGCGCCGCCCGCGCACGGGCCGAGCATCACCGAGATCTGCGGGATGACGCCGGAGGCGCGGGTGTTGCGCTGGAAGATGCCGCCGTAGCCGGCGAGCGCGGAGACGCCCTCCTGGATACGCGCGCCGGCCCCGTCGTTGAGGGAGACCAGGGGCGCGCCGGCCGAGATGGCCATGTCCATGATCTTGTGGATCTTCTGGGCGTGCGCCTCGCCGAGGGCTCCGCCGAAGATCCGGAAGTCGTGCGCGTAGACGAACACCGTCCGGCCGTGCACGGTGCCCCAGCCGGTGATCACACCGTCGGTGTAGGGGCGCTTGCCCTCCAGCCCGAACCCGGTCGCCCGGTGCCGGCGCAGCCCCTCCACCTCGTGGAAGGAGTCCTCGTCCAGCAGGAGGTCGATCCGCTCGCGGGCCGTGAGCTTCCCCTTGGCCCTCTGGGCCTCGGTCGCCTTCTCGCTCGGCCCCCGCCGCACCTCCTCGCGGATCGCTCGGAGTTCGGCGACGCGCCCGTGGGCGTCGTCCGCCGTGACAGGCACCTCTTGCGATGTGGTCATGTATCGACACTACGAGCGAAAGCCCACGGAACGGGCCATCGACTTCGTACAGTGTCCTCGGGCACTTCATGGTGGAACCCGACAGTCACGCCCGGCGACCGGCCCGAGGACACCGGCCCCCGGGTCGGCCGCCCGGGTCAGCGGCCGGCCACCGCAGCGGCCAGCGCGAGTACCCGCCTGGCCTCCTCCACGTGCAGGTTCTCGACCATCCGGCCGTCCACCGTGACCACGCCGCGCCCCTGTGACGTGGCATCTTCGAAGGCGGCGATGATCCGTCCGGCGCGTTCGACCTCCTCCGGGGCGGGGCTGAAGACGCGGTTGCAGGGTTCGATCTGGCGCGGGTGGATCAGCGTCCTGCCGTCGAAGCCGAGCTGCCGGGCTTGGCGGGTCTCCTCCTCGAAGCCCGGCAGATCGGTCACGTCGTTGTAGACACCGTCCAAGATGGTCTTGCCCGCCGCGCGGGCGGCGAGGACCGCGAGGGAGAGCGCTGCGAGCAGCGGCGCGCGGCCGGGGACGTGTTCGGCGCGCAGTTCCTTCACGAGGTCGTTGGTGCCCATGACGAGGACGGCCAGCCGGGGCGAGGCGGCGGCCACCGCGCGGGCGTCCAGCAGCCCCAGCGGGGTCTCCAGCATGGCCCAGACGGCGGTGTGCCCGGGGGCGCCCGCCGCCTCCAGCGCCTGCTCGACCTCGCGGACGGTCGCGGCCGACTCCACCTTGGGCACCACGACCGCGTCCGGTCCGGCCGCGGCGGCGGCCCGCAGGTCGTCGGCGTACCAGGGGGTGCCGGGGGCGTTCACCCGGACGGCGACCTCGCGGTGGCCGTAGCCGCCGCCGGCCACCGCGGCGGCGACCCGTTCGCGTGCCTCGGCCTTGGCGTCGGGGGCGACGGAGTCCTCCAGGTCCAGGATCAGCGCGTCGGCGGGGAGGGTCCTGGCCTTCTCCAGGGCGCGCGCGTTGGCGCCGGGCATGTACAGCACCGAGCGGCGCGGGCGGGGGCCGGCCGGGTCGGCGCCTCCGGCGGGGGCGGGGGCGGCGGGGCTGGTCATCGGGCGGCCTCCGTGGCGGTGTCGTAGGCGTCGGTGTGGATGTGGGCGCGGGCGTAGGCGCGGGCGAGTTCGGGGTCGCGGGCGGCGAGGGCGTCGGCGAGGCCGGCGACCACCTGGCACTGCTTGTACGTGGCGTCGTCCTGCATCCTGCCGTCGATCATCACCGCGCCGGTGCCGTCGCCCATGGCGGCGATCACCCGGCGGGCCCAGGCGACGTCCGCCGGGTCGGGCGAGAACACCCGGCGGGCCAGCGGGATCTGCGCCGGGTGGAGGGTCCAGGCGCCGACGCAGCCGAGCAGGAAGGCGTTGCGGAACTGGTCCTCGCAGGCGGTGGTGTCCCGGATGTCGCCGAACGGCCCGTAGTAGGGGAGGATTCCGTGCGCCGCGCAGGCGTCGACCATCCGGGCGAGCGTGTAGTGCCACAGGTCCTGCTGGTGGGAGGCGCGCGGGGCGTCGGCGGGGGCGCCGGGGGCGGGGTCCTCGCGGACGAGGTAGCCCGGATGGCCGCCGCCCACCCGGGTGGTCTTCATCCGGCGGCTCGCGGCGAGGTCGGCGGGGCCGAGCGAGATGCCCTGCATGCGCGGACTGGCACCGGCGATCTCCTCGACGTTGGCCACCCCGGCGGCGGTCTCCAGGATGGCGTGCACCAGGACCGGCCGGGTCAGCCCCGCCTTCGCCTCCAGCTGGGCCAGCAGCCGGTCGACGTAGTGGATGTCCTGGGCGCCCTCGACCTTGGGGACCATGACGACGTCGAGCCGGTCGCCGATGCCGGGGACGAGGGTGAGCAGGTCGTCCAGCGCCCAGGGCGAGTCGAGGCTGTTGATCCGGGTCCACAGCTGGGTGGCGCCCAGATCGGTGGCGCGGGCGGTCCTCAGCAGCCCGGCCCGCGCGGCCTCCTTGCGGTCGGCGGGCACGGCGTCCTCCAGGTTGCCGAGCAGTACGTCGACCTGCGGGACGAGGGCGGGCACCTTCGCGGCCATCTTCTCGTTGCCGGGGTCGAAGAAGTGGATCATCCGTGACGGGCGGAACGGGACCTCCCTGAGGGGGGCCGGCGCCCCGACGGCCAGCGGGCGGAAGAAGTCCTTCGCCGAGCGCATACGCATCTCCCGGTGGATCGCGGTCGAGGGTCCGGCGCTCACCCTACGGCTCCGGCACCCCCACCGGTTACCCGTCGGTAGGTGTGCCGTTGGTCACCGGTTCCCAGCGCAGCGTCATGGCGGGCTCGTGCTCCATGTTCCGCGAACCGTCGTCCAGGTCCACCACCGTGAAGCCGTGGCGGGCGTAGAAGGCCCGGGCGCCGGTGTTCCGCTGGAAGACGTGCAGGGTCAGGCCGCCGGGCCGGTGCCGCCGGGCCTGTTCCAGCAGCCGCGAGCCGATGCCCCGGCGCAGCACGCCGGGCAGCAGGTACAGGTGCTCCAGCACCTCCCCCGCCACCGCCGCGTACCCGACGACCGCGCCTACCGGGTCCTCGGCCACCCACACGGCGGACCCCGGCAGCATCACCTCGGCGACCCAGGCCACCACCTCGGCGTCGCTGCGGCGGCGCGGCGGGAGGTAGGGCATGGTGCTCTCACGCGAGGCGACGTGGACGTGAGCGATGGCCGCGGCGTCCCCGGGCCGGGCCGGCCGCACCACCGCGGCCCCCGCGCCCACCCCGCCGGCCGCGCCCGCCCTCTCGGCCCGTCCGCCGCGCCCGCCCGGTCGGCGTCGGCGGGGCGGGCGCGGGGTACCGGTGGCCGGCCGGCCTTGTCGGCGAAACGATCCGCTGCATCGGTCATGGTGGGCAGGGTAGGGGCGCGGGCGGTCCGGACCCACCGGGTTTCCCGCCACCGGCCGCCCGCCGCACGCCACCGCCTGCCTGCCGCCCGCCGCCCGCCGCCCGGCGCCGTGCGCTGGTGGCACGGCGTGCGCACCGCTCGGCACGCGCCCGCTCCGGGGGCGTCGGCCTGGTGCCGGCGGCCGCTACTCCCCCGGTTCCAGGCCGGCCCGCAGCAGGCCGTAGGCGTAGGCGTCGTCGAGTGCCTGCCAGGACGCGGCGATCACGTTGTCGGCGACGCCGACCGTGGACCACTCGGCGCCGCCGTCGCTGGTGGTGATGAGCACCCGGGTGGTGGAGTCGGTGCCGGAACGGCCTTCGAGGATGCGCACCCGGTAGTCGACCAGCGCGAAGCCGGCGAGCTGCGGGTAGATCCGCTCCAGGGCCACCCGCAGCGCCCGGTCCAGGGCGTTGACCGGGCCGTTGCCCTCGGCGGTGGCGACGATGCGCTCACCCTTGGCCCACAGCTTCACCGTGGCCTCGTTGGCGTGCGTGCCGTCGGGCCGGTCCTCGGTGATGACGCGCCAGGACTCCGTGCGGAAGAAGCGGCCGGGCTCCTCGCCGGTGCGGGACCGCTGCAGCTCGTCGTGGAGCAGCAGCGCGAAGGAGGCGTCGGCGGCCTCGTAGGTGTAGCCCTTGAGCTCGCGCTCCTTGACCCGCTCCACCACACGGCCGACCACCTCGCGGTCGCCGCCGAGGTCGATGCCGAGCTCCTTGCCCTTGAGCTCGATGGAGGCGCGGCCGGCCATGTCGGAGACCAGCATCCGCATGGTGTTGCCGACCTGCTCGGGGTCGATGTGCTGGTAGAGGTCGGGGTCGACCTTGATCGCGGAGGCGTGCAGTCCTGCCTTGTGCGCGAACGCCGACACGCCCACGTACGGCTGGTGCGTGGAGGACGGCAGGTTGACGATCTCGGCGATGGCGTGGGAGATGCGGGTCATCTCGCCGAGCGAGCCCTCGGGCAGCACCCGCCGGCCCTGCTTCAGCTCCAGGGCGGCGACCACCGGGAAGAGGTTGGCGTTGCCGACCCGCTCGCCGTAGCCGTTGGCGGTGCACTGCACGTGGGTGGCGCCGGCGTCCACGGCGGCGAGGCTGTTGGCGACCGCGCAGCCGGTGTCGTCCTGGGCGTGGATGCCGAGCCGGGCGCCGGTGGCGGCGAGCACCTCGGCGGTGACGGCGCCCACCTGGGCGGGCAGCATGCCGCCGTTGGTGTCGCACAGCACCACCACGGAGGCGCCGGCCTCGTGCGCGGCGGCGACGACGGAGGTGGCGTACTCGGGGTTGGCGCGGTAGCCGTCGAAGAAGTGCTCGCAGTCGACGAAGACCCGCCGGCCCTGGGCCACCAGGTGGGAGACGGTGTCCCGGACCATCGCCAGGTTCTCCTCCAGCGTGGTGCGCAGGGCGAGTTCGACGTGCCGGTCGTGTGCCTTGGCGACGAGGGTGACCACCGGGGCGCCCGACTCCAGCAGCGCCCGCACCTGCGGGTCCTCGGCGGCCGAGCCGCCGGCCCGGCGGGTGGCGCCGAAGGCGACGAGGGTGGCGTGGCGCAGGTCGAGTTCGGCGGCGGCGCGCGCGAAGAACTCGGTGTCCCGGGGGTTGGCCCCCGGCCAGCCGCCCTCGATGAAGCCCACGCCGAAGTCGTCCAGGTGCCGGGCGATGGCGAGCTTGTCGGCGACGGTGAGGTTGATGCCCTCGCGCTGGGCGCCGTCGCGCAGGGTGGTGTCGAAGACGTGGAAGCCGTCGTCGCGTTCGGCGGTCATGGCTGATGCAACTCCTGTCGGTGGACGGGGTGGCCTCCGGGCCGCGCGGGCTGCCGTCCGGAGGTTCCGACTCCACTTGCCCCCTCGCCCCTCGTGCGGAACGCCCCCGGCGCGGGTGGGCCGGGAAACGAAAAAACCTCTCGCGGATGCGAGAGGTCTGCACGCGGGTCTGGGGCACGATGGCGTCCTACTGGGGTCAGTCAGGGCGTCACTGCGGACCGGCGTGCCTGCTGCCAATAATCAGGGCGTACGAGGACACGTCGGCAGTCTGCCACATTCCCGGCCACGGGGAACCCCCGTCTCACGTTCTGGCCCAGGCCTCACCGGGGGCGCCCGTCCGGGGCGGGACCTCGCTCCCGCGGCGTGCCGGACGCGGCTCAGGGCGGCCCCCGGTCGGGGGGCCGCCCCGAGCGGGGGGCGTCACGCGCTCAGCGGGTGCATCCAGCCGTGCGGGTCGGCGGCGCGGCCGGTCTGGATGTCGAGCAGTGCCTTGCGCAGCCGCATGGTGGCCTCGCCGGGCTCGCCGTCGGCGACGGTCCAGTCGGCGCGGGTGGACTTCACCGAGCCGACGGGGGTGATCACCGCGGCGGTGCCGCAGGCGAAGACCTCGGTGAGGGTGCCGTCCTCGTTGCCGCGCTTCCAGTCCTCGACGCTGATCCGCTCCTCGGCCACCTGGTAGCCGAGGTCGGCGGCGATGGTCAGCAGCGAGTCGCGGGTGATGCCGGGCAGCAGCGAGCCGGACAGCTCGGGGGTGACGATGCGGTCGCCGTACACGAAGTACAGGTTCATCCCGCCCATCTCCTCCACCCAGCGGCGCTCGATCGCGTCGAGCCAGACCACCTGGTCGCAGCCCTTCTCGGCGGCCTGGGCCTGGGCGACCAGCGAGGCGGCGTAGTTGCCGCCGGCCTTGGCCGCGCCGGTGCCGCCGGGGGCGGCGCGCACGTACTCCTCGGACAGCCACACGGAGACGGGCTTGACGCCGCCGGAGAAGTAGGCGCCGGCCGGGGAGGCGATGACCAGGAAGGTGTACTCGTTGGACGGGCGCACGCCCAGGCCGACCTCGGTGGCGAACATGAACGGGCGCAGGTAGAGCGACGCCTCACCGGACTCGGGCACCCAGGCGGAGTCTTGCCGGACCAGCACCTCGACGGCTTCGATGAAGGTCTCCACCGGCAGTTCGGGCATGGCCAGCCGGCGCGCGGAGGCCTGGAAGCGCAGGGCGTTGGCCTCGGGGCGGAAGGTGGCCACCGAGCCGTCGGGCTGCCGGTACGCCTTGAGGCCCTCGAAGATGGTCTGCGCGTAGTGCAGCGTCATGTTCGCCGGGTCGATGGAGAGCGGCGCGTACGGCACGAGCTGGCCGTCGTGCCAGCCGCGGCCCTCGGTCCACTTGATCGACACCATGTGGTCGGTGAAGTGGCGGCCGAAGCCGGGGTTGGCGAGGATCGCCTCCCGTTCGGCGTCGGGCAGCAGGTGGGAGGAGGGCTTGAGCTCGATCGTGGACGTCGTCATGTCTGGTTCCTTCAACGTGTTCGCGTGGCGTCCGGTCCAAGGTGCTAGGACGTCCGACTTTCCCGCCGCACTGCGGCCCCGTTCCGATTATCGCAGCAGGACGGGGCGGAGTGACCTCCCCCCGCCGCCCCGACCTGAACGGCCGGAGGCAGCGGCGGGTGCCGGCGGGCGCGAAGGCTCGCCGAGGCGCCCGCGGCCGGAGGGCCGCGGGCGCGGTACGACGGGGCCGCCCGGCGCCGGGCCCCGGAGGGGCTCAGCGGGCCGGTGCGGCGTCAGGACGCGGGGGCGCGCCCGGGACGGGGGACGGTTACCGCGGTGGGTGCCGCCGGATCAGCCGGAGACCCGGGCGGCCAGGGCGTCGCCGATCTCCACGGTGGAGCGGGCGGGAAGGGTGCCCCGCTCGGCCAGGTCGGCCTGGACCGCGGCCTCGACCCGGGCGGCCTCCGCGTCGTAGCCCAGGTGCCGCAGGAGCAGGGCGACGGACAGGACGGTGGCGGTCGGGTCGGCCTTGGACTGGCCGGCGATGTCCGGGGCCGAGCCGTGGACGGGCTCGAACATCGAGGGGAACTCGCGGCTGGGGTTGATGTTGCCGCTCGCGGCCACGCCGATGCCGCCGGAGACGGCCGCGGCGAGGTCGGTGATGATGTCACCGAAGAGGTTGTCGGTGACGATCACGTCGAACCGCTCGGGCTGCGTGACGAGGAAGATCGTCGCCGCGTCCACGTGCAGGTAGTCGGTGGTGACGTCGGGGTACTCGGCCCCGACGGCCTGGAAGACGCGGGTCCACAGGTGGCCGGCGTGGACCAGCACGTTGTTCTTGTGGACCAGCGTGAGCTTCTTGCGCGGGCGGGCCTGGGCGCGGGCGTAGGCGTCGCGCACCACCCGCTCGATGCCGTAGGCGGTGTTGAGGCTGACCTCGGTGGCGACCTCGTGCGGGGTGCCGGTCCGGATCACGCCGCCGTTGCCGGTGTACGGGCCCTCGGTGCCCTCGCGGACGACCACGAAGTCGATCTCGGGCGCCCCCGCCAGCGGGGTGGCCACACCCGGGAAGAGCCGGCTGGGCCGGAGGTTCACGTGGTGGTCGAAGGCGAACCGCAGCTTCAGCAGGAACCCGCGCTCCAGCACACCGGACGGCACGGAGGGGTCACCGATCGCGCCGAGCAGGATGGCGTCGTGGGGCTTGAGGTCGGCGAGGTCCTCGTCGGTGAGGGTCTGGCCGGTGCGGTGGTACCGCTTGGCGCCGAAGTCGTACTCCTTGGTCTCCAGCTTGGTTTCCTGCGGAAGGACCGCAGAGAGGACCTTGAGGCCCTCCGCGACGACCTCCTGGCCGATTCCGTCACCGGGGATCACTGCGAGGCTGATGCTGCGAGACATGCAGGGCACCCTACTCCGCGTCTTGCCTTGTGACATGCGATGTCCGGATGCCGGACATCGATGTCGCGCACCGTGACGCGGCGTGCGCGGGCCCCACCGCCGCCGGCGGGTAGGACGGCGGCCGGGTCAGCTGCCGGGTCAGCGGCCGTCGTGGTCGTGGTCGCGGTCGTGGAGCTGCTCGTGCGCGCGTTCGTGGCCGGTGGAGCCGCCGTTGTCGCGGCGGTCCATGGAGCGCTGGAGGGCGCGCAGGGCGTTCTGGCGGGCGTTCTCGTCCATGGGATACCAACTCCAGGGAGAAACGGGGCTGCTGAGGGTTCCGCGCCGGCGGTCGGCCGGTGGGCACCGCCCCTCCACCCGCTCGTACGGTGGCCCGGTTCCGGGCGGCCGCGGCAGGCGGTGGCGGGCGGTGGTGAACGGTGTGGGACAACAGCGGCTGCCGGAACGCGCGGCGGAGAACGGCGCCGCGGGGGGTGACCCGCCATGCGGTGGCACCGGGCTCGATCCGCCGGTCGCCCGGTCGGGCGGCCACGTTCGGCTCTTGTTCCACGCTAGAACAACAGCCCGGCCGTGTCTGCGGAATTACTCGGACTTCCTAGTATCTGAGACGCACCTCACCCGTTCGGGCGCGGACGCGCTCGCCCTCGGCACGCCTGGACGTGGAGCCGCCCCGTCTCCTCGGGGCGTGGGAGGCGGGGGCGGGGCCGGGCGGCCCGCCGAGGTCAGGGACGGCGGGCCGGGCTGGCGGGCCGGAAAGGTCAGCCCTGGTGCGGGTAGCGGTAGTCCGTGGGCGGGAGCAGCGCCTCCTTGATCGCCCGGGTGGACGTCCAGCGCATGAGGTTCTGCGCCGCGCCGGCCTTGTCGTTGGTGCCGGAGGCCCGCGCACCGCCGAAGGGCTGCTGGCCGACGACGGCCCCGGTGGACTTGTCGTTGATGTAGAAGTTGCCGGCCGCGTAGCGGAGCACGTCCATGGTGTGGGCGACGGCCGCGCGGTCGCGGGCGATCACCGAGCCGGTGAGGGCGTAGTCGGCGACCGACTCCATCTGGGCGAGCATCGCGTCGTACTCGGCGTCCTCGTACACGTGGACGGCGAGGACCGGGCCGAAGTACTCCTCGCGGAAGACCGCGTTCTCCGGGTCGGTGCAGGCCAGCACGGTGGGCCGGACGAAGTAGCCGACCGAGTCGTCGTAGGTGCCGCCGGCCACGACCTCGACCGTCGGGTCGGCCTTGGCGCGGTCGATGGCGGCCTTGTTCTTGGCGAAGGACCGCTCGTCGATGAGGGCGCCGACGAAGTTCGACAGGTCGGTGACGTCGCCCATGGTGATGCCGTCGACCTCGGCGGCGAACTCCTGCCTGAAGCCGCCCTCCCACAGCGAGCGCGGGACGTAGGCGCGGGAGGTGGCCGAGCACTTCTGGCCCTGGTACTCGAAGGCGCCGCGGGTCAGCGCGGTCTTCAGCACCGCCGGGTCGGCGGAGGG